>JBLINQ010000218.1:0-6755 GCA_047639315.1 Planctomycetota bacterium
CCACAACCGCACTTTGAACGCATGACATCATTTCACCGGATGAGCTCGCTTCATGATTGAGGCGGAAGATGCCGGCGGGACGCCAGCGCTCCCAGTTCATGTGCCACCATTCATACGAACTCAAACGACTCTTGCTGGGACACAAGATTCTATGCGAGGTACCGTACCAGGCCCCCAAAACTCAATGGTCCAATGCACTTCTACAAGGCCAACGCGTATGCCATCAAGTGGGAATACCAAGACATGGTTGCCGATGCCTTTGCCATATTCAGTTTAGACGAGGAAGGACTGGCTCAAGGCATCAAGATGAAAGGCATTTCGCCCAACATCGACTTCAGCTTTGACTTCCATGACTTGAATTTGAAGCGGAAGGCCAAAATGAGGCGCTAATGTTCATGCGGCCAATCCCTGCCTTTGTCCAATTGAGGAGCCGCCCCACGCAGTACCTGATGCCCGCTGTAGGTTTCTGTGGTAAATTCTCAAGTGATTCGTCATGGGGACAATGAGAAACAGATAATCCACTCGAGATCTGAGTAGTTCATGAAAAACAAGAGATTCATCGTGACCGGTGGTAGTACCGGAATCGGCAAGGCCATCGCCCAACACCTGATTAACGAAGGTTGCAAGGTTGCGATTACAGCCCGTGGCTCCGAACGGCTTCACGCGGTCGCCAAGGAAATTGGCGCCTTTCCAATCGTGGCTGACGTTGGCAACGAGCAAGATGCCATCGACTCAGTGGCGAAGGCCGTCGATGAGTTTGGTGGGTTAGACGGCCTGATCAACAATGCTGGCTTTGGTGTTTTCGGGCCTCTTGCGGAAATGAAGACAGACGATTTTCGGCGCGTCTTTGATGTGAACGTCCTTGGCGCTGCCGTCATGGCACGGGAGTGTGTCCCCCATCTGAAGAAGTCCGGCGGTGGAGATATTGTCAACATCTCAAGCACGTCCGGCCTCAAAGGCGGAGCCGGAGCCACGATCTACTCGTCAAGCAAGTTTGCCCTTAAGTCGATGACCCAGTGCTGGCAAGCCGAACTTCGTCCCGACGACATACGGGTCATGCTGGTCAACCCGAGCGAGGTTCAAACCGAATTTGGCGGGCGAGAAGGCGGAGCTTCCAATCCCAAAAAATTGATTGCGGATGACATTGCCGAACCGGTCGTGGCCGCATTGAAGATGGCCCAACGGGGCTTCATTCCGGAGTTGACGGTATTCGCAACCAATCCGTGGCCATAGATCTCGGGTAAACGAGATTGCTCTGCCCAGATTTCCGCCGCTTACAATTCCTCAATTCTGCCGATAGCTTCGATTATGAAACACCGAATTCTACCATCGATCTTCTTCGTCATGTTCTTGTTTAGCAGCTTTGGCTTGGCCCAAACCTCGCCTGAGGTGTTAATCAATGAAGCCAACTTTGAGGAATGGTTGGCTTTCATCCGACCGACGAAAAGCGAGCTAAGCTTCGAGCGCGTCGGATGGCGAGGAGAGTTCTGGCCCGCCGTCAAAGAGGCAAGGATGCTTGGCCGGCCGATTCTGTTGTGGACCATGAACGGACATCCTCTCGGCTGTACCTGAAACAACGGCGTCCGAGGGCGACAAATGGTCTGGTCAGACCCCAAGATTCAAGAGCTAAGCCGCGAGTTCGTAACTGTCGCCGAAGAGGTTCATTTTCTCTATCCGGAAGGACACGCGCAAATTGCTCGCGTGCGCAATGATCCGGCGCATAAATTTTTCAAGCGTTACGGAGAATCGGCTCCCGATGGCAGCTGGAATCATCCTGGTACCAAACAGGGCATCTACATGATGGGCCCTGACGCGGAGTTTCTGGAAGGAGGCGGCGCCATCAGTGGCGGAGTTGCCGAAATGCGTCGCAAACTGGAAACTGCTTTAAGCACGTGGAAGACAATTGCCAAGAAGAAAAAGTACAAGAACAAGAAGGTCCCTCGATCCAAGAACATCGTCCCCGCTCGTGCCAAGTCGAAGCCCCATTTGTTTCGCGTTTTCCTGCGCGACCTCCCTCGCAGCAAACGGGATAAAAGCGGGCGACGATTCACTCCAAAAGACATCAATGGGATTTGGCCCGATTTCGTGAAATGGGCCTGGAATATCAACTGGTTCGGAATCGATGACCAATCATCTCTTGTCCCTAAGGGAAAAAAAGAGGAAGCGGTAGATCAGGATCTGATCCGAAGAATCTACCAGAACACGATGGTCGACAATGTTCGTGGTCAAAACCCACCTTGGCGAGGAACCGCGGTCAAGGAAGCCGAGATGCGCATGCGTATCACCGGAGTCAAGGGACATCTGTGCACCATTGAGTATCGAGGCAAGGCGATCATGGACTCGGGGCGTCAGAAGTTCGCTCCAACGATTTATGGCAAGGGCATTTGGGACCGCAAGAAACGGGCATTTCAGAAGCTTGAGATACTGGGGATCGGCTATAGAAGTGGACAGGGAAATTTCAACCAACGACGTCGCGACACGGGAACGGCACCAATGGGAGTCGCCTTGATTATCCAAACCAAATAGCACTGCAAGTTAGTTCTGCCTGTTGCCTCGTCTCGAATCCGGGGCAGAGAACGAGAGCGTTCTTTTGCTTGAGACAGTGAACATTCAAAGACGCCCCGATCGGGTTTCGAGTGAACCAAGATCATTCTCAGGTTTCCCCCCACCGAGTAATTTCGAGCGGTGTGGATTTTCACCCACTCATCACCAATCACAAACTCAAGCCATTCCCTTTGTGTACGTAACTCACGAATAATGCCTCATATCGAGGCTCACAGCCCCCCCCCCTTTGTAAGCTTTAGATTAAGTTCTGAAAAAGACGATAGGCAAGTGATTCGCTGCGGCCGACTGGTAGGACTCATTGGCAAGATAACTTACCATTCAAGCGCTCGATCAGTTCACTGAACAGACATCACTATCGGGTCTCGACTGAGCTTCAACACGGGGAGAGGAATCGGGAGTGGGGTGTAAACTATTCAATTATCTTTCATAAGAATGAGCCGGGGCTTCAGTCGATTTGCCCCCGCATTGGTCCTTCTCGCGGGACTTGTCTGTAGTTGGATGCTCTTCCAATCACTAAATGAACAAGAACGCAAACTGGACGAATCCAGATTCAGCCGTTTAGTAAGCGATGCAAGTAACCTCTTCCACGATCAAATGGACGTCTATGTTGAAGATCTGAGAGGTGGCGCAGGGCTTATAACTGTCAACAAGAATGTCACGGCCTCCGAATGGAAGACCTACGTCAATACACTCGGCATCGTCGACCGTCACCCCGGAATCCGAGGGGTCGGCTTCGTAACTCAGATTGAAAAAAAAGAACAGGAGAAATTCGTAGTTCACGCCCGAGCGAATGGCAGCGAAGGTTTCGAGATACGAGAAGTCCCAAATGTCGAACAACGACCGACGACCGATTACTCGTTCCCAATCACTTTCATCGAACCACTCGAACGAAACAAAGAGGCCTTGGGCTTGGACTTGGCAACAGAGCACAATCGATTTAATGCCGCGTCATTGGCCCGGACAACTGGCGAACCCAGGTCAACTCAAGAGATCATCCTGGTTCAGGATGCGAAGGCCGGACCTGGCTTCCTCCTCTACTTTCCCGTTTATCCTCCGAATGCCACTAGTACCGCTGAGATTGAAGATTCTGACGACTTCTTAGGATGGGTCTACGCTCCTCTGGTGAGTGAAGAATTCTTCAAGGGAGCTTGGAGCAGGTCAACAGCCACCAATGGCGAGATCGAGTTCACAGTCTTCAACGACGCCAATGAGTCACAAAGAACCGAAGTTTTCTCAGTCGTAGGGAATCAGAACTCGGGAATTTACGAACGCACTGACGTTCTTGACTTTCATGGTATTCGGTTCCAAATTGGTTGGCGCCGTGGCCCTGAATTCAGAGCGTCGAGCAATATCAGGTCAGCATGGATTGCCTTGGCAACGGTCTTTCTTTCTTTCGCTCTTGCTTTAATGGTTTGGAGTTTCGGCAACACGAGTAAGCGCGCAAGATCAATGGCCGAACGCCTAACAGAAGACCTCGCTCGCAGTGAATCAAGATTGGAATCGGTCGTTGAAACGGCTCCCAATGGATTGGTCATGTTTGATTCTGACGGCAAGATTGTCCTCATCAACCAAGAAACAGAGAACATCTTCGGATACGAGAGTTCTTCCCTGATTGGCCAGCACATCGATGTGTTGAGTCTCATCGACAAGAAGAAGGGCAAATTGCTATTGCCCTCCGACTTCTTGTCAAACCCGTCTCATCGGTCACTCAGCGACGCCAAAGTGTTTAGCGGCAAGAGAAACGACGGGACGCACGTCCCTGTGGATGTCGGCTTGATGCCGCTCCCGCTGGACGAAGAAACTTTCGTTCTGGCCGGAATTGTAGACATTACCAAGAAAGTTGAAGCGACGAGACAACTCCGTGACGCTCTGAAAGATCAGCAGGAACTCAACGATCACATGGCCATCTTGATGAAGAAGGCCGACAGTGCCAACAAGGCAAAATCGTCTTTCATCGCGAACATGAGTCACGAAATAAGGACACCAATGAACTCGGTCCTTGGCATGAGCGAGTTGCTTGAGGGCAGTGACTTAGACGACGATCAACGACAACACATTCGCATTCTTCGGAACGCGGGCGAGTCTATGCTGGAGTTGATCAACGGCGTTCTGGATTTAGCCAAGATTGAATCCGGCAACCTTGAATTGGAAAAAATCGAATTCGATGTGATTGATCTCCTTGAGACTGCAGTCGAAGTCATGGCACTTCAAGCGCATCGCAAAGGACTGGATATCATCCTAGATCGAAGTCCATCAATTCCAAAAAATCTCATTGGCGACCAATTGCGTTTGCGCCAAGTCTTCATCAATCTATTGGGCAATGCCGTCAAATTCACCGAGCAAGGGGTGGTGAGATTGAGCGCCCACCTTATCCGCCATAAAGAAAATAAGGCCCTGATCAAGTTCTCGGTGACAGACACAGGAATTGGGATTGCCCAAGAGAATCGCCAGAAACTCCTCGATCCATTCACTCAGGTCGACCCATCCACCGCGCGGAACTATGGTGGCACTGGCTTAGGTCTCGCCGTCTGTGACCGTTTTGTTCGTCTCATGGAAAGCCAATTGCATTTGGGAAGCGAACTCGGGGTCGGAACAGAATTCTCGTTCGAGGTCGAATTTGATGTAGGTCCTCTATCCGAACCTGATTACGACTCAAATTCGTTCGTAGCGAATAGCACAGCCATGGTCTACGGCAACGAATTGATCCAAAGAAGAGTACTCACCAATCAACTTCGAGAGTGGGGAGTCGAGGTTCTTGAAATCTCCAAAGCGAAAGACCTGTTCAAGTCCATCGAATTAGCGAGTAAGACAAACACACTACCCGACATTCTCATCATGGCTTCGTCGATTGGCTTGGAATCTGCGGTCGAATTTGTCACGCGAATTGATACTGAAGGTGAATTGGCAAGACGGAGCCTGGTTCTCCTTCGAACAACTCGGCAAGAGATGAAAATCAAGGAGTCGCGAAAGAATGAACTCGGAGCATGGCTATTCAAACCGGCACGGACGTCGGAGCTGCGCATAGCCGTCGAAGACATTCTTAGAAAGAGCCCTGCAAAGCTCGCAACCGAAACGAATGGAGAAAAGCGGTACTACCCAACCGACGCAACGAACCCTCAACGACTCTTGGTCGTTGATGACAACAAAGACAACCGATATCTCATTTCTGCTTTCTTAAAGGACACAGACATCGATATGGACTTTGCGGTCAATGGCCAAGAAGCGGTCGTTGCTGCCTTGAGTTACAACTATGATTGTATTCTCATGGACATGCAGATGCCGGTCATGGATGGATACGTGGCGACTAGGACAATCCGTGAAAATGAGGCTCGAGCCCATGGCTACCCAACTCCGGTGATTGCCCTTACTGCCGATGCTTTGAGTGAAGATTGTTCGCGAGCTTTGAAAGCGGGCTGCGATGCCCATCTTTCGAAACCAATCGCCAAAGCCACGTTGATCCACGTCCTTGACCAATACGGTGTCTATTTGAAGAATCCTGCTCTTCTCCCAGACGAGGAAGCCGTCGAGATCCACGAAATGGATGATATTGTTGAACGATATGTGCACAACAAGACCGCCGTTGTCGATCGCATGATCACCGCTTTGCGAGAAGAAAATCTTGACTACATTTCCGCAGAAGCTCACAAGATAAAGGGCACTGGAACAAGCTTCGGATTTCCACAATTAACGGAGATTTCAACAGTCTTGGTTAAAGCCGCTCGCAAAAGAGAGTTGGAAGCTACACAAAACGCTGTTGAAGAGTTGCACGAAGCCATGAAACAAATCGCAATCACAAGGAGACTTCCTTCGTGAGCCCTCAAAATCATGATTGAAAGATACTCATTGTCGATGACGACGAGGAAATGATCACGCTCCTCACGTTTCTATTCAAGAGAACTCTCATACGAGATTGTCGCTGCCCGCAACGGCTTAAGTGGGCTCAGGCTGGCGAATTCAACCCGCCCAGGAGTCATCCTGCTCGACTTGTGCCTTCCTGAACGACTTGGGCTAACCCGCCTTCCAACCTTTAGGCAAGGCCATCGTTCAAGGACACAACCATCCTTGTTGTGACTGGACAAGAAGGCCGCAATGGCGGGAGAATGCAAGAGATGCCGGGGCCGACGGCTATTTGTCCAAGCCCATCAACAAGAAGTTGTTGCTTCGCTCAATTGAAAGTTCCGCCAATCTTA
>JBLINQ010000219.1:0-6665 GCA_047639315.1 Planctomycetota bacterium
GGCACGTTCGAATAGGTCAGACATCGTTTCGCCTCATCAATCACAGTCTAATCGGACGATTTGGTGCATCGCCAATTCGTTAGAGCATCATACTGCGACAGGCCAGCGTCAGCACGGGGGTCTTTTGTCACAGCCGAATTAATTGAGAAATGATGGGCAAAAAGGGCTCAATCTCTGGTGGCTGACCGAAGCGTCTCGACCAGTACGTCCGTCCATGGGAGTGGGTTTCTGCAAGAACCCAGCGAAGCCAAGTCCTTCGAATCGATCCAACATCTCGCGTTCGATATAGCCACTGTTAATAACGACCCGGATTTTCGGCTGGATCGACTGCAGAACCTGAAAGGTCTCTTCGCCATCCAAGTGCGGCATACTCAGGTTAAGTAGGACACAATCGATGACGTCTTGCTTCTCTTTGAAGATAAGGACGGCTTGCTCACCATCCCGTCGCCGTCAAGAAATCGAAACCTGCGCGCTCGAGGATGCTTGAATTGACTTCTCGAACTGCACTTTCGTCGTCAACGAGTAAGACTGTTTTTCTTTCCTCTGCGCGACTTTTCACGGCTATTGGACACGGTTGTTCTGCAACTCCTGTCGAACGTGGCAAAATGACCCTGAACACCGTGCCTTTTCCGATTTCGCTCTTCAGATAGATGGCACCATTGTGACTCTTGACGATGCCCTGCACGGCAGCCAACCCCAATCCTCGTCCAGCAAACTTCGTACTGTAAACGGATCGAACATCTTCGATTGCGTTGTCTCGCTCATCCCCATGCCAGGGTCTTCAACGCGAATCTCAATGTACTCACCGGGTTCGCTCTGGAACTCAAAACCAAAACGCTTGAAGTCGTCGGCATCCAATCGACAACTTGTAGTTGAAACCGAAATGGTCCCGGCTTGATCGCCAATCGATTCGGATGCGTTGATTATTAAATTTATCAAAACCTGCCGAATCTGAGACTTGTTCGCTTCGACGTAGAGAGGGGCTTCAGACAAATCGTAGCTCAAGACGGCTTTCTTCGAATGAGCGACGTGGAGGAGGGAGGACAAAGACTCGACCAATTGGTTGCAATCCAAGACCTCCGTCGATGCAACGCTACGCCCGGTGTAGGCCAACATCTGATTGCACCAGCCCATTGCTTGGTAGCTTGCTGTTACAATGTCACTCAGCATCGGTTGAACCAAGGAGTTCGTCGGAAGCGTGGCGATAGCTAATTCCGCGTTGCCAAGAATGGGCGCGAGCATGTTGTTGAGGTCGTGAGCAATACCACTGGCAAGAACACCAAGCGATTCCATTGTCGCCGCCTGCTTCAATTACTTCTGCAGAGTAATTTCTCGGAGGCGACCTTCGTGACTTTCGTACACAACGCTGGCTGTACGACACAAGGCAACGAGCCTATCGGCGTCGTCACTGCCCAGGACCGGTGCCCCATGAACTCCGATCATACCGACGACAAGATTTCCTCTAAGTATGGGCACTGCGAGGAAACTTATCGCGGCCAGGCCTGCGTCTGCCTGCCCATTCTCACTCCGAGCCACGAGCGATCTTGTCGCTCGCATGTCACTAAAGATCTCATGGTAGATCGGCTCAAAAGGATGCCCTCTTCCAGCGGCATGAAGCGCATACTCGAATTCGATCGTGGGTTCGTAGTCGTCAACGAAGCCAACGACCCCACTAATACTAGCCGTCAGTTCGACCGCTGAATTGACAAGAAATCGCTTGGCCGCCGCCCGGTCATTGAGAGCGGCCCAATTGTTGAATTCGATCCCACTCATCTGCTCTTAGTAAGGGCTTGCAACTTCCCGTGCCACCGACACCCAGCGTGGTGGAATCTGGCCCAATGTTGCAGGCTGTCGCCATAACCTCCAATGCCGCCAACGGATCATTCGCCACCTCGAATGGCACCGTCATCAAGTTCCGTTGAGCCAGGTTTCAATTTCCCTGTGAGCCGAATTCACGTCGAATTCGGCTTACTTTATTGCTCTTTCGAACGTCGACGGTTGCCACGATTGTTTTGCTATTGGAAGGAGCGAGTGACGCATGGACTTGCCAACCAAGTTGGATAGAGAAAAGCCAGTTTAGGCAAACGAAGACTCGACTTAGAGAACCCGACAGGTTGATAGAGCGAAGGTGGCTGTCGAAATTCCACGCAATTCTATGTCGTTGCCCTCAAGACGATCCACCGTCTCTTGATCATGGATGGTAAAATGCAGGCGGCGCTCTTCATCAGGCTTCTCAAGGCTGATGGAATCGAAGCTAAGGAACTTCCGGGTAAGAGGGAATTGGGCTTTGTAAAACGACTCCTTGGCCGAGAAAAAAAGCAAGGACAGTCGGCCAGCTTCACCGTCGTCAAGCTTCTCAACGAACGCGATTTCTTGAGGGCAGAGGATCTTGCTCCAAAGATCTTGCTTTAAAGAATCTCGCACCTCGATATCAACGCCCAATGACATGACGTCTTGCTCGTGAGCGAGAGCGACGATGACGACGTCCCCAGAGTGAGAAATGGTACCAGCGATTCCGGCGGGCCATATGGGCTCACGATTTTCACCATTCAAGATGGCAGCGGGCTCTTGTCCTAATTGAATCAAGAGCCGCCGTGCAAGGGTGCGAGATGCGCGAAATTCAACAAGGCGTTTACTGCCATATTTTGTTGCTTGCAGCGCCTCAGCTGGGTGAAGCTCCTCCGTGATTTCGGCGCATGGGCCAACTTCAAAAACTACATTGGGTGGCAACATTATCGAGAGTGCCTCGCGAATCTTTTCAACGATGTCAGTCATCGCCATTCGCTTTCCGAGAGATGCTCCAAGGATGCCGCCAAGAGCCCCTCATTAGAGGGGCGACTTGCAACTTCAATCTTTTTCCACCCTCGCCCACGCAGTTCTTTGGCAGTGGTTCGCCCAATGGCGAAAGCATGGACATTTGTGCGAATCCTCTCCAGTTCATCTGCGTCTAAGCAAGATTCGAGATTCTTGGCTGACGAAGGGCTGGCAAAGAACACAGCCGTCACCCCATCCATGTCGACGGGATTTTCCATGAGTGGATTCGAAACCTCGTAGGCAACGAAATCATGCACTTGTGCACCGGCGCTCTGCCACTTGCCGAGCGCTTGCTTGTCAGCAAGATTGCTCCGTGGCCAGACGACTTGTTTGGCATCAAAATCAAGTGATTCACATGCAGTCACCAAATCGGCGAGGCCCCCGGTCTTGCAAGCCACTTCCACCTTCCACCCGTGTTGCTTCGCCAAGTTCGCGGTCTGTTCGCCGACAGCGAGAACGGTGAAGTTGGGGCTTCCGAGTTTGATCTGTGCAAGTGAGGTGCACGCATGAGCGCTCGTGATCAGGACATAAGCAGCGCGATTGAGCCAAGCATGGTCGGCCGCCCTGATTGGCATGATTTGAATCGCGATCGCCGGTCGATGGTCTACTTGGGCGCCGAGCCCACCAAGCATGAGGCACAACTCTTCGCCCGCAAGTCCAGGACGTGTGACGACAATCTTCTGACTATCGAGAGGCCTTTTCACTTGGTGTCACCGGCGGAAGGTTTTTCGATTAAGCGACGGCAGCCACCGTCGATGAGAGCTCCAGCAACCTTCAATCCGGCCTCAATACCATCATGATCAGATGGTAGGTCAATTTGTGCCTCAACGACTTCTGTGCCGTCCTCGCTGTATACAGCTGCCGACAACTTCATGACATCGCCATCGTAGGTGAAAGAAACGCCCAAGGGTACATTGCACCCGCCTCCGAGCTTACGCAAACAAGCGCGTTCCGCTTGGACGATCTTCCAAGTTGCTTCGTGGTTGAGCCCCGTCATAATTCGGGCCATCGACTCATCTTCAGTTCGAATAGTTATGGCGACGGCACCCTGCCCCACAGCGGGCAAGAAGTCATTCACATCAAAGATCGATGCGATTCGATGCGCCAAACCGAGCCGAACCATCCCGGCCCGTGCCATGACGATGCCATCAACGACACCCGCATCAACGAGCCCAACGCGGGTCGGGACATTGCCGCGAATAGGCACGATCTCGATGTCGGGTCGCAGCCTCTTGATCTGCGCCACACGTCGCACGCTACCAGTTCCGACTTTGGCGCCTTCGGGCAATTCAGAAAACGGAACGCTTGAGATAAAGCAATCTTCGACCGGGCCTCGGGGCAAAACTGCTGCCAGCGTCATCCCGGGAAGTTCTGCCGTCTCCAAATCCTTGAGACTGTGAACAGCTAAGTCGATACTTGAGCGTAAGAGTGCGTCATCGAGCTCCGCAGTAAAGACAGCAGTGCGGCCCAACTCAGCAATTTTGACGTCTGTTCGCTTGTCTCCAAGCGTCTTGACCTTAATGATCTCAACGTCGCGCATCGGCGCTTCACGGGACAAGAGATCATGAACAGTTTCAGCTTGCCAGAGCGCCAAATCGGAGCCTCTCGTGCCCAGGCGAATCGGCTTTTGATCTTCCAACATCATCAGACATTTTCCTTCATGAATAATTCGTATGCGCCCTGCACTTGCTCAACGGAGACGTGAGTCCGGCTTGAGAGCTTGAGTGTATTGAGCGAAACGCCCAAGAGCCGCTTGGCCAGCTTTGCAGCTTCGGCGCTGAATTCTTCCGCGGCCGCGTCTTTAAGCGTTGCCCCTAACGTCTCGTCAAAAGCGAGTCGCATTTCTTCAACGAGGGGAGCTAACTCCAAAAAATGCTGTTTCGCCAAGAACTTGTGCACTTCACCGACAACAATACTGGTCGACTTTTTGGCCTCTTGGTCGCGCTCTGATTTGACGCTCTCAATGAGGTTACTCAGGTCATCAATGTCGAAATGAAAAACGCCAGGCATTTCAGAGATCTTCGGATCCATCGACCGGGGGACCGAAATGTCAATAAAACAGCGCGTGTTCCGCGGCGCCCCGTCGAGAAGGTCGGTGGTCACGACGCACTCGGGCGCTTCGACTGCACTGATGATGAGATCGGCTTTGTGCATCTGTTTGCCAAGGTCGTCGAGACCGCAAGCCGATGCCCCAAGATCTTTAGCCAGAGCTTCAGCTTTTTCAATCGTCCGGTTGGCCAAGACCAAATTGGTGACACCAAGAGATTTCAGGTGACGAGCGGTTTGGATGCCTGTTTCACCAGCACCAATGATGACCACTCGCTTGTCTTTGAGGGAGCTAAAGATGCGACCAGCAAGTTTCACCGCCGTCGCTGCAACACTGACGCTACCCAGCGAGATTTGGGTTTCGGTCCGAATCCTCTTGCCAACCTCCAAAGACTGGCGGAACAGATCGGTCAATACTCGCCCGGACGACCCGGCACTGAGAGATTCTTCGTGGGCGACTTTGATCTGACGGAGAATCTCGCTCTCACCAACGATCATGGAATCTAAGCCGGCGCTGACTCGGAAGAGGTGGAAAACAGTATTCCAGCCGGTATGCCAGTAAGGCTCAAATTCTGGTTCGAGACCCGGAAAAATCAGAGACTTATAGTCACCGGCACGATCATTTTCGCTGGCATGCGAAGCATAAAGTTCAGTCCGATTACACGTCGACAACAGCACATTGCCTTCCAAGTCTTGGTCCGAGAGCTTGGCGCGTGCTTGCTCACGTTGCGTTTCCGATAGAGAGAATCGGCCACGCACTGCCACTTCGGCAACACGATGGTTCATGCCGATAATGAAAAGCGAATTGGATAGATCCACTGCCATCAGGAGTGCCCGTGAAAGTCGAGGAACGGTAACATCGAAATGAGAATGGTCATCCCGACCAGTCCCAAGATCACAACGGAACAGTAGGCTGTCCAACGATCGGACCAGCGCTTCAGCATCCGCCCGATCACCGGCAAGAAGAGAACCACCCAAATGATAAGGGTAAACGCGATCTTCGGTTCAAGAATGTTGAGCTGCTGAAAAACGTCGCGATACCATGTTGCCCCCCAACCGATCGCAGCCGTGACCAAAATGAAACCCACAACCAAGGCGACGTAATTCATCCGCGCGAGAGTTTCCATGTCTGGAAGTCGCTTGAAGAGGTCGTCAAAACGTTTCTCTTTGATCGCCCTGGCCAAGCGCAAGTAGAGCAAGCCGTAAAAGCCACCAACGATAAGGGCTGCCATGCCACCGATTGCCGGCACAGTATGCATGGCAAAGAGGTCAGAATCTAACATGGGATTCTGTTTCGGAATGTGGGGGCCGAATGCCGTCGAGTAGGTCACCAAAATGATCGGGGCCGGCAAAAAATCGTAGCCGGTGGACGAGTCGCGGCAAGTGATTTCAACAGCCGCGTATGTCAACGTCATGAGAAAGGCCAAGGCCGAGTAGGTATCGAAATAGGTCGTCCATGGTGCCTGCCCAATCATCATGCCGCGAACAACCAAGTGAGCCAGGTGAAAACCGAGGGCCAAAAGGAGAATGAGAATCGGCCGGCTCCAGCGCCTTGTTCGATCATGGCCAAGGCGCACGCGATAGGCCATGAAAGCCAGCATGTACATCATGGGTGTGAGAACTTGGAGAGCATTGTTAGCAGTACTCATGCGACGCCCCTCTCCGCACTTTTCTTGGCGGCTTCACCGACGAGTTTTCCGACCGCAGACTTAGCTTTCTTGATGCAGTCATCCAAGGAAACACCTTCAAGGTAATTTCCGATGAGTGCTAAGTTCGGCATGTCTTTGAGCAAGGAGTTGATCGCC
>JBLINQ010000220.1:0-6638 GCA_047639315.1 Planctomycetota bacterium
AAGAGCGCATTGGCCCCCATGTTCAAGTACCGCAATCTGCCAGTCCTGACTTGGCAGGGTTACAACATTCTGGGTGACCGTGACGGACAAGTGTTGGCCGATGACACCAACAAGGCGTCGAAGATTTCATCCAAGGACAGTGTTCTTTCGAGCATCTTGGGCTACCCACTTCATACGCACGTTTCGATCGACTACGCACCAAGTTTGTCAGACCTCAAGACTGCGTGGGACTTCATCCACTTCAAGGGTTTCCTTGACTACAAGATGAGTCTTCAATTCACGTGGCAAGGTTGTGATGCGATTCTTGCGGCACCCGTGGCCCTCGATTTGGTGCGCTTGACCGACTATGCCGATCGTATGAACGAAGGCGGGCTCATGACGCAATTGGCGTGCTTCTTCAAAGATCCCCTTGGGACCAATGAACAAGATTTGCACTTCCAATTTCACAACTTGATGGCCTACTTGGATGAACGTCTCAATCCGAAGAAGAAGTCTTCGAAGAGGGCGCCTAAGAAGATGACACGCAAAAAGAAAAGTTAGTCGTCGCCCGAACAATGAAGCCAAAAAGAAACCCACATGCGCTCAGCGCATGTGGGTTTCTTCATTTGAAACGAAGGTCGATTACTCGCCGTAGCTTCGAAGCCTTGAAGCCCGGCTAACTCTATCAACAGCGATCATGAATGCGGCCAATCGTTGGGCCACCTTCTCTTTCTTAGCCATCGCTTGAACGTCCTTGTAGGCTTGGATCATGGTGCGATCCAACTCGCCACGTACGCGCTCAAGAGACCAGCGGAATTGTTGAATGTTCTGCGTCCACTCGAAGTAGGAGCAGGTCACGCCGCCCGCGTTCGCCAAAATGTCAGGAACAACCAGAACACCCCGTTCCGCGAGGATGCGGTCGGCGTTGGGAGTCACAGGATGGTTCGCCGCTTCAACAATGACCTTGGCGTCAATTGAATCGACATTATGAGTTCGGATCACTTCACCAAGCGCTGCAGGAATCAAGATGTCGCACGTCGTAGTCAACAATTCATCGTTGCTGATTTCTTCCGTTCCTGGCAATCCCACAACCGAGCCAGTCTTGGCGATGTGCTCAAGAACTTCTGGAATGTCGAGTCCAGACTTTTTCATGATGCCACCACGGACGTCTGAGACGGCGATGATCTTGGCACCCATTTCGTGAAGGAAATGGGCCGCGAACGAGCCGACATTGCCGAAGCCTTGAATGACAACCGTCGCACTTTTGAGTTCAACACCCGCGTCTTCGCAAGCGAGCTTCGTGATGACTGATACACCGCGGCCGGTTGCTTCGTTACGTCCCAACGAGCCGCCCAGTTCGACGGGCTTGCCGGTCACGACACCAGGAGAATGTCCAGCGCTACGGCCGTACTCATCCATCATCCATGCCATGATTTGGGCATTGGTACCGACATCGGGAGCCGGGATATCGCGGTAAGGGCCAATAATAGGGCGGATCTTACGGGTGAAGTCACGGGTGAGACGTCTAAGTTCTCCGCTCGTCAATTGAGTCGGATCGCAGTTGATACCACCTTTGGCACCGCCAAAGGGAATGTCGACCAAGGCCGTCTTCCAAGACATCAAGGCAGCCAGCGCCCGCACTTCATCTTCATTCGCTTCGGGATGGAACCGAATGCCGCCCTTGTAGGGACCACGAGCACCATTGTGGTGAACTCGGTAGCCGGTGAAGTTTAAGAAAGTCTCGTTGTCATCTTTGAGAAGAGGCAACTGAACGCGGATCTCTCGGTAAGGAGTTCTAAGTACCGAGGCGACGGCCTCACTGAGGCCAAGACGATCTGCTGCTTGATCAAAAAAGTATGAAGCAGCAGCAAAGGGTGCCAAACCCGGCAATTCGAGTTCTGGAGCTTTGAATGGCTCACGAGGATGCATGCTCGGTAGTGGATCGTTTCCGGACACAATGTTCTCCTACAAACCGTATTCGGAATCGGAGATGCCTCGCGAAGCACATCCACTACGTCCGATAATGTTAGTTATGTTTCCAACGAGCCTGAGGATCAAGATGGCGCTCAAATTGCGGGTCAAAGGTTCCCAGGGGGATCTGCGAACATTTGTTCCAAGCATCGAGAACTTGATCAAGCCCCAGTTCCTCCAAATTTGTGGCTACGACGAAGAATCAGTCGCTAAACAGTTGGTCCCAGCTCCGACTTGGCGCCTCAGCGTCCTTGTCGTTCTTATCATCCTTAAGCAGTTGCCTACGAACGTCGGCGATTGTCGAGTCAGTTGCGATACCCGCAGCGCCCGCCAAGGCGAACTGAAACAACTCGCAACGGTTGGCTTGGGAGCCATCGAGGATGTCAGGTGCTGACTCCAAGGCACAACGTCGTTGGCAGCGCGGCTGATACGACACACAGTTCGCACAACAATGGACAGGAGTTCCGCAACCCTCGCAGGTATTGTTGAAGCCCGCTTGAATCGTGGCCGGCCAGGGAGCCGAGCATCGGTGGCAAGATTTCATGATAAAGAGAAGCCGTTTCGACCAGAGCCGAACGCACCCACTTGAGTTGTGGAAATGGAAACAAAATAGGCGGCGCACCTTGTGCACCAAATTCGCCAATGTTCAGGATGCGAGTACGCTAAGTGGTCACGGGGACAGGGTTTTGCTCAATTGGGACCTAATAAAATAGGTCCGATAATATATCGGACCTATCATTCGAAGAGTCATCTCGTGAACGTTCGTTCGATCACTTATTTGGCACTGAGCTTGATCTTGGGTTCCTGGTAAGTGGCAACGAACTGCTGCAGGAATTTCGCGAACTCCTTCTCGACATCCACGTCCTTCAGCATCGATTTCGCCTTGGCTACCAACGACTTCGTGTCACCCTTCTTAGCGAAGACCATCTTCACCCACTCGTTTAGAACGTCCGGGTGCTTTTCACGTAAGTAGTGAATCAAAAAACCCATCCGTGCGAATCGTTGCTCGTTCTTGGCACCGGTTGGATATGAGGTCGACAGGTCGTAGTCGATGAACTGAGCAAATGGATCCCCTGGTTTTTTCCAGTCACGGAAACCATTGAAGCTCATTTCACTAAACGCTCGATAGCGTCCACCCGAGAATCCTTGGATGTAACAGGCGAAAGCGTCATAGAAATTTGACGGGCAGTTCTCATAGCCCAAGAGTTTGGCTTGGAACGCGCAAGCACCGGCTTGCTGAGTAAACTGAACGAGGTAGCCAACGTTGTAGTAGTAGGTCACAACAGCGCCAGACTTGGAAGCGAAAGCTCCGCCAAAAGCGCTGGAGAAATAGGAGCAGCGGTCATCACCCCCATTTTGATGAAAGGCGTCTTTGTAACCTTGCGCATCCTTGGCGACGTAAACAGTTACCTTGTCGTCTTCTTTTGTGGTTGGTGAGGCTTGACCGTAGATCTCAGCCATGGCCTCCCAAGTCGAATCCAAATGTTGCAAGCAGATGAGAAGGTTCTTTCGGCCTTGAGGACCAATGACGATGAAGTGGTCGCCAACGAGCCGCCACGAATCACCGTTCTCTTTCATCTTGCTATTGATGTCACGAACCTTGCCCCACTTGCCTTTATACTTCAGCATGCCGTCGTCAAGTTTCGCTTTGTCACCCGGTCCGTACCAAGTGCCTTGCATGAAAATCTGTCCGGCTTTGAGGTTGGCCGCGTGCTTCTTCGTGTACCACTTGCCGTCGTGCTTAACGAGACCATCCTTGATGTTTTGAGCGGTGAGGGGATCAACCCACTCGCCTTTGACCTTACTCCAGCCCTTGGCTTTGAGTTCGGCCTCCCGTGCAGCATTGCGATACTTTTCGAGGGCACGACCGTTACGCCATTTCCCGTCTTCACACTTCACGTCGCCCAAGAGCTGATGCGCTTCAAGGTTGTTCTTGTCGAGGCGGGCGACCAACTTCAGTGCCTTGACACCTTGCTTCTTGGCACCAGCAGCCATGGCGTCTCGGCCAATCTGAAGAAGGGCATCTTTGTTTTTCTTGCCGGCTTTCTTGAGCCTTGCGTCCAACGCGTCACCGAGTGTCGGTTTCTCGACATGGGACTCAATGTCGGAAGCAGGAATCGACTTGCGGCTGCCATCCAAAAGAATAACAGTCCACTTACTCTTTCCCTTCTTCTTGACCTTGCAGTCCTTGATTGTCTCACCAGACTTCAATTTGATCTCGTCCGCCATGGCGGACGTCGTCCAACTGAAACTCACGATTAAGAAGGCGGCTATGAGGGCAAAGCGAAACATATCTTAATTCCTATCTCTTCTAAGATCTTAGCGGTCTGGCTACTAGCACCAAGATTCTACCAAACGTGTGCTCATTTTGACGATTTGTGCAAGAGGTGGTCCTACAATGACCTACGGCTACCGTCTTGAAATGTTGAGTCTAAGTGCTCAACAGGAAAGGCGGCCGTACTTTCGCTTGCCCACCTTGAGAACTTGTCCATCTTGGGGTTTCACCATGGATCGTTCGTCTGAAACGGACTCCCCATCGATCTTGACTCCACCTTGTTTAATGAGCCTTCGTGCCTCACCATTCGAGGCAGCGAAACCAGCCAAGACGATGAGATTGATTAAGCCGATTTCACCATCATTCAGCTGCCCGTCCAAATCGATGGACGGCATCTCATCCGGGACCTGCTTCTCGCTAATGACTCGGCGAAAATTGTCGCTCGCACCAAGCGCGGAAGCTTCGTCCCAGAAACGCTTCACGATCGCTTGTCCCAATTGATCTTTGGTTTCCCGTGGATTCTTACTCGCACTCAGAAGCGCGTCAACTTCTCCAGCGGGCATTGAGGTTAACTGAGTAAAGTAGTCGCGCATCAAGTCGTCGGGAATGCTCATCACTTTGCCAAACATATCGTTGGCCGGCTCAGTGACGCCAATGTAATTCCCAAAAGACTTGGACATCTTGTTGGTTCCGTCCAAGCCAATAAGCAAGGGCGTCAACAAACAAACCTGCTCTTCTTGACCTGCATCTTTTTGGAAGTCCCGCCCGAGTAGCAAATTGAAGAGTTGGTCTTGGCCACCAATCTCAACGTCGGCTTCGACTACGACCGAATCGTAGGCCTGCATCAAAGGATAGATGAACTCGTGTAAACTGATCGGTGTGTTGTTCGAATAACGCTTTGAAAAATCGTCCCGCGCCATGATCTGGGCTACAGTGACTTTTGCTGCCAGCGAGATGAGACCGGTAAAACCAAGAGGATGCAACCACTCACTGTTGCGGCGCACCTCGACTCTGTCCATTTCCAGCACCTTGGCTGCTTGGTCTAAGTAGCTTGCGGAAAAGTCATCGACCATTTCGCGGGTGAGCTGTGGACGCGCTTTGTTCTTGCCGGTTGGATCACCAACCATGGCAGTCGCATCACCAATGATCAACACTGGGACGTGTCCTAAGTCCGAGAAGGTTCGAAGCCTGCTCAGTGGAAGAGTGAACCCCAAATGTAAATCATGGGCTGTCGGATCAACACCCAGCTTCGCGCGCAGTGGTTTGCCAGCCTTGAGCGAGCGAGCAATCTTCTTGCGAAGCTGGTCATCTCCGATCATCTCGGCGCACCCTCTCGTGATCAGCTCCATTTGGCGGTCGACCTCGGCTGCCAACTTGGGGTCTAAGGCTTTTTTTTCGTCCATTCTCGGTCCTTCAACCACGTTTGCCAATCTTCTTTGTTCTTCGTTTCGTTTGATCCGGACATGATGACCAATGACATGAGAATGCCATCGATGCTCTCGGGCAAGATGTCTTCCCGTTTCAGAGCCAACTCCAAAAACTTGAAGGCCTCGTCTCGGGCATCCATTTTGGCATCACTCAAATACGCCGCGGCCAACGCTAAATGTGGTGGACTATTCTTGGCCAAGGCCTGCTTCATACGCTTCAGCGGTTCGGCTTGAAGGTGCTCGGCATTCCGGGGGAAGACGCCAGCCGATCCGACTCGGTATTCCACCTTGCCATGGAAGACTTCGTTGCCAACTCGGATCTCAGCAGCATGAAGGGTACAGCGCAAAGTGTACGTCCTATACATGGTGCCGCCGGCATTAATGTCGTTCGTGTTCATGGTAACCGGAATGCGGTGAAACTGTCCTGGTTCGAGGCGAATGTCG
Source organism: Planctomycetota bacterium (assembly GCA_047639315.1). Taxonomy (GTDB): domain Bacteria; phylum Planctomycetota; family DRQF01; genus S139-23. The sequence goes on from JBLINQ010000220.1 coordinate 6,097, forward strand.
CTAGGCAGTCGGAAGTTTTGTGTCTTACGATTAGTCACCAGAGTGTTCGTCGGAATGAACTCGCGGTAAGTCATCTCTGAACGAACCATTGCCTGGGACTCCGAGAGCTCAGAGTCTTCCGGGGCGCCCTCAACCGAGACGCCACCTCCCGGTTTCGGGACTGCCATCTTCACTCTTGCCGGAATGTAAATTGACTCCTCTGAAATATTCATGAGGAGGATCTCGCCCTCAATAACATCTCCGATGGTGTACCTTGGAGCACGAAAACGGACAAAGGCATCGAGGTGACTGCGGCGCAGCAACTTGTCCTTAACTCGCAACTCCAAAGCCTGGAATCGAGGTCCTAATGGGTCAGGAGGGTTACTTGCCAATGCCGAACGGATCACGTTCAAAGCGGCGCCATATTCTTCACGGACGTTCAAGCGAGCAGCTTGGTCGAGCATGCTCTGAAACTGGTCCATGATTTCGGGCGGGACTTCGACGGTGGGCGACGTTCGATCGATGGGCAGAACGACACTCGAATCCACGCCCTCGCTCTCGGG
>JBLINQ010000221.1:0-6593 GCA_047639315.1 Planctomycetota bacterium
GATCTGGCTCACGGCATCGCCAAACGCGCCGGAGTTTCGTTGCCAGCAGGGTTGCCGCAACCGACTCAGGGCGAAAGGGCGGTGGAAGAACTTGAAGTGAGACTATGGGCGGCCCGCGGTAAGTCGTTGGTTGTTTCGAGCCTCCAACACGTGGGCGCTCAAGTGGCACTCGCTTTCATCAATGATCAGCTGGGTAGCTACGGGACCACCATCGACATTGAGAACCCGATCCGAACTCGGCAAGGCAACGATGCCGATCTTCTAAACCTGATTGCAGACATGAAGGCCGAGAAGGTCAAGACCCTCATCGTCCATGATCTAAACCCGGTCTTTGATCTCCCCGATGGCAAAGGCTTCGCCAACGCGCTCAAAAAGGTGCCATTTGTTGTCAGCACAGTCTCGGCTCCGAACGAAATGAGCATGGCCGCCAAGGTCGTTTGCCCAGAGCCACACTTCCTCGAGCGTTGGGATGATTCCATGCCAGTTCCTGGCGTCCTTTGCCTCACGCAACCAGCCCTGTCGCCGACTTTCAAGACTCGGACTTTCCGGGATAGCTTGGCGACATGGATGGATTTACGCGTTGAAGACTCGGACTACCGCAAGTCGTACTTTGAAAAGAACGTTGATTGGCGATCCGGCAAGCACAAGACATTCAATGCATTCTGGACCAGCGCGATCCACGATGGAGTTGCCGCCGTTACGCCAACTTCGAATTCGGCAGCAAAATTCAAGAAGTCAGCATTCGCAAAAGCAGCTTGGCCAACAGAATCGGTCGCCAAGGGTTTCGAGCTTCTGGTCTACGAAAAAGCTGGCATGCCCAGCAGCCGCCATGCGCACAACGCTTGGTTGCAGGAGCTCCCAGACCCAATGACAAAGATCTGTTGGGGCAATGTGGCGCTTCTTGGCGTCGTCGCTGCCGAAGAGATGGAGGTTGAGGATGGCGATGTCGTCTCAGTCAAAGTCGGGTCGCAAACAATCGAGTTGCCGGCCAAGATCCAACCCGGTCAGCATGAACGCGTCGTCGCTATTGCTTTGGGATACGGACGATCTGGAACCGAGAGATTCGAGAAGATCGGCCCTGATTGGCTCGAAGCGAAACCTACGACCAACGACAAGGGGCTTGTTGGCACCAATGTTGCGCCACTCAGAAGCTGGGCCCATGGCCTAGTTCAGAGGAGTGGGGCAGCGCAGGTCAGCAAGACCAAAAAACACTCCCCACTCGCGGTCTCCCAGTCGTGGAGCTCGATCGACTTACCAGCCTATACTCATCCTGGAACCAAAAGACGCAACGGTATCGTTGAAGAGACAACGACCGGCGAACTACTGGCGCAGGGCGAAGAGGCATTCGCCCAGCATCATACGAACGACAAAGACCTGTGGGCCGACGATCATGCCAATGGCCATCCACAATGGGGCATGTCAATTGACTTGAGCCAATGCACGGGTTGTTCCGCATGCGTTATTTCTTGCCAGGTTGAGAACAACATTCCGGTTGTTGGCAAAGATGAAGTGAGACGTAAGAGGGATATGCAGTGGATGCGGATTGATCGCTACTATAGCGGCAATCCGAAATCACCAACTGAAGTGGACGTCGTTCATCAACCAATGATGTGTCAGCACTGTGGCAACGCTCCATGTGAGACCGTTTGTCCGGTACTGGCAACCGTTCACAGTGAAGAAGGCCTTAACCAACAGATCTACAACCGCTGTGTCGGTACTCGTTATTGCGCCAACAACTGTCCTTACAAAGTGCGGCGCTTTAATTGGTTTGACTACAGCCGCACCAATTTGCTCGAGAACATGGTGCTTAATCCGGACATCGCCGTGCGCTCTCGTGGCGTCATGGAGAAGTGCAGCTTTTGTGTGCAACGCATCCAAGAAGCCAAGACTGAAGCGAAACGACTCGGAATCAAAGTGCCTGATGGGGCGGTGCAACCAGCTTGTGCGCAAGCGTGTCCTACCGAAGCCATCACGTTCGGGGATCGGACCAAGAAGGAAAACGCCGTAGCGAAGGCAATGGCGGATCCACTGAATTACAAGGTTCTTGAATCGTTGAATGTAAAACCTGCGGTGGGTTATCGCAGGCTCGTTCGAAATCGCAACGAGGAAAGGAAGTAACGCATGACCGCCGAAGCCACAGAACTCCCACTCGTCCTGGGCGGCAAGGGCATTCACGACGTAACCACAGACGTTGCGGCACCGCTCGAGCGAAAGAGCAGTCCGATTTGGTGGGCCGCATTTAGTTTCGCTTTTTCCCTGATGCTCCTTGGCCTCGTGGCCGTGTGGTATCAGGTCAAGACCGGTATCGGCACTTGGGGGCTCAACAAGACCGTCGGTTGGGCGTTTGATATCACCAACTTCGTCTTCTGGGTCGGTATCGGTCACGCCGGAACCTTGATCTCTGCGATTCTCTTCTTGCTGCGCCAAAAGTGGCGTACGTCAATGAATCGTGCCGCCGAGGCCATGACGATCTTCGCAGTCATCTGCGCTGGTATCTTCCCCATCATTCACATGGGACGCCCATGGTTGGCACATTGGGTCTTTCCATATTTCAACTCGCGAGGGCCCCTGTGGGTGAACTTCCGCTCACCGCTCCTATGGGACGTTTTTGCCATCGGCACTTACTTCACCATTTCGGCGGTGTTCTGGTACATCGGCATGATCCCTGACTTGGCTACCATGCGTGATCGAGCCAAGACCGGCTTCCGCAAATGGCTTTATCGGGTCATGTCCTTGGGATGGAATGGTTCACAACGAACTTGGTCGCGCTATGAAGTTCTTTATTTGCTTCTGGCTGGTTTGGCGACACCGCTTGTTGTGTCTGTGCATAGTGTAGTGAGTTTTGACTTTGCTACCGCGGTCATTCCCGGGTGGCATACGACGGTCTTCCCGCCTTACTTTGTGATCGGTGCGATCTTCTCGGGATTCGCCATGGTGATGACGCTCATGCTTGTCGCCCGCAAAGTTCTTAACTTTGAAGACTACATCACCCAGAGACACATCGATGCCGTCTGTCGCGTCATCCTGTTCGGCGGGTGCGTGGTTGGTTTCGCCTATAGCACCGAGCTTTTCATCGCTTGGTATTCGGGTAGCGAGTTTGAGCAGTTTGCCTTCCTCAACCGAGTCCGCGGGCCCATGAGTTGGGCCTACTGGATCATGGTCTCATGCAACGTGATCATTCCTCAGTTGTTTTGGTTTGCCAAAGTCAGACGCAATCTCTTGATTGTCTTCTTGATTACCATCGCTGTGAACATTGGCATGTGGTTCGAGAGATTCGTGATCATCGTCACGTCTTTGCACCGAGATTTTTTGCCGTCGAGTTGGTCTGAGTATGCTCCGACTTTGGTCGAGATTGCAACCTTCCTCGGCAGCTTCGGTTTGTTCTTTACTTTGTTCCTCCTCTTTTGCCGGCTGTTCCCGTTCATCGCGATTTCTGAGATCAAGGGGATCCTGCCCAAGACCCACAAAGGAGATGCGTAATGGCCAAGGTACCTAAAGACTCAATGTGGAGATACCTCGCCGCGTTTGAAGACGACCACGCTGTCGTCGAAGCGGTCGGCGAATGTCGTGGCCACGGATTCGAAGTTCTTGATGTCTATGGTCCTTATCCGATTCATGGCATCGAAGAAGCAATGGGGTGGAAGCGTTCGAAGTTGACTTGGGCTTGCTTCTTCTTCGGACTGACCGGGCTGATCTTTGCCTTGTGGCTTCAATATTGGACATCGGCGACAGATTGGCCGCTGAACGTTGGGGGCAAGCCCTTCGATTCACTGCCGGCATTCGTGCCCGTGGCTTTCGAGTTGACCGTCCTCTTGGCCGGGCTTGGCACGGTTGCAACCTTTCTCGTTCGAGCCCGCTTGTATCCGTGTAAGAAGGCAACCCTCACAGACGCTTTCGTGACTGACGATCGATTTGTGATTGCAGTACGCGCAGACAAGTTGGGGTTTGACCAAAAGCAGCTCGATCATATATGGGAGAAGTTCGGTGCCACCCGCTCATGGGCGGAACTGATGGAGGCTTGATCATGGAAAATCGTTCATTGCTATTTGTGTTGTTCTTCCTGTGGATTATCGGGACTTTTGTTGGGTCACGGATCTCGCAGATTGACCCGTCTAAACGTCGGCCAGACTTCCTTATGGACATGGCCCATTCTCCAGCCTATGAGGCTCAAGGCGCGAACCCCCTGTTCGAAGATGACCGCAACTTACGAATTCCTGTTGAGGGCACCATTGCTCGTGGCTTCATGCCATTCCAATTCGGTGTCACACCCGAGGAAGCGAAAAGAGCAGGGCGAGAAGTCAAGAATCCGCTCGCTCAGAACCCAGAGGTGATTAAGCGCGGTCGAATCATGTTCGGGGCTTGTTGCGCCGTTTGCCATGGCAGCAGTGGCAAGGGGGATGGCCCGGTGACCAAGAAGGGCGTGCCTCCACCGCCGTCACTTCTCCTCGATAATGCCCGGTTGATGGCCGACGGTGAGATGTATCACGCCATCACCCTTGGCAAAGGAAACATGCCGTCACACGCCGCCCAAGTCGCACGAGACGACCGTTGGAAGATCATTCACTATGTCCGTAGTTTACAGGAGGCAGGTCGATGAATGATGTCACACAGATCGACAATCGATCATCGTCCATCCTTTCTGGCTTGGCCATCGTCGGCGCAGTTGTGTTGGCACTTGGTTTGTTCGTATCTCCGGAACGTATCTGGCCGGCATGGCTCGTATCAGTTTCAATTTTTGTTGGCTTGTCACTCTCGGGTGCCGTTTTCATTGCCATCGTCCGGGCTTGTTCTGGTAAGTGGGCTGATCCGCTTGTGCCGATTGCACGTGCTATGTGGGAGACTCTACCGCTTGGCATCGTCCTTTCGATCTTCGTCGTTTTTGGTGCATCCTCAGTTTACGAATGGAGTCATCTTGATGCCGCAACAGCCTCTCATCACATGGCTCACAAACTGCACTGGCTGAATCTCGGATCGTTTCTGTTTCGAACCGCCCTCTGCTTTGTGCTCTGGCATTTCGGCACCATGTGGATGCTCAACAAACCAGGGCGTGGGCGGGCCGCGCTCTGGCTCGTCATGTTTGCCGTGAGCTTCTCGATCTATTCCTTCGATTGGCTCATGTCGTTGGAAGCCGAATGGTTCAGCACCATGTTCGGTGTCTACATTTTCTGCGGTTTGATCTTGACCGGTGTGGGGGCTCTGACCTTGCTCGCTCTCAACGAAGAGAGCAAAGGGCGTCTTAAGTTGTCGGACGATGTTCGCCATGATTTGGGCAAGTTGCTCTTCGCCTTCAGCTTCTTGTGGGGTTACATCTGGTATTGCCAGTACATGTTGATCTGGTACACCAATATGCCTGAGGAAACGTCGTGGTACGCCACCAGGATTGCTGGCAGTTGGTCAACCATGACACTTCTAAGCCTGGCAGTGAATTTTGTCGTTCCTTTCTTGGTGCTGCTTCCAGCTCCGGCTAAGAAGTCGCGTACCACCTTAAAGCGTGTGGCACTCTTGTTACTCGTCGGCCGCTGGATCGATCTTTATGTCATCGTGACCCCAACATCGTCTCCAGACATGCCGCCCTTGGGAATCTGGGAGATCGCCACACCAGTCGGTGCATTCGCCGTGTTCTTCTTGTGGGTTGGCTGGCGACTTGATCATAAGAGACGAGAGAAACTACAGACGTTGGCCAACTTGGATGTCGTATCCGCAGCTTCCGTTTGATTCGACATGGAGCGGTGCCGATAGAAAGACGCCGTTACATTTCGCTTTCGATGGCTTGATCGCGCCCCGCGTTCTTGGCCTTGTAAAGTTGGGCATCGACGGATTTGAGCGCAGCTTCTGGGGTTGAATTTTTCGTGTCAGAGATGGTGACGATGCCAAGGCTCAGTGTGACTTTGGCTTGGTGCTCGCCAAGCTTGATGCCTGCCTTGCGCATGCTTGAGAGAACCTTCGAAGCGATGACCCTGGCGCCTTCGGCACCGGTTTGCCCCAAGATGAGGGCAAATTCATCACCACCAGTTCGGGCGCACAAGTCTCTCGGACGCTTTGCAATGTCGGATAAGATCGAGGCGATTGTCTGCAGACAAGTGTCGCCGGCGGCATGGCCAAAGCGATCATTCACTTCTTTGAATAGGTCAACATCAATCGAGATGATTGATATCGGGACTTTCTCGCGGTTACATCGTTTCCACTCTTCGAGAAGGAAGCTGTTGAATCGTCGACGGTTGGCAATATCAGTCAACTCATCGATCAAAGCCATTTCATTGGCACGAATCTCGGCCATTCTTCTGCGCGTGATGTCGTTGTGGGAGATGACAAAGTAGTTTAGCTCAAGACCAAAGACCGGCCGCATATCCATCATGAACCAGCGTTTGACATCAGGGGAGTGGCAGGGATATTCACATTCGTAAAAAGGTTGGGCACCAGAGATGACGGCAGCCATTTCAGGATGGGACTCAGCCAAATTACTCGGCTCAAGTTTGCCGAATCCTTGGGCGAAGTAGTTCATGCCAATCCAATGGCGCGGCGACTCGCCCGTCTCGCAGTCGACATAGAATTTGTCCCAACTGCGATTGACCGCGACGATTGCACCTTTGGAG
>JBLINQ010000222.1:0-6569 GCA_047639315.1 Planctomycetota bacterium
GGCAATAGGCCGAAAGTGCCCTAACGTGTCCTCAGGCACTGCCTTGCGAGAAAATCGCTTCTACTGGCCAAACTGTATTTGTAGTCCATTGGTAGCGGTGAATCCAAGGGCTGCACCGGGGTCGGAAAAGCCGGCTTGCATGTAGAAGGTCCTACCAGCAAGGAACGGCGAAATGGTGAACTCGATGTTTCGGAAACCAACCCCTGGCTCCATAGACGCCCCAAAGAGCGTGGTGGGTGACGAACTAAAGACACTATCCACATGGAGGCCCAAATTTAATCCGTAGAAGTTTCGAATTTGAACGCGCCGATTGCCAATGGAAAAGATGCCTTGGGCCTGCCCCAAGCCCCGAGAGATTCTCACTCTTGAATCTCCGGTCGCCATGGCAAACGGTCCTTGCGCGCTTAGCACCGGAGCAAAACCTCCGGTCCCTAAAGTCGACTGGCCGTACTCCTGGGCGAAACCCGTTCCCAATCGTGTGATCGCTTGATTGGCAATGACGGTATCGCCCAGTAGATCCAGGTCGCCGTCGCCATCCAAGTCAATCAGTCGATCGAAACTGGTTGTCGGGATGTCCTGACCCAATTGAAATTGAACCGCTGGAATAAACAGAAAACCACCCAAGGCGTTCGCTTGGGAACCTGAGAAAGACAAAGGGCCAACACGGACATCTTTGAATCCGTCGAAATCGAAATCTGCCACTTGCGGTGTGATCCTTGCGGCCATGAAATCAGCCAGTGGTGCCAGTGCGCTCGACCTGAGAATGAACCCTCCAGCGGTCGGGCCTGTGTTCTCCCAGATCAAGAGCTCGGCCAGATTCGGAAAAGAAGACTTGTTGAGCACAAGCACGTCGAGGTCGCCATCGTCGTCCAGATCATCAAACGTCGGACGCGAGAGGGTCCAATCGGTGGGATTCGTGCTCGGAGCACCGAACAGAACCTCAGTGAGATAAGAGATCGTGCCCGCTTGCTTGCGCAAGACAACAACATAGTTGCCGCCCTCTTTATTACCCGAGCAAAGTAGGTCTGTTTCACCATCGTCATCAACGTCACCAAAGCCACTCGGCGAAAGCCCATTCATTGGCCCGGCTATTTCGGTGAGAAATCCGGTGCCATCGTTTAAGTAAAGGTAGTTGGGCGTCGCAAGGTCGGTATCACCATCATTGTCTAAGTCGACGGCAAACCCCTCTCGATTCAACACCGAGAAGTTGGCCGGGTCAGCTCCGAGTGAGTTGTTGGCAAAAGCGATCGATACCAATTCGGTTTCGTCAAATTTACCTTTCGACATCCCACGACGAAAGACCATGTCTCGCTTGATGTTGTAGAGGTCGGTACGAATCACATCCACGACCCCATCACCATCGAAGTCGCCAGGGAAGCCAAGGAAGCCTGGTAGCGGCGTCGGGTATTCGGCGTTGAAGGTGTCGCTGATCAAGGGGCCAAATTCGAATTCTGCACCACCTACGTTCTTCATGATGTAACCGCGGTCATCCAAATAGTCGAGGTCACCGTCATCATCAACATCAAAGACGTGGATCGGTGTGCTGGTCCGCGGCAGATCACGTTCCGGCAAGGAATCGGCACCGAGGAGAATCCTGTCCTCAAAGAAGAAGTCTAGTTTGCCATCACCATTGACATCAGTTGGAGGAATCTCTTCGTCGATCGACAATTGACCATGTACAGGGATTCTCGCCGTGCCGTCGATGAGATCCTGTGACGAGCTTGCAGAAAAATATCGCAGGGAAACTCGACCTGGCGCATGGTTGTCTTGAACGTTCCAGATGAGCTCATCGAAGCCGTCGTTGTTCAGATCAAAGCGAACGGCCTTGCTGTCGGCCGGAGAGCCAATATCGATCGCGTCAGCTGCCAAGCCCGATGCTCCCAAGTTTTTGTAGACTCGGTTTCCAGCTAAGAGGTCTCGCAACCCATCACGATCATAGTCCCAAGCGATCGTCGGAAAGATGTTCGGCCCAGCTATGAACTGTTGCTGAACAAAACTGCTGCCATTCCATTCGAAATTAAATACGCCGAGAGTGTAGCCGCAGATAATCTCAGCCCACCCATCGCCGTCGAAGTCCTCAACCAAGATATTGTTGCTTGGCAATGCCGTCACACCGGTCCGGATCGTCCCAGCCGGATCACTGAGATACCATCGAGCCGACGGATTGACCGTATCGCGGACAACCAACACATCAAGGTCGCCATCACCATCGGCGTCGAACTTCAGAAACTTCAAGACTTGGGAACCCTCAAAACCCAAGGAGGTCACCGGGCCAAATGTGCCATCACCATTGCATTCGATTCGCTTGACACCGTTGGTTGGTGTCGAGTTCGGATCTCGGATCAAGATCACATCCGTGTCACCATCACCATCGTCATCGAGAAAGAGGTAGATCTCGTTAGACGGAATGGTAAATGTGAGGATGGGTTGTTCGGCACCATGAGGACCGAGTCGCATCTTTGGCTGAAACAAAAGATCGCTGAACGCTTGATCCCCAACTCCATCATTATTGAAGTTGTATGGACCAGCCCAAAACCCATCCGGGGATGAGCGGTCTAAGTAGGTGGCGAAGTTGAGCTGGCCGGCTGCCACGCCCGCCGAACTCACAAGTGCAAGAAGCAGGAGAAGAATTGGCTTACGCATGGATCTTTTGCCCTTTGTGAATACAGACTCCGAGAGTCAAACCCTCTGAGTCAAATTTCGACCCATCGACACTGCATCTTTAGTCACTCATTGAATAAATATTCGGATCAGAATTGGGCGTGTCGGCCAAGAAGAGAAGATTTTGAATCTCGCCAAGCTCACCGCTGCCTTCAAGAATGCCAAACTTGGTGCACGCCGAGATGGTCAAGAACAGACCTGAGAGCCATAATGTTTTTAGTCATCGACGCTTGCGTCAAATGGGAGCCAAACTTATGATTCGGCAATGATGATCGTTCGCCTGTTACTTCTCTTCGCAATATTGGGACTTGCCACTGCCAGTGGGGCGATGCAGTTGCAGAAAATGAGCAACTTTTATTCCATTAGAAAACGCTCCCCCCTGCCCAACCATCAAGTTTATGACCTTCTCAGGCCACTCTTGGATGGGCATGCCAAGGTCTACTTGGCCGTCGATGGGGCTTCGCAAGAAAAACGCCAGAAACAATTTGGTGCCCAATTCGCATTGGCACCATGCCTCGTGATTTCGCCGGGCAAGAGCGCTGGACGTGGTCTTCCACAATTCCTTTCTGGCATGCCATTCGTGACGAATATCAATTCTCCTGAGACAAGAGAACTCATCGAAACTCAGTTACGACAGTCGGCACAGAAGCGAGGCCGAAAAGTTCAAGTGCACAAGATTACGGATGAAGTGTTCCTCTACGTCCTCGAAGACAAGCAATGATCAATGCCATCCTCATTCTTTCGGGTGTGACTGTCATCGCAACGACGATGGCCTTCCTCACGGTGTGGCGCAGGCGTACTTCCCTTCAAGAAACCTGGCTTGAAGCCTTTGCTTGGGTTCCGGGTATAGCCCTCGCGATCATGTCGCTGAGCGTCTTTGGCACCCGTTATTTCTTCGAACGCTGGCCGACGCCCATCGAAGTGTTGATTGGTCTTGCGGTTATCCTCTTGACGCTCTACGTATCGACGTTGTTCCGCAAAGAACCAACGAATCATCCTGAAACCGGAACGCTCAAGTACGCCAGCCGCTTCCTCCATGTCTTCGCTATTGCCGCCGTTATCGCAACGACCATTCCTTACTATGCTTCAAGCCAAGCGCGCCCGAATGGTAGTTGGGATGCGATGGCAATCTGGAACATGCACGCACGCTCGTTGGCGCGTTCTGAAGGCAGTATGGTCGAGATCTTGAGCGAACAGAAAGCTAGCCACCCGGAATATCCTCACTGTATTCCTCAAAGCGTCGCGACCTTACTGCGCCTTAGCGGAGAATCTCCCTATCCCGCACAATACCTGGGATTTCTCATTTACTTAGGGATTGTCTTTGGTCTTTACATTGCCGTCCGGCGATTCGCGTCTTCGCTCTTGGGAGCCGCCGCTGTCATCTTGTTGGTGGCCACTCCTGGAGTTGTCTTGGGAGCTGCAGCACAAGCCGCAGACATTTCGGTCGCCTACTTCAATCTTATTGCTGCCTTTGGCCTTGCTTCCCAATTTCTTCCAGGCAAGGAAAAGCGCGTGCCCGCGTGGCTCGCAGGATTTTTCTTAGGACTCTTACCGTGGACAAAACGGGAAGGGATGATCTTGGCCGCAGGAATGTTCTTAGCATTCTTCTTGGTTCTCATGCTGGTCAAGGAAATGCGTGGCCGCAGACTCCGCAGTCTCATCCCAATCTTGCTCGGGGCAACGCCTGGCGTAACGGCTTTCTTATTGCTCAAGACCGGATGGGCACCCGAAGACACGCAACTCCATAGTGGATTTCGCGGCGTTGCTGACCACATCTTTGATGGCGAGCGTTGGCGAGAACTGGGCCTTCAAGTCAAGAAAGAAGTCACCACCGGCGGCGACATTTTCTTTCGTAAGAACCCAAAGAAGGCAAACTTCTTGATGCTTCGTTGGGGCATCACGTGGCCGGCTTTAGGTTGCGCCCTTCTCCTTCTAACCCGCCCACTGAAAGTCCTTCGTCGCTCAGCGGCTCATCGTTGCATTACACTGATTGTTTTGGCTCAACTCTCAGGGCTTTTCATTCTCTATCTCACGGTTCCTGAAAGACAGGTCTGGTTGCTCGAGACATCTTTCCATCGTCTCTTGCTGCAGATCGTCCCCGTACTCATTTTTGCGATCTTTTCACTATCGACATTGGGCATGGCCAAGAAACCTGCGCTCGTGGTGCCTCAAGAATCCGACGCCCCCTTGGCCTCGGAACAAACACCAATTGACGTTCACAACATCGAGTAATCGCCAGGGCTGAGCCAACGCGTTCGCAACAGACTGCTCATTGGCGCCACGAAACTTCCGCTTCAAATCAACTCACAGCATTCTCAGCAGTAGCATTTAGTGCGAATTTGAAGTACAAATCTGGACATGCGTTTCGTGTTTGCCAATCCCTTCTTGCTCCTCTTCCTTCTGGTCGTGCCGACAGCAGCGGGCCAATCGAAATCCATCGATTTTAATCGTGACATTCGCCCCTTGTTGTCCAAGAACTGCTTTTCGTGTCACGGCCCTGACGCCGGACATCGCAAAGCTGACCTCCGCTTGGATCTTCACGACAATGTCATCAGTAAAAGAGACGGCTATCAAGTCGTCGTGCCAGGAGACCCCGAAGAAAGCGAACTCTTCTTGCGAGTCATCAGCGAAGATTCCAGCGAACTCATGCCACCCAAGAAATCAGGGAAAGCGCTGAGCAAAGAGCAGATTGAATTATTGAAAAGGTGGATCTCGGAAGGCGCTCCCTATGCCGAACACTGGAGTTTCGTCAAGCCGACCGACACCCCGCCAAACCCGACTCTAAACAAGACGTGGGCGCGCTCTCATCTTGATCGTTACGTCTTAGCCAAACTGGAAACGAGAAAACTGCAGCCGGCACCTGAGGCTGATCGTTACACGCTCATTCGACGTTTGTACTTAGATGTCATTGGCCTACCGCCGAGTCCAGAAGAAGTTCGACAATTCGTTGATGACAAGAGCCCGACGGCATACAGCGATCTCATTGATAAATTATTGGCTTTGCCTACCTACGGTGAGCATTGGGCCCGCGTTTGGCTCGACCTCGCGCGTTACGCTGACTCCACAGGATTCGGATCTGATCCGCCACGTACGATATGGCGCTATCGTGATTGGGTCATTGAAGCGCTCAACGCCAACATGCCTTTCGATCAGTTCTCAGTCGAACAATTGGCCGGTGATCTGCTGCCGAAGCCCTCAACAAACCAAAGACTCGCGACCGCCTTTCATCGCAATACGATGACCAATACTGAGGGCGGAACTGACGACGAAGAATTTCGCATTGCCGCCGTGAAAGATCGGGCAGAAACAACGATGCAAGTATGGATGGGCCTCACCTTGCGTTGCGCCAATTGCCACGATCATAAGTTCGACCCTCTGCCTCAGGCCGATTACTACCGCATGTTCGCCTTCTTCAACCAAACGGCAGACAGCGACAAGATTGGTGATGCTCCACGTATTGAGACGCCAACGCGAGAACAAACCAAGAAGATCAACAGGTTGAGATCAGAACTGACGGAATTAGAATCGGAGTTGATGAGTCCCACGACTGCCGTCGAAGAGGCCCAACAAGAATGGGAAAAGAATGCCTCAGGCAAGTCACAGTGGCGGTCTGTCCGATTCGATTCTCTTGCCACTCAGAGCAAAGCCAAGCTACGCACGCTTGATGACGATTCCGTTTTGGCTACAGGCCCAGTGCCGTTGACAGACACTTACGTCGCGTGGGCGGAGAAGTCGCCCGGCCCGATTCGTGGAATTCGCCTCGAGTTACTACCCCATCCGAGCTTGGCAAGTGGCGGTTTGAGCCGTGCTCGCAGGAACAGCAACATTGTCCTGAACCACCTCGAATTGACGGTCGACTTCTCGCAAGTCAAGAAAATGCCGGGGCGCTATGTTCGCATCGATTTGCC
>JBLINQ010000223.1:0-6530 GCA_047639315.1 Planctomycetota bacterium
TCAATAATCGCGACTGGGTTCTTGTCATGTCAATGTTGATTTTGGCGACGACGAACCGATTAAACTGAAGTGCCTCAACCGAAAAAAAGAGAGTCGAATTCATCAGGACGATGCCACGCTAATAGAGGAGATATGCATGGTGCTTCGATTGCACATTGCTTGTGACACTCGGTGTGCGTTTACAGAATATCGACTTGTATCGCCATGAGCTTAACGAGGCAAACGTGGATGATAAGTCAGCGTAATGGCAGGATGTCGGTGGAGCGATTTAGTAACGCCCAGCTGATTCTTTGGGTCTTATGATTGTGCAATATTTCATGGTCTTCATGCACTGAATTCGCCGTGCACAAGAGCGATTCTCGGGAACGTTTGGAACGGATTGGATTCAAGGATTATCACTAGATTACCGATATGAGACATGTGTAATAACCGTGTATCAAATAGGACCCGGCGACCATGAAAATTTTGATTTGTGACGACTCTATGGCGATGCGACGAATCGTCCTGCGGTCTCTAAGACAAGCTGGATACGATGACCACGAAATCATCGAAGCCGAAAATGGCAAAGAGGGTCTCGAAGCAACTCAAGAAAAAGCGCCAGATCTGATCCTCTGTGACTGGAACATGCCTGTCATGACAGGAATTGAATTCCTTGAGGCGCTTCGGGCGACAGGCGACACAACTCCGTTCGGATTCATCACGACCGAGCAGACTATGGATTTTAAGAAGCGAGCTATCGGAGCCGGCGCCAATTTTCTCTTGCCAAAGCCGTTCACGCCGGAGCAGATGGATCAGAAAGTCTCCGGGATTCTCAAATAGCCAACAGTTTACCAATTACAGAAGGAATAAATGACAATGATTGCACCAAACGCCGAAACCGTCAGCGAGCTCTTTTCGAACTTGCTTTGTGAAGAAATTGAATTTGCCTCTGCGGTCGCGGTGCGCACAGTAGATCAATCAGCGAAGGCTGTTGCCTGTTTGCTCATCGACGACGACGATCAAACTGTTGGAGCGGTAGTCGCGGATCTTACAGCTGCGGTTTCGTTAGGTGGGCAGCTCATGATGTTGCCAGTCGGTGGTCTGGAAGAGCAAATCGAAGAGAACTCTCCCTCTGCAATAGTTATCGATGCGGTGTCGGAGTTGTTCAATAACTTCACCACGGTCGTCAATTCGTTGGAAGAGAACCCTCATGTACGTTCGCGAGTTGCGGAGGACTTAATGTCCTTGGTAGAGGACGGAGAAGATTGGCTTCTGAGTGCAGACTCGAGTACCGAGTACACCGGCCAGTTCTTGTGTGGCAAGGGCGTAATCCAAATGATTGAAAAAGTGACCTGATTTTTGGAGTAAAAGGGCCCGAGAGATAGAACAAATGCGCCATCGCCGCAGCAATCAAACTCAATTCGGCCCTTAGTGCTGATCGGTGTTTTGGTCTTCGATTTTGACAGAATTGGGTTTGTCTAACACCAGCACTCAACCAAGAATGACGAAGGCGAGTCACTTTTTGTTCTTTAGAACGTCTTGGGCTTGTGATCGAATTCGTTCACATAGGATCGTCTTGAATCTGAAGAATGCGTCTTTGTCCTTCGATTGCCGGTGGTAGCCGGTCGCCGTCAGCCGATCTCTATAATTCGTCGAATCTTCTTATCCTGAGAAGGGCAGAGGCGGTTACGTGTAATTGCGCTTCGTTCTGACCCATCGACAGCCATTGAAACGAGTTCATCCGCGACGGAATTGAGAATGATCGCATCGCACATTCCAATGCCAATGAGTGCTCGAATTCTGACCTCAATGTCTTCTATGATCTCGAAAACTTTAGTGGATTGTCGGCGTGGTGTGTGGCAATCGCTCGAAACATTATGTTGCCAGGATGACCGATTTCGAGTGATGCATCGTCCGCCTTTGGATGCGTCTCAATCATTGTTCCGCGGCAACCATCGGCCTGACCCAAGAACCGTAAAAGCGAAGAAGCTGAGGCCGAAGATGCCTTCAACATATCAATGCGGCGATGAGACAAGTCATTCGCGCTGCCCTTTGTGGTGAGGTTCGAATACGCCCTTGCAATGAAGTTCAGAGGGGAGCAGTGTCCGCTTCTCCTCTCACACCTCATAGAGCGCTAGCGAAGAAGATCTCTTGCAAGGATCATGGACCAGAGGCGTTTGGTTTTCGCCTCATCGATTTCTCGAAAGGTCAACCATTTCGCATGCTCTTCGGGATGGTCGTAGTCCATTTCAATGCCCCAGAGTGGATTGATCTGGTCTGGCATGGTGGAGTAGCGCATGTCGGCGACGACGTTCTTTTGGGTCGGATGATATCCCAACCAATGATCGGAAAAATGTGCGAAGCGTTCTAAGTCGAGCTTGAGTCTGCTCTCGGGCTTCAGATCTTTCGACGCTTCCTCGACGGAAATTAAAGGGCAGCGTTCGCCTTTGTAGACGCGATGATCCTGAAAGAAACCTGGGCGGATGCCATCTGCCTGAATGTGACGATCTCCCGTTTCATAAATGCTGCGCCACAGGAAGACATTCCCAAAGCTTGGCTTCAAAACAATGCGCTTGATGCTGTCGCCTCGGTCATGAGCCAGATCCATAGCGATACTCTTGGCTCGATGCTGCTGGAGCAGCCCGAAACTCAAGTAGCAGAAGATGAACAACCAAGCCCACCGGGCAAATTTGGACGACCTGGATTTTGCCGCAAGGATGGCCAGGGTAAGAGTCGTGAAAGTGAAAATGGGGTCGATGACGGAAATGAGGTCCCATGACACCCGGGTCTGAGCAAACGGCCACAAGAGGCGAGTACCGTAACTGGTGCAGGCATCAAGGATGCCCCCAGTCGCGTACCCCAAGGTGGCCCATTTGAACACCTGTGAGAAAGCCAGGCGTTTCTTCATGAATGGCCAAAACGCTGCGCCGACAATGAAACCGCCTACAGGGATGAAGATCAGGGAGTGGCTGAAATGACGGTGGTATTCGATCTGTAACAGTTGGTCGTGAGTTGAGCGAATAAGGACATCAAGATCGGCCGCCATGCCCCCAGCGATACCGAGAATCGTTGCTTTGCGAATCGCCTCAGGCTTGGCCAATGCCTGCGGGAGAAGCGCGCCAACGATAGCTTGTGATAGTGGGTCCATGCCAACACGGTAACTCCGATCTCAAGTGCAGTTCAATCGCCATGTGACATTGCTTTAGCAATCAACTTCAAAGGAGACCGATAAGTGGAAATTCTGATTTCAATATTACCTGATTGTGGCTGTGTTCTTTGGAAAGCCATTCATAGGGATACAGCCTACATTTGGCAGTCAGTATCGAGCCTGTTTTGCTCTGCTCGACCTTAACGTGTCCGCTGCCAGAATCGCCTTTCGAATTGCCAATTGGCAATGATGCCCCGGCGTCGCACTTCCGTAGAAGGTGGTCCACAATCTCGCGGGCCTTTTAGAATGAGGAAATGTTGCTTGCGAGTCTGCTTGGGATAGTCGCTGATGTGGCTTTGGACCAAGTAGCTCTCTTCGAAGTAGTCAGCGAATTCGACGATGGAATAACGCTTTTGTCTGACGCCAAAGATAAGCGTCGAATCTGGTGATAGGCATGGCCAGAATTTCGCCAGGCTCTCTTCGATTGGGAAATGAAAACCAACAGCGAGGAAGGAATAGAGCAAATCGATCTTGCCGATGTCTTTGACGTCGTCAGCGTGGATGTCGAAGAGTGAGAGGTTCTTTAAGCCGTTCTTGTTGCAAAACGCCTTGGTCGTGTCGAGGTTGTTGTAGAAATCTCGTCCGGGGTTCCAGCCAGAGATGTTGCTCTCGTGGGTGACCTCGTTGGCGTCTGCCAATGTGAAGTGAGTCTCAGGGTTGTCAAATTTCCAGTTTAGATAGACAGACATGCGACCCAAGCCGCAACCCAGCTCAAGGGTGCGTTTCGGCTCGCCCAGATACCCCTTAATGGCATTGTATTCCACTTCGCATTGTTTGTTGTAGTCATGGCCTACTTGGCGTTCCGCGAGTCCTTCGAAGTCTTCCATGTCACAGAATTTCGGAGTTGATGGCATGTATGGATTTCCCTTTTCGAAATTGTATCTTGAAAGGCGATCTTGCCCATGGATGCGGCGTGAGGCGATCGATGGCTAAACACTGTCGAGGCAGTGGCGGCAGGGTAGCCTTAGGCACACCGGGCGTCAAACGAGGGATAGGGTACGCCTTATATAGGGGTAGGCTACTTCTTAGAGGGTTGGTCTTTCGATGTGGCATAAGGAACAGGTTTGAAGACTGTTGCTCCTTCATTACTCTGAGGTGCTCCAGGCGTGCTGCGACCCGAATCGACATAGCCTTGCAACAAAGTGGTGAGTTGTTCCACTTTATCTGGGTTCTCTTGAGCGTGGTTCTTGGTTTCCGCGGCGTCGTTTTCTAAATCGAAGAGCTGCGTCAAAGGAAGTCGTTCTTTCCTTGCTTTGTTCGGTCTTGGAGCGCTCCAACCACCTGAACCCGGGCAAAGCACGAGCTTCCACTTTCCTTGACGAATTGCAAACGACCCGTTGATGGAATGGTGCACAGTCGCTTCCCGCAATGGGTTCGTCGCCTTGCCAAGTAAGGCAGGTAAGATGCTAATGCTATCGACGCCGGCCTCGTGGGGTAGGGGCTTATTCAAGATGCTGGCGCACGTACGCATCAAGTCGGTTAGGCATATTGTCTCGTTCGACTGACTCTTAGCCTTAACTCGAGCGGGCCACCGAGCAATGAACGGCACGCGATGCCCACCTTCATAAATGTCTGCCTTATGTCCGCGATACGGTCCACTTGGATGATGTCCATGCTTGGCCAACTCAGAAAACTTGGCGCGCGGCGAACAGCCGTTGTCAGCTGTCACAATGAAGAGCGTGTTCTCTTTGATGCCCGAATCTTTGACTACTCGCATGAGTCGTCCAATTGTCGCATCGACTTGCAGTACAAAGTCTCCATAGGCGTTGGTCTTGCTCTTACCTTGGAATTCAGCCGTGGGGAGGATTGGCGTGTGCGGCGCAGGTAATGCGAGATAGAGAAAGAAAGGTGCTTTCGTTTTGGCCCTCTCTCTGACATATGCCTCACTTCGGCGAGTGAAATTCGGCAAGACATCTTCGTGTTTGAAATCCGAACCCGTTTTACCTTTGCGCCAAAACCCCTGGTAATCGCGGTTTTCTGTTGCGCGATCTGGCGCTGCTGTGATCCTCTCGTTTTCGACATAGACGTAAGGTGCCATGTCGAGAGAGCCGTTGTGGCAGTAGCTGTAGTCGAAGCCAAGGGTTCGAGGACCATTCGTGACGGGGCCGGTGAAGTCGATAGCCTTTGGGTTGTCTTTCTTCATGGTGAAGTCCCAACCCAGATGCCATTTGCCAATGCAGGCCGTGTGGTAGCCGTGGTCACCAAGAAATGACGCCACCGTCATCCGTTTCGGATCAATCAGGTGTTTCGAGGCGCCACCAAGAACGCCGTTCTTCAGCCGCGATCGCCAGGCGTAACGTCCGGTGACAATGCCATAGCGTGTTGGGGTGCATACAGATGACCCAGAGTGAGCATCCGTGAACTTCATCCCTTCTGCAGCCAGCCTATCCATATGCTGAGTCTTCCAGGCGGCTTTCGGATTGAACGCCGAAACGTCGCCATAGCCCATATCATCAGCCAAGATGTAGATAATATTGGGTGGGGTAGGGGCTTTGCTCTGCACTGCTTGTTGTCCTTGCAAATTTGCACCAACGACAACAAGCGCAAGAATGATCCGCAGCATGTGAATCCCTTTTTCAATGGAGACGAAACTGATGCGGTATCCTATCATTTGGGTGAGATGGCGTCGGTCGAAAACCATGGCAGAGCCAATCGTCTCGCCCCGGTGACCCTGAATGATCCCTATGGCAAATGGCCCGCTCACTATCCGATTGGAGTTTCGCCTCGTGGAGAAGCGACTGATGGTCGAAGATCGGACCAGCTGTCTTTCGCAGCACCTGGGACTATCAGGCGAAGGCCGATCAATTCAATCGGTGGCTCGAAGACGGTCACACAAAGACTCGATTGCTTAATCCCTACAAAGCACTTGCTTATCCACGAGTGGATGTTGTGCGAAATAAACAGGGCAATTGGTTGGTGGTGGGGGTCGAGTTGGGACCTCAATAGGAAAGATGATCATGCGGTTGCACTTGACCACTTAAGTAACGCCATCCATCGGTGGCTCGAACTCGGCCTCAAGGAAGGCGACACCTGAGAACTTCAATCGGCAAAGTGGCTGAAAGACGCCGTCCTCCACTGGATAGAACATCTTCTCGACAACTTTGACGACGATAAGACGGAAGAGATCCTCGCCGAGTACGTGAAGGTCTTCCCTGACATCACCGCCTTCAAAAGAAAGCTCAAAGAAGTGCGGATGACCTTTGACTCATCTGTTCTGTACTTCCGAGAAACCTAAGCCAAGGAAGTAGAACGCGGACCGCTTTCTCTTCGTGCAGAATCCGCGTGATGTCGGAAACAGGCGTTCATTTACGCCGTCTTGCAGTTGATTGTTGATTGTTGATTG
>JBLINQ010000224.1:0-6514 GCA_047639315.1 Planctomycetota bacterium
GAATGGGTCCGTCTACTTAGTCTGAACTCTTCGCATGCACAAAAGTAGCGATCGATCGTCATTTTGTCATTTCGTACAATAAACTAGCGATTGAGGCGTGCGGAAACATACTGACTTAGCGATAAAGGGGCGCGGACAGGAGCTACTTGCTCATTCCGGGACAGCACTTTTGAGTCTGCGTGATGAATTGACCCTTCATCTGAATCGTGTGAAGATGTGACAACATGAAAACGGCATGGTGAGCGCTGCCCAGTGACAGAATCCAGAATCAACAATTCGATGCGTCTATTCGACGGCGTTGATATCGGCCTTTGCCTCTTAGACAATCACTTCTGTGTAGTCGAACTGAACGCGCACATGGCAGCATTTCAGTCTCGATCTTGTGAGGAGTCGATTGGTCGGCCTTTCGAGACGTTCTTTCCCGATTGTTCGGCCCGCATCTCACAGCTGCTACAACAGACAGTTGAATCCGGCACACCCGTCCTTCACGAGCATCTGTCGTCATTGATTCAGTCGAAGTCATCTGCCAAGCGATCTTTCGACTTCAGCTTCTCTCCAATCCGCGATGATGAAGGCTCCATCACCGGCATTTCATGTGTTGTTCGTGAGATCACAGACGAGGATCAGACTCAGCAGGCACTGCAAAGAAGCGAAGAGAAATACCGAATCCTGGTCGAGTCCTCCCCTTACTGCATTCACCAGATAGACCGCACCGGGCAAATCATCTCCATGAATCGTGCCGGATTGAAAATGGTTTCCTTGGAGAGTGAATGCGACATTGTTGGTATCGACTATCTCAGTGCTGTTTGCGATGTCGATCGCCCACGCATCGCCGACTTCATGCAAGATGCCTTTAATGGGGTCATGTGTGAATTTGAATTCGTTGGCTCTAATGGTGTCGATTTTCGCTCGAACTTTGTACCAATCGTCGATGCCAATCAGAAAGTTCAGCGGCTTCTGGGCATTACTCAAGATATCTCTGATCAACGGCAATCTGAGGAAGAGAGAATTGCGCTTCAGGCGCAGCTCAATCATGCGCAGAAGATGGAATCGATCGGACGCTTGGCGGGCGGCGTTGCCCACGATTTCAACAACATGCTCTGCGTCATCTTGGGCAACGCTGATTTGGCACAAGATTCCTTGACTCCGGATCAACCCGCTCGTGAGTGCTTGACAGAGATCCAATACGCAGCCGAACGCTCGGCCAGCCTGACGCATCAACTCTTGGCCTTCGCTCGTAAGCAATCAATCTCGCCAAAAGTGCTCGACCTCAATAATACGGTCAGCGGAATGCTGAAGATGTTAGATCGCGTGATTGGTGAAGACGTCTCCCTCGATTGGGTTCCTCTGAAAAACTTGTGGCAGGTCAAGTTGGATCCCGGTCAAATCGACCAAATTTTGGCGAACCTGTGCATCAACGCAAAAGATGCCACCGAGGGAGTCGGTGAGATCAAGATCCAAACAGGCAATGTTCACATCGATTCAGCGATGGCCGATTTGAGTCTCGATGCCGTCCCTGGAGACTACGTGACGTTGACTGTGATTGACCATGGTTGCGGAATGGACGAGTACACTCAAAAGAATCTCTTTGAACCTTTCTTTACAACAAAGAGCGCCGAGCGTGGAACCGGATTGGGGTTGGCTACGGTTTACGGCATTGTCCGCCAAAACGGTGGTTTCATCGGTGTTACCAGCGAGAAGGCGAGCGGTTCCAAGTTCGAGGTTTTCCTGCCGCGCCATTTGGGTGTCGGGGAAACGACTAAGAAGGTCTCATCGTCTAAGAATCTGACAAATTGCGGTGAGTCGATTCTCGTGGTCGAAGATGAGCCACACCTCTTGGCGCTCGCTTCCAATATTCTCACGGCTCAAGGTTATGCAGTCAGCTCAACCACGAGCCCAGCAGATGGCCTTCGAATCATCGAAGAGAATACGTGCAGCTTCGACTTAGTCATCACCGACGTCGTCATGCCTGAAATGAGCGGCTGGGAGCTAACCGAGCACTTGACTACGACCTGCCCTAAGCTCAATGTGATGTACATGTCTGGCTATTCCGAAGACTCGATTGAGAACCGCCCGAAAGATTCGTTCTTCATTCAGAAGCCGTTTAAGCAAGAAGAGTTCATCGCTGTCGTTCGCCAGGCCTTAGACGCCTCAGTCGACTAAGCAGAATTCGCGGCGTCTTTCATCGGTTTTTTCTTTCGACACGCCTGAAAGTCCATCGCGTTTACACCATCAATTCTCACTCTCTTGAGAAGCAAACCCAAAGAGAGCCTCGATCTCATCCAGAGATAGATTACTGAAGGCCTTACCAACCTAAGACATCGTCGCCGTGCTTACGCTCAAGCACTCGTTGCTTGGGCGTCTCTTGTCGAATCGTCCGCCATTCGGCTTTTAGGCTGAATGTTCTTCGACAAATTTCTCCGCGGTCAGGAGTCTGTTTCGACAGGGTTTCTTGGAACCGGTCAAGCGGTCGCGGTCGTCCAGCCCATTTAGAACCAACCCTTCTTGCGGAAAACAACGGCCAGCACGACGGCAATGGTGACCATAAAGCCGAGTGCTATGGGATAGCCATACTGCGCTTGCAATTCCGGCATGTTCACGAAGTTCATGCCAAAAATGCCAGCAATAAAAGTCAACGGCATGAAGATCGAAGATAAGACGGTCAAGAACCGTACGGTCTCATTTGTCTGATGAGCGGTGACGGCAAAATGTAGTTCGACCAGTGAATCGACTTCGGCTTCATACTCACGCAGCTCATTCGTCGCCCGACGCAAATGCTCCATGAGGTTGCTAAACCGACTATTGGTCTTGTCATCGAAATGGAGTTCGGTGTTCTCGTGCCAATTATCCAAGGCGTCCTCAAATTGACGAGCAATGTTTCGAAGTTGGCGATAGACGGCACGTCGCTCGTACATTTTGGGCCAATCGCTCACTCGATCTGCCGGATCGAGAACTCTCCTGCGAAAGTTCTCCATGTCTGCTTGGGCATGGGGCAAAACCAAAAGAAACTTGTCGGCGGCTTCAGTCATGAGGCGTATGAGCAGCCCCAAGGAGCTTCGAGGCAAGTTGACCGAGCCAGAGGTGATGGATTTGCGAGCCGTCCCTCCGAAGGTGGACTGATTCGACCGGAATGTCACCAGAGCCTCCGGTGAGATGAATGCCACAACAGCTTCGGACACAAAACTGAATTCTGAGGTTTCTACTTGTAGATCGGGAAAAATCAAAAGCGCGTAGCCGCCGCATTCGTCAAAGAATGGTGGGTGCTGATGATTCATGACATCTTGGGCATGCTCTTCATGAATCTTGGTGCCAAGTGCCCCATCAACTTCTTCCCGCCATTTGGATTGCTCTCGATCTACTTCCATCCATCGAAAGACAGTCTCTGGCAAGACGCGGTCTGAAGCCACTTTACCGTCGAAATAAAGATGGGTTGCTTCGTTTCCTAAGGTCATTAGCTTCTTCCACAACGTGTTTTGGGTTCTTTCATGATCATAACACCGAAAGCAAAATCAAGGACAGCCTCACCCTCCCAGGGGAGAAATTGCGCGAAATGAGAGGGCAAAGAGGACGACCTGTCCATGGCTTACATGTAGTGATCTAAGGTGCTGTCTCCTTGACATAGTTCGCATCTTTTCTTTAGGGTCACCGGCTGAGGCTTCTTGTGTGTTTCACGCACACTCTAAGATCCGCGTGCGCCGCTTTGTCCAACAGGCAATCTGAGACACATTCATGCTACGACAAAGTTCTGCACCACAGATCTTCTTCCTTTTGCTCCCGTTCTGCAATGTGTCGGCAGGGCAAATCGTCCCCTTCGGTTTTGCCATCGACACATTGGAGTCCGCCAGCCTCGTTGCGCCCAACGACTTTGCTTTTCTTCCAGATGGCAGAATCTTGATCGCGGAACGAGATGGGACCATAAGGTTGAAACGAGAAGGCATCATCGATGTCTCAACGGTCGGCGTGGTTCCCAATGTGCTAGTCAACCATGCGGTTCGAGGATTACTGAGCATTGCCGTTCGAGGCGACAAGATTTACACCTGGGCAACACGCAGCAACTCGGCATTCGTCGTCTTGGCTCGGTATACATTAGTCGGCCCGTTGAATGCTCCGACTGGTCGCGGACTGACGTTTGACGCGAGCAGCGAGTTCATCGTTTTGGAACGCGTCCCCGACAACAGTCATTTGCACAACGGTGGCACGCTTCGTTTTGGCCCCGACAACATGCTCTATGTCAGCATTGGCGACGATGGTGATTGTTTCCTTGGGTCAGCGCTCACTCAAATGGGTGGCAAGATTTTGCGTCTGGACGTGAGTAATCTGCCTGCGAATGGGCCGATTCCATCGACTGCCGACATCATGCCTGCAGACAACCCTTTTGCCGACGCGCCGAATGAGAACCAGAGGCTGGTTCTTGCATACGGCCTTCGCAATCCATTTAGCATGTGCATTGATGGGCCAACCGGCGATCTCTTCATCGCTGATGTTGGGCTGCAGACTCGAGAGGAACTCAATTGGTATCCAAGGAATTTGGGGCAACCCTTGGCTTGCAGAAGCTACGGTTGGCCATGGTATCAAGGATCGATACCGAGTGTGGCCTGTCCTGGAGTTGGGAGCGATCCTGGGGGGCACACCTATCCAATCGACGAGCGCATCTGGGGTATCGAAGGAAACGCAATTATCTGCTCTGGGGTGACTCGAAATCAAGGCGGTGCCAACGACTTTGGACCAGCCTACGAGTTCAATGTCTTTCATTGCGACTTTTACAACGGCACCATGACACGCCTTACTCTTGATACGACATCGAACACTTGGAGTCGCCCACCAGCGGTCCTCGGCCAAGTCGACCATGATTATTGGGGGCTCGGCTTCCAGGGAGCTGTACACTTTGATTTAGGGCCTGACGGCGCCATCTACTTTGTTCAACGAAACATGAATGGCATTGGCGGAACGCTTAAGCGAATCCGGGGTAGCGGGCCGATCTACAATTTGAATTTTACCGTTGGCGACTACCAGGTTTGCTCTTCTGGCGCTGCTTTCGGCGCACCGATTACCGTTGTCGTCACCGACATCAATTCACTCCCTGTACCAGGGGTTACCGTGCAACTTTCGAGCCCTGATGGAAGCGCGGGGGTCTCGCCTGTTCCTTTAATCACCGATGCCAATGGCGAAGTCACAACATCAG
Source organism: Planctomycetota bacterium (assembly GCA_047639315.1). GTDB lineage: Bacteria > Planctomycetota > DRQF01 > S139-23. The sequence continues at coordinate 5,183 of JBLINQ010000224.1, forward strand.
TCTCATCAACTGGGATTGGACTCGGAGAAGTCAGCTTGCAGGCTGGAGCGATCGGTGCGTTGCCGGTTAACGCCCACTTATGGGGCAGAAAGTTAGAAGTGGAGTACGTTCCAGGAATACCGACCGACACCATCACCGCCAACTTCTACAATGTTTCGAACGCGAATCCGCCGATTTTGCCTGTTCTCTTGGCGGTTACCCTCGACTCTGAGCCAGTTCTGCCATCGGCACTCGGCGACCTGTATGTCAATCTCGGTACATTGAGCAACACAACAATCTTAGAGGATGGCGGGGGGTTGTTTGGTTTTGTGAATTTTGGCCCGACTCCACCCTACGGCAGCCCTGCTTGGTCTTCATTTTACTTCGCACCGTCCGGTGCTTTCGCTGGACTCACCTATCGATTTCAGATGCTCGTCGACGACGCTTCGATCCTCGTGTCGGAAATAGGGGCGGCTGCCATCACAATCGGTCGGACGAATCACGTCTCAATTACTTTCCAGTAATCAAGCAGGCGCTCACTCTTCGGCGTGAGGACACAAAGCAGAATGGCTTTGCCCTTGGGCGGTAACCAGCCACAACCGTGCTTCCGTCGACAGAGTCCCTTAGGCCTCGAGTGCAGCGTCCCACTCTCTCGTAAGAGCCGCGAGACTCATCGTCGCTGGGTTGAGGCCATCCGGTATTTGAGTCCAGTGCTTCTCACGGCCATAGGTCTGAGCCTGGATGAGTCCGGCTTTCTCGAGCACTCGGAGATGCTTGGTGACGGCCTGTCGAGTTATTCCAGAGCCCTTGGTCAACTCGGCGATTGAGACGGACTTGGTCTGGCAAATGCGCCTTACGAGATTGACCCGTGTCACATCGCTCAACGCCGCAAAGATTGTAATATCACCACTCGATACTTCTGTCGTCTTTTCTGGCTGTGACATGGGGTTATTGAGTCGCCTCTTGCTTGCTTTTCGTTGTCGAACGCGCACTTTCAGCGCGAGTTGCCAGGGAGGCGATGGGTCTATTCATTGAGTGCCCTGCCTGAAGCGTCCCACTGCCCCTACTACATGGCTGCACCGTAATGCGCGAAACGCCAAAGAGCAACCAATTGGTTGCCTAATTTTCGACAGTGATTTTATGCTGAATTGAGAGAATCTGGCTGGCAGCGTGTGAGCCTATGATAGGCCTCCAAGGGGGAGTCGCCACGGCGCGAAAATCGCATTCCAAGGACGAATACGGCCTTAATTGGCCTTTTTGCGACGACTACCACCTCGCCCAAGGCAGGGCGAATCAGCGCTGATCACCAGCATTTTGCCATCTGGGCCTGCTCTGACTCCCCTTGTGCCACCA
>JBLINQ010000225.1:0-6414 GCA_047639315.1 Planctomycetota bacterium
GGACTGTGGTTGATTGCCAGTTCGGACGAGTTGAGAGACCTAAGGGCGTTACAGTGACGAGTCCAAGTCGGAGAAGATCGGGCTGGATCGTGCTGCGGAAGACATCGGGATCTGTTCCCATCACGATTGCCAATCTTGCCTGGCCAATAGGGCGGCCATGTTCTTCTAAGATAGTCAAAGCTTGCTGGTGACGAGGGCCCAATCCCTGGTGGTTCATTCGTTTCCTTCGCAACGTTTCATGAACTAACTGGGCGGCGATTCTCTTTTCGTCCTTGGCCAAGCGTAAGTCTTCGACGGAAGCCAAAAGGGCCAATGCCTTTCTTGGTGTGCCCAAAGATGCTTTTGCGATGGCGAAGCATGCCTCTTCATCTATTGGCGTGGTGCAAGCCGTGCTGACCAGTTCTGCAAGCTCATGGTCTTCATAAGCGAGCAGTTCTTCTTGGACCACGAAACGATCTCGCAGTGGCTTAGGCATGAGGTCAGGGTTGGTTGTGGCACCAATGACGCAGATGTCTCTTTGGTCCATTGTCTCGTAGAAGACCTCAGCCAATTGTCGGGACAAACCATGGATTTCGTCGATGAAAAGCACACTTCCTTTGGGTGCGAAGAGATCGTTGAGCGACTTGATCGCCGCTCCGGTCCGTTCGACGAATGGGGCGTTCGATTGGACGGCGACGGCTCGAGCCAGGGTTGTCTTGCCGAGTCCAGGAGGCCCCTGAAACAGAACGTGATGCACCGGGCGCTTCTCAGCCTTTGCTGCGAAGCAAGCAATCTTGAGGTTTGCTCTAACATGCTCTTGGCCGGTGAGTTGAGATAAGTCTCGTCCCGTCGCCACCGTCTCTTTTGTTGGCTGGCCCGGCCCACGTGGGCCACCCTCTATACGATCGATGTGAATCTTCGGACCACAGAATGGGATGGGGCCCTGAAGCTTGCGGCCGTGACGGTCGGTCATTGAAAGATTGTTGGGAGCTTCTCCTTCGATCTTCAGAAATCTCTCGTGAAGTAAGCCATGGCAAGGCTTGCAGAGGGAGGTCAGATTGGACGGGTCGTGACTTCCACCATGAGAGCGGTAAACGATGTGATGCACTTGGAGGTCTTGGCTACGGTGGCAATGGATACAGCGATGACCGTCTCGAGCCAAGACCAGGCGTCGGATGCGGGGCGGTGTCGGAGATTCGTTTTTTGCATGGGCGAATTCTCCGTCGCAAAGTACTTGGTCGGTTTCGCTTTTGGAAAGATCCATGGGCCCATCTTCGGTTTTGACATGAGACTTCTCACAGGAGGGGCAGTGACCAATGGCTATTTGATAAGTAGAGGAGTTTCCCCTCTCGGTCTCGCCCTGAGAAAGATAAGAGTCGATGAGCGTTTCCAAGAACTCGGCATCGTCGCATTCCGCACCTATCTCATCGTTGTGCTTTCTTCTTGCCATCTCGAGACTTTCCAGCCCGAGAGTTCCAAGCTTGGCCGTGAACTTGAACTTTGCCGTAGGGAGTCCAATGCTATCCTCACGTGGAAGTTGTCCCTTTTCCGCGCCGCAGATGGCTGCTTCCAGTTGTTCGCAAGAAAGCCCTTCAGCTTTTGCCAACCATGCTTCTTCAACTTCAGCAGTGGCTACTTTCACCAGGAGCCGGACTTTTGACCACGATAGTTGGCCGTTGCAGAAAGCATCATCAATCAATGGAAGGTCGCGTAGGTGCTTGCCAACAGCAATGAGCGTGCGTGCCATTCTTCGGCTCATATCTAATCTCTGACGAGCAAACTGAACGGCGCTTACAAAACCCAACGATTGATGCAGACCACGACTTTGCATGTCATCGAGATAGAATGCGAGAGCACGACGTGCCGCATCATGGGTTCGGTTGTGAAGAAGAATAGTCTTCTCTAATGCCTCGGCGTCAAGACCGAAATGAAGATGAAGTGCCTTCTGATCTGGCGAGAAAAGGGGAGCGATATTCATGTGATTCTTCCTTTGCGAAGGGAAAGCCTGAATCACGATTGTAGTTTTTGAGGGGGACGATTTTGGTGTGTTTGGCCGCAGTTCTCTGGGCGTTCTTCTGACTCAAAAATTGGTACATGCAGTACGCCGTACTTTGTTCTGATGGTCTTTGATTCTATGGATGCCTTGATGTTGCCGGTTTGGTCGGGAACGCTTAACGTGCGAAGAATGCAGTCATGTCCAACGAAGGAAAGAAGATGCGCAAACAGTTGCTCCTAGTTCGTCACATCACACTCCTGGCATGCCTCATCATGACAGGCTGCCATAGTCCGAAGGAGGACGAGCCCCTCGCAAAGCCAGCGCTAACCCACGAACTTCCGGTCGAGGCGAAGGGATACGTGGTTGAAGAGGCTTCCGTCTTAAACGGCAAAGGGCAGTTAGAAATGTCCCTTTCGAAAGTCGGCGACGCCTATCACATCGCGCAGATCGCAACGCATAAAACATTCAAACAGAAGTTCGGGTATTTTGAATGCCGCGCCCGCGTGAACCACGAACTCGGTGCTCACACGGCATTCTGGCTGCAGTCGCCAGCGTTGAGCCAGGGCCTCAATGATACGGCCAAGTTCGGCACCGAAATCGACATCTTCGAATATCACATCAATCAAGGCAAAGATTGGGTTTACCACAACTTGCATTGGAATGGATACGGCGCGGACCACAAACGAGCCGGAACACGGGTCAAGAAATCTGGGATCGGCGATGGCTTCCATCGATTCGGGCTGCTCTGGAGCGCCGACGAGTACGTCTTCTATGTCGACGGTGAAGAGACTTGGCGCACCTCTGAAGCTGTCTCGCACATTCCCCAGTACCTTATTCTCAGTGTTGAGCTTAGCGGTTGGGGCGGAGACGTCTCGAAGGCCGCGCTGCCCGACACGTTTCTCATCGACTACGTGCGTGTCTTCCAGCGGCCATAAGGGCCGGGCTGCATCCAAAGACGTCGTCACGACGACCCGAGACCGACTCTCCGGCCTAACCGATTCTCAGGCAAAGGATTATGCAGAGGAACCAGCGGCATAGCGGATTGTGGAAGATCATGGGGCTGAGTCGAAACCATGTGCCATTGGGGGGCGTGGTAGGAGAGGGTGCCTTTTGGTATTTTGTGCCCCTGCTCATTCTCTCATTGGGATAAGTTCATGAAACAGTCTTTTTCTTTGGTTCTGGCCGTCGCAATCGTCTCCATTGTAGTTTCATGCGGAAGTGATTCTTCCCGTTCTTCACGCAATGGCGACGCGGCTCCCGATCGGTCGGGTTCAGACTCTTCGAGTGAAGCCAACGGCTCTGGACTTTGGGACATGCTGGCTCGCTCTGAGCAAGACAAAGCGAGACGCCAAGTCTACGAGAAAGAGCGCGAGATTCGCTTGCGAGCTCAACTGGAAAAGGGCATGGCTCAACTTCCTGCCGAGCAACGCGACAACATGATTCGTTGGTGGCGTGAGTTCATCGAATTGAAGCCCGAGTGGATTGAGCACCGCCATCTTTGGCGCGCCTATGGCAACGATGCCAAAGAGATTCTCGCTGAGAATTTGATTATTGCCATGGTCCGGTCGTACAGCAAGAACAACGGGCCCGTCTACAAACGAGCCCGCTCGGAACTCTATGACTTAGCCGATGTCGCGACGCCTTACATGGTTTCCGGTTTAGCCGATGGCCGTGGCGATTCCGTTACCCGGACACACTGTGTAGAGATGTTGGGTTGGTATGGCGCCAAGGCGGTTTCGGCCATCAGCGATGCTTATTCCGATGCCGGGCGTGATGCCCGTCTCGATCTTTTGCGTGCCATAAAAGCCATGGGGCCCTTGGGTGCCCCCGAATCCATCTCTTTTCTAAATCGCGCATTGAGCCGAGAAGATGACTTCCGATTGCGCCTCACTGCCATCCAAGCGCTTGGTGCCAGCGAAGATCTGCGCAGTATCCCAGCCCTGATAGACTGTCTTGACGACGACGACCTTTCGGTCAGGAAATTTAGCGCCGGCACACTTGGGCATTTTCGTACTGATGAGGCCATCTTGGCCTTGATTGAAACACTCGAGAAGTCCGAGCGTCGCATGTTGCCTGATAACCGCGAAAGCGAAGTTGTTGTCAATTGCATTCACTCCCTGCGCACAATGACCGGGGAATCGTATCGCCGCGGGGCGCAATGGAGACGCTGGTGGAACCGAAGGTAACGAAGTCGATTGATTGGGAATATGCTCTCAAGAAACCAGGCGCGACATGCTGCGTGTCTGGCCGCAAATTCGAGATCGGCGATGAGTATGTCAGCTTCATCGCCTATGACGCCGAATCTGGGTGGCAACGCGCAGACATGGATCCGGATTGCTTCGAAGCTTTAGACGACAAGCCTTTCGCGTATTGGCGCGCCCGCATCTCTGAACCCGAGGCCAAGAAGGCTCGCCCCCTTGATCTCAACTTCCTCACCGAATTCTTCGTGCGATTGCAAGAACAGAAGAATGAAAATGAACACATGGAAGTTGGCTACATTGTCACCTTGTTGTTGGTCCGCAAGAAAGTCCTCAAGCAACTTGGAATGATCGTCGAAGACGAGGCTGAGTTCCTTGAGGTGCGGTTCACGAAGGAAAAAGACGGCAAGACCTACAAGGTGCCAGTGCCAGAGATCAACGCCAAGAAGATGGATATCATCCGGGATGACTTGGGGCGCATCTTCAATCTCGACGACGGCGCAGCCGAGAAGCAAGCCCCAGCCGGGGATGAGTTGGATGCGATGATGGTCGAAGATGATGAGGCTAAATCGGAAATTGCTGCTGAGTCTGACGCAGAATCTGGGACGGAAAAAGAGGCGATTTAGGGGTCCTTCTGTCCTTCTCGCGCTAAGATTTATCAATCACCTCCAAGACGTGGCCACTCTTAAGTTCACTCAGACTCAAGAGGGCGTCGTTGCATTTTGTTTTCTATCAAGCACTTGCGCCCATGAAGCATAGTTCCGCTTTGACCCAGGCCAAGAAAATGCCAGAGCATCTTCAGGTGACATTGTTCGATCTTGTCCAAGCTTTTCTTTTCGATTTGGCAATCTGAACCTAAGTTAGCTAGTGTCGCCGTGTATCCCCATTTAGCGCCATTCAAATTCTTTGTGTTTTGGAGTCAACTATCATGCTTCGCATGCTTAGGGTATTTGCCATTTTTGTTCTCGTTCTTCAGACCGTTTCAGCTCAAACGAAGACCGTCGTACTTGGTCCAGATCAGGACAACACTCTCTTCGAAAATCTGAGCGGTACGACGAGTGCCGGTATTGATGATGGAATGTTCTGTGGCGTCACGAACAACAACAGTCGCCGCCGTGGACTCATCCGCTTTGACGTCGCCAGTGCGATTCCGGCAGGCGCAAAGATAATCTCGGCCAGCATGCAACTCCAGGTGACGCAGAGCAGTGGATCTGCCCTCCTTATTCAGTTGCGTCCCGTGCTCGCTGATTGGGGCGAAGCCGGTTCTATGGGGACGTTTATGGGTGGCGGCGGTGGTGGCCTTGCTCAACCCGGTGATGCCACTTGGATTCATACCATGACGCCTTCAGCGTTTTGGGCCAGTGCAGGCGGTGACTTTGCTGGGGTAAGCGCATCAGTTGTTAGCCCGAACATTGGCGGGCCGAACATTTGGTCATCTCCAGCAATGGCCAATGACGTGCAAGCTTGGATCGATACGCCTCTCCAGAATTTCGGTTGGGGAATTGTTGCTGACGAAAAAGGCGGTGGGGTTGCGCGTCGCTTTGCGACCCGTGAGCATTTCAGCGCCAGCATTCGTCCCAAGCTGACAATTAGCTACATTCCACGTCCAGGCTCAGGAGAAGATCTTGTGCTCGCTGGTAGCGTGAATGCCCCGTTGTCCTTTGATCCCGATTTTACCGGTATGGCGAATGACGGGCTCTTCCTTCACATTGAGTCGCCAATGGGAGGGTACGACTTCTTACCTCATATCTTGGCAGCTCAACTTCATACAACGGGCTTTCCTCCCTTTACCCCACCATTCTTTTCTGAGCTCTACTTGGACTTTGACGTGAATGCCCCGTCGCCGATCATCTATCTTTATTCGGCGTTCGCGAATTCATTCGGCATCGGGGTCTTGCCCCCGGGTGGTCAGACTTTTGTCTTTGGTATTCCAGCGGGCTTGGCTGGCATGAGCTTGATGATTCAAGGCTTCTCGTCTTCGCCGAGTGCAATGACCGGGAACTTCTTCACCGCGACTAATGCGATGTCGTTGACATTCCTATAAGCGACATAAATGCCCGGCTCAAGATTACCAATTCTTGAGCCGGGTTTTTTCGTAGCTCGATACTCTGATTACTCATTTCCTGTTTGGCAAAATATCTGTCCAGGGATGAGATTGGGAGAGGGAGGGGCGTCTTCTTGTTAGTCGGCGGCGGCGGTACCTGGATTGTCATGGCTCTTCGGCAAGGAGAGATCAGCCAA
>JBLINQ010000226.1:0-6401 GCA_047639315.1 Planctomycetota bacterium
GGCAAGCACGCTTTCCAAGCGATCCATTGCAACGCTAGCTCGTTGGAACAGAGCCAGCGTCCAGCCCATGGCAATCATGGGCCAAACAAGCATGGTGAAGTAACCAAAGAAGGCAATGAAGTGATCTAGTGAGAAGGTGCCGCGAATCACGCCTTTGCCACCGAAGTAGAGCAAGGCGACGGCGACAAGGCCGGAGATGACTTCGATGAAGACGTGCATACGGCCTCGGGTCATCGCCATGCTCATCGAATCATCGATGTACGCTTTTGCTTGTTTCTCGAATCGCTGAACTTCGTAGTCCTCACGAGCAAATGCCTTCACGACCCGGCTGCCAGAGAAACTCTCCTGCGACAGGGCCGACAGTGTTGCGAGTTGTTTCTGAACACGAAGTGAGGCCTGGTGCATGAGTGGCATGAGGCGCCGAATGAAAAGGAACATGATTCCCATCGGCGCCAAGGTGGCCAAAGCAAGTTGCCAATTAGAGATCAGCATGAAGAGGACAGCACCCAGGGCCATCGCCCCGGTTTGAAACATGTGCATCACGCCTGGGCCAACGCCCATGCGTACGGCTTCTACATCGGCAGTGAGTCGCGACATGACGTCGCCAGTTTTCACTTTGTTGAAGTAGGAGAAGGAAAGACGGGACAGATGTTGAAAGACGCGATTCCGGAGGCGCTCTTCAAAATTTCGACTGGAGCGAATGAAAAGCCAGCGCATCCAGAATTGAGCGAATGCAGTGCCCGTTGCAAAAAGGATCATCATCAAGACGTAGTGGCGGATGACCTCGGTCTCGACGCCATCTTTCACGCCGGCGATGGTCTTGCCAACGTAGTAGGGCAGAGCGAGCGCAAAGAGCCCGCGCATTGCCATAAAGACAAGAGCTATCCGTGCGCGGCCACGTTCTGGCGCCCATAGTTCTTGAATGAAACGGTTTTTGAGAATTCGGAACAAAGACCCACCTCGCTCGGGCGCAAGAACACCCAGAGCAGTCAACTACCTTCGCCATCTCGACTCAGCCCGTCTCATCTGAGAGCGAATTGGTCTAAGTGGCACTTCTGTCTCTTCGTTTGCACTGCTTTCAGGCGCAGAATCGTAGCCCCTCGGAGACGTTGAATCAAGAAGACCGAATCCACGTCCGATAGGAAGGATAACGCCGCTAAAGAACTCGACGCATGAAGACCCAATTCGAGAATTGCTATGTCCCGCACAATTTTGACTTTTCTGGCTTTCACCCTGTTTTTTGTTCCCAGCTGGTCCCAAGAGAAGAAGCCTGAGGTCAAGAAGCCCACAGTGGAAGTTCTTTCTGGTTACCTTCGTGTTCAGGTCATTCTCGACAACGAATCCGTGTTTCATGGATTGGCCGACAAGAAACGTATGGTCGAGGAAGTGAAACGCTACAAATACGTGACTCTGAAAGATGATCAGCAGTCCGAATTTGGCGCCGGGATCAGGTTGTGGTTTTACGACGACTTAGCCGGGTTCTTGTTCTTCCGTTATCGCCTGATCGACAAAGTCGTGGTCGAACGCGAAATCAGCCTCTTGGAATTGAATGAACTCAAAGTTTTGGCAAACGAGCGGGCGGTCGCGAAGCAAGTCGCGGTGGCGAAGAGCCAGGCGAAATTAACTTCTGCTAAGAAAGCCGGAGCTGCTAATTCCACCTTGGACGCGAATTCCCGGAAACTGCTGACTGAGTGGCCTCCTCATTCGGGTTGGACCGAAGAGAAGTTTGCTGACATACAAAAGCGCGCCATCACGGATAGCTATGAATTGTCAGCGGAAGAAGCGGCTTGGACCAAGGTGTATCCTGACTGGCTCAAGGCTCTGCGGTTATCTCAAGTCCCAGTGAAAGAGACATCCACCAAGAAGGCCCCTAAGTCGAACGCAAAATTGATCGTCAAGCCGAAGGAGTCGAAGGTCACCGGGAAGCCGAAATCGGGCATCTCTTCCGGTTCAACAGGACGAATCAAAGCTAATATCAAGCGCCCTGAACGCCAGGAACAAGATAACAGCAGCGCGGAGCGCGGCATCCGCTAAGGCCAAGCAAGGCCATTGGGATAGCGGCAAAAGGGTGGCGGCAGAATCGCTGTGCGGATAGACTCGGTCTATGAGTAAGCCTCCCTGGGAGTTCCCGCTTTGGGGGCCCATCTTTTCACCGATCGGCGCCCTCTATGGTGCCTTCATGACGATGCGCCGCAGGCGTTTTGCCAGCGGCGCCAGTCCCCAACACCGGTTTGCGGTCCCTGTTATTAGCGTTGGCAATCTGACAGTCGGCGGGGTCGGCAAGACGCCCATGGTGGCCAAGATCCTGACGCTCTTAGAGTCTCAGGACGGTAAGTGCGTCCTATCGCGGGGCTATGGTGCTCAGGTTGCCGAATCTGGCCTCAACGACGAATCCCACATGCTACAGCAGCAATTCCCCGACACGATGTTCGTGCAAGGGAAAGACCGTGTTGCAGCCGCGCTGAAGCAGGCGAAGGAAGCACAGGTCTTTATTCTTGATGATGGGGCCCAGCATCTCCGGATCAACCGAGATCTCGAGATCTTAGTCTTCGATACCGCAAGTTTGAGTGGACCCAGATTTACCTTACCTGCTGGTCCGTGGCGCGAAAACCTGTTGGCCGCAGCATCGGCGGACTTCCTATTTCTGAGTCGGAGCGACGAGGTCGACGAAGAAACGCGATTGCGAGCCACCAAGGTCTTGAGCGGGCTTTTTCCGGATAAGCCCGTGTTTGAAACCAAACATGAAACAGTCGGGCTCTCTGATGCTTATGGCAATGAAATGCCACTTGAGAGTTTGCGTGGCCATTCGGTCCTTGCGGTTTCGGCCATCGGCAAACCGGTGTCCTTCGCCACGAGTCTGGAACGACTTGGGGCCGACGTGATCGGCCGCCTTGAGTTCCGTGATCATGCTCCTTTCGGGCCGGCTGAAAGACAGCGCATCATCCAATCGCGCTGCGACTTGGGGGCCGAATTTCTGGTGACCACCGAGAAAGATGTCGCCAAGATCATGGTTGATTTTCCGTCAGAAGATGCCGAACGCCTTCGCGTTCTTCGCGTCGAATTGGATCTTGGAGCGGGGGAAGAACCGATTAAGGACGCCCTGCGCGATCTCGGGCTAATCTGACTCGCCAATCAAGGCAGCGGACGTTAAGGTGTTTGAGAAGCACCCAACCCCATTTTTCTCCGAAAGGGAAATCATTTGGCACCCGGCGGCAAACGCATCGCAGAAATAGTTGGCGCTTTTCCACAAGCCAAAGTGGCCGTCGTCGGCGATTTCATGGCAGATGTCTACCTTGAAGCGAGTCCGTCACGATTGAGCCGAGAAGCGCCAGTGATGGTGGCTAACTGGGAAAACGAGACCGTGATTCCCGGCGGTGCGGCTAATGCTGTCAATAACCTCGTGGCTCTGGGGGCTTCTGTTTTTCCGGTCGGAACGATTGGAGAAGACGGGCCCGGTGAGATGTTGTCAGCCTTTTTCGCCAGCTCATGCAACAACACTTCTGGAATCGTCAGTCAATCAGAATTGTCGACAGTTTCCAAGATGAGAGTGATGGTCGGGGAGGAGGGGCGCTCTAAGCAGCAGGTCCTCCGCATTGATAAAGAGCCAGGGAGAAAGCCCAGCGATGCACTCCGTGCCGAGGTCTTGGAACGACTCGAGTCGATCTTGCCGCACGTGGATGCTGTGCTTTTTTCCGATTACGGCTATGGGTTGGTCGATGGAGCGTGGCCTACCCGAGTGCGTGCGCATCACCCTCATCTCATCCTGACAGCCGATTCACGCTACGCACTTTCTGACTTTAAGAACGTCGACTTGGTGACCCCAAATCATAGCGAGGCCGAATTCCTAATCGGATCTCGGGTCCTTGACGACAAAGAGACCACATCTGCAGCCCGGCAATTGCGAGAGCAGTTGGGCGCTCGTTCGGTCTTGGTGACCCGAGGCAATCGAGGCATGCTGTTGGATGACGGGGAGCGTGTCCATCTCATTGCTGCCAGCGGAGCCGTCGATGAAGTGACCGATGTCAGTGGGGCTGGTGATACGGTCATTAGTGTGGCCACCCTCGCTCTCGTGAGTGGGGCGTCCCCGTTTGAGGCGGCCGTCCTGGCGAACGACGCGGCCGGTGTGGTCGTAACCAAGCCGGGAGCTGCCACCGTGAGCCCCGAAGAGCTCCTGGGGCGAGCCCTCCATCATAGTTGATCCGCAGTTTGAGCGTCGAACTCGTGCCTTCATTTGAGACGACCACGTCGGATTTTAAGCTCCCCCAGCGTTCGTGATCAGAATTCGTGTGTCATGACAATCAATGTGCGTTAAGAATTGCTGAGACAAGAAGTTAGCCCTTGTAAGTCTGGCGTATTTCCAGTTTGATAGGGCCAACTAACCAACGGGGAAAAACATGGCACGGAATAAGAAATCCGCTGGGCCAGATTTGGGCGCAGTGATCCTTCGAAGCGCAGACGAATTGAAGGATATCGTTTTCTGTTTGCAAGCAGAGAACAAGACTGTGGTGATGACCAACGGCACGTTCGACATTCTTCATGTTGGCCACGTTCGATGCATCAAAGATGCAAGAAGTCGTGGTGACTATTTGATTGTCGCCGTCAATTCGGATGCTTCCGTCAAGAAGTACAAGAACCCTAAGCTGCCAATCATCAAAGAAGATGAGCGCTTGGAAATGGTCTCTTCCCTTCGTTGGGTGGATTACGTGATCATGTTCGACGAAGCGACCTGCGACGAGCTGATCGATAAGATTCGACCAAACATCATAGCCAAGGGCGCGGACTACACCCCTGAAACTGTTCCTGAACGTAAAACGGTTGCGGCTTACGGCGGCAATATCGCGATCTGCGGAGATCCGAAGGACCACGCGAGCAGCAAGATCATTCAGCGGATTCGACGTATCAAGTTTACCTAATGGTTAAGCGGATCTTCGTGCGCGGCCCTAACTGGGTTGGCGATGTTGTCATGGCGACTCCAATCTTGGAGTCGCTTCGTGACCGATTCCCAGGCGCCGAGATTCACTTAGGCTTGAGGCCTTATGCCTTGCCGCTGATGATCGGGCATCCAGCAGTCGATGCTGTTCACCCGCTGCCCGGCCGCGGCCTTGGCGGAATCCGGCAAAATGCTCGCTTCCTGAGGTCGAAGCAATATGATCTCGCGATCTTATTAACCAACTCTTTTGGTTCTGCTCTCGAGGCCTTCCTGGCTCGAATCCCACGGCGTCGCGGTTATGTCGGCGATGGTCGCAGACTTCTACTGACCGAAGCTGTGAAGCCTCTGATGGATGATGGGGCGCGTCTGCCAGTTCCCATGGCGAAATTCTATTTCCGAGTGATCGAAGGCCTTGGGTGTGTCCTCGGTGAGGCGCCTTATACGCTGACAATCAGCACAGCTGACCAAGAATTTGTTGATCAATGGCTGGCGAAGCGGGCTGTCCGCTCTGACAGCGGTCCAATCGTTGGGCTGAACCCAGGGGCCAAGTTCGGAGCCAGCAAGCTATGGGCAGCCGACCGTTTTGCCGCCCTTGGCGATCGCTTGGTGCGAGAAAAAGGCGCCACTGTGATCCTCCTCGGCGGGCCAGGCGAGGAGAACCTGCTGAACCAGATCGCTCAGAAAATGAATGAGGATTGCCTCAACAGTGCGGAAGAGATTATTCCGCTATCGCCTCTGAAGGCTATGGTTGATCGTCTTGATCTCCTGGTGACCAACGACACCGGGCCTCGTTCGATTGCTCAAGCTCAGGGGACCCCAGCGGTGGTCTTAATGGGACCGACTCATCCCGGATGGACCGATCTTCATAACGACCAAAGCGTGATTCTTCGACACGATGTGATCTGTGGCCCCTGTCACAAGAAGATCTGCGATCTTGATCATCGTTGCATGACCATGATTGAAGTCGACCATGTATTTGATGCTTCGATCTCTCTCCTGAGTTCTTGATAATGACTATAAGTTATTTATCTGTAGAAGCTTAATAAACAAAAGGCGAGGCATCGCTCCTTCCTTCTCGCTGAAATGTCTCAAAAAAAATCTGCTTTGTTGATGTCATTCCATGATCCTGTAACGTCATGTGTGCGGAAACAGCCTTGGTTGATGCGAGATTGCACGCCATGGTGCGGAATCACACGAATGGGATATCTTTGGTTCTCGGAATGAACGATAAATCTGGAACATGCAAGCCGAGCAAGATCCATTTCGCCTTATAGGCGCTTGAGTGACATGGCGGGAGAGAAACATGGTTGAAGAGGCTTCGTCGAAAGCAGTCAAACTCGTCGTACGAGATTCTGGTTCGCAGGAACACTACGATCTGCGTGGTGAGACCATTACTTTGGGGCGGGCACACGACAATAGCTTGCCCTTGGAAGATCCTCGTGCCTCCAGGCATCATTGCAAGATCGAATTC
>JBLINQ010000227.1:0-6367 GCA_047639315.1 Planctomycetota bacterium
GTATGTTTTTTCTGGTGCCGACGCATCCATGATTCACAGTAAGTTCGGGAGTCAGGCGGGCTCTGAACTAGGCTTCACCGTTTCACAGGCTGGCGACTACGATCAAGATGGCACACCGGATTTCATGGCGGGAATTCCTTTCTTCGACAATAGCGGAGTCGATAAGGGGAAAGTACGTATCTTTTCCGGCTTGACTGGGCTGACAATCCAATCGCTCTTTGGCACGAGTGCCAATGCTCAATTCGGTCGAGCTCTCTCAGCCTGTGGCGACGTGAATGGCGATGGCATTCCAGACATCATGATCGGGGCACCCTTAAGTGGAGCTACCTTCGGAGGTGAAGTGTCGATTCTCTCTGGAGTCACTTCGAGCGTCATCCAATTTTTCGTGGGCACCCCCGGATCTAACCTTGGCTGGGGCCTCACCGGTCTTGGCGATCTCGATGAAGATGGTTTCGATGACTATGCCATTGGTGGACCAGGAATTGGAGTTGGAGGGACTGATACTGGATTTGTGTCGGTCTATTCAGGAATCAGTGGATTGCCGATTCATTCTTCCTCGGGACAAGGAGCTGCCGAATATTTCGGTCGTGAAGTGCGCAATGCTGGCGATGTGAATGGCGATGGCGTAACGGACATGATTATCGGCTCACCACTAAGTGATCAATTTTTCATGGATGCTGGGAGAGTTACCGTTACCTCAGGAAAAGACTCGAGCATTTTGTTCAACTATTTTGGCCAAGCAACCACGGCTAACGTAGGGGTTTCCGTCGCCGGTGTTGGCGACCTGAACTTCGATGGATTTGCGGATGTGATCGTTGGCTCTTCTGCACAGAATGGACCCGCCGTCCACTCCGGTGTGGCTCGTCTCTATCTTGCGCCAACTCTGCCAATCTTGAAGTATGACACCCCAAGTGGTGGTACTGACTTGGATTTAGAGTGGACACCGGACACCGGAAACGTCAATTCTGTTACCGGCACATTGACCTGCTCCGGTGCAACCCCCGGGGGCTTGGGCGTCGTCGGCTTAAGCTTCGCACCTGCGAATTTCATTAACTTTGGAATCCCGATTTTGATTGCTGGTGACCCCACCAATCTGATTGAGATCGGAAACTTCGGATTCGATTTTGCTGGTCAACTGATTGCGCCTAATGTGAGCAGGCAATTCCCATTCATTGCTGGGTCCTTGGTACATATTCAGATGTACGAAAGCAGCCCAATCATACAAAGTTCGAACGGGATTCGGATGCTTATGGTTCCCTAAATACCGAAGATGATTTGGCCCGATCGGGTGTTCGTTGGACGAGGAGTTGTCGACGAGCACCCAATCGGGTCTTTGTCTTGGATAAGCGCTTCGCATTCCGTTTGAAGTGACGGTGTCCTTCCCCGTAAGTACGGCGTACTCCGTTCGGTGCGACGCGCTATCCTTTCCCGTGGCCGAGAAGATTAACCATGAACTGATCGAAGGCGAATAGCACTGCCATTGACAAGAGCACCACGAGAATCCTGCGTGCCTTCACGCGACGTGGAATCCGCTTCGACGGAATAGTGGACATCAATGCCCCGACCGCCTGTGCGACCTTCGCCTTGTTGCAAGCCAAGATTACGACCAAAAGTATTGTATAGATGGTTGCGCTGGCTAGCGCGCCGTACGTATTCAAGAAGATGATATCGAAGACGATGACGTTCAGCATGACTGGGAGCAGGATGGCCACGCCGATTAACTTCGTCCGTTCCCACAACAACAGCCACGCGCCGACGACTTCGGCCAACCCGATGAATGCCATGTACGCTAACGAGTGCCCCATGAACGTCCAAGCTAGGTCAAAGCCAGTCGCCTCTCCTAAGAGAGTTTGAGACACGTCTTCCGGAATCTTTCCGGGACGATAGAATTGGGCGCCGACAAGCTTTGCCAGCCCGTAGAGGTTCAAGAAAATAAACACATACCATCGCGCGCCAAGTTCGATTACTTGCCGATGAATCGTAGTCCGTTTCAGATTTAGGTTCTCGGCGCGATCGGTCATTGTTGTTTTTCTCCATGCGAAACAAGGAATGGCGCTCATCCGCCAGCAGGGCCCCACGCTGAAGTGCTGATGATCCGACTGCGATCAGAGGAAAGCAGACAAACCCACTCCATGGCACCGAGGAGAGAGCGCGAGACTCGCTTCGATTCAACCAGATTCTGAGCGTCGAAAGGTAATTGCTCCAATGCGACGTCCTTAGTGAGCTGACACGACTCTTACTTTCTGCCCGCCAGGCATTGTCGCAAGAGTCAATTCCGGGTTGACGAGTAGTCGAGTCGGGGGGCAAAATATTCTGAACATGCCAGTTCTTTTTTCGTTTTGAGCTATCGCGTTGACTGGGTCGTCAGGCAAACGAGCCAGTGACAGGAGTTCGTCCATTAGAAATAGGCTTCAGCAAGGGAATGTGAGTTCATCTTCTGGGGCAGATGTCGTGGCACTATGATGAGTACGGTGCGCTGGGGGCTGACACCGTGCTCTCACTTCTGATGCGGAACTTCAGCGGGAGTCTTGTCGCCTTTCCGTTGCTTGACCGGAGCCTTTCGCTTCTTGACTTCCTTGCGAATGACCGGTGCTTTCTCACGCAGGACCTGATTCTGGTTTCGTTTTTCGAATAGCAATTGACGGCGCCACTTGCCCTCGCGGAGAATGACTCTGTTGTATTGCCCTGCGTTCAGCTCCATCAGGATGCGGTTTTCGAGCCGCGTTCCGATGAGGGGCGAAACGGTCGTCAGTATCTTGGGGAGTGGAGCTTGCGGATGTTTCTTGACGGGCGAAGCCGTTGCTCGCTTTTTCGGGGAATCAACCGTTGAGTGCTTCTTGGGAGAGGAGGCCTTTGGCTTCTTTGGCACGAGAGGCATTGTGAAGTAGATCCACACGACCTTGCCCTTATCTTCGCGCCCCGCATAGTACGGCCGCGGTTTTGAACCATCAGGGAGAGTGATGATGAATCGCTCTGCGAGGTAGTCCTCGATGATCTTTTTGATCCCTTTGGTTCGATCGAGATTGATACGTTTACCAGCGCGCCGACTCAGAGTTTCTTCAAAGTCTATGGCCAGAACCGCCAGAGAAACCTCCAGCTCTCCCGTCTTTGCGTTGTATTCGACCTCGGCGAGCGACAGGTGGTTAGGATGGCGGACATCTGCGAACGGTCCGGTAGCCAACGCCAGGGTTAGGAGGGCGATGATAGCGTGATTCACTTGAGTCATTTGCGATCTCCCGAGGTAGGTTTGTCAGTCCCTTCTTGTGCCTTCTGCATCGGATTCTTGCTGCCGCGTCGCGACTTGAACAACTCGAAGCGGCTCGGGCGGAGCCTTGGAGGCCATTGGTTGTTGTCCAGATTCGCGTCAGCGGTCTCTAACTTTGGATCTAAGGTGACATTCTTGATGTCCTTCCTACGGATCAGCAACTTGCTTACCTTCTCCTCGTTGTAGCGCCAGATCGTTACAGGGATGCGCACCTCCTCGTGACTTCCATCTGTGTACTCGATGTCCAGGATGATCGGCATGACGAGACCGCCCTTGTTGGCGAACGACAGTAGGTAGAAATTCTGATCGAAGGCGCGGAGTTTCTTCTCTTTATCGTCGAGCCCCTTCATCGTCTTGCGAAACGCAGCCCGATCTTGCGGCGTGACATCGAGCTCGTCGAAGCGGTTATAGAAATCCAGCAATTCGGGGAAAGTTGTAGTCCGCTTGGCCAGTTCGGCGTTGCGTTGCTCGCTCACAGTTGTCGGGCGGCTCTCTCGATCTTCCTTCTTGATAGTCGCAGTTTCGTCGGGGGACGTGGGTTGCTGCTTGAACCA
Source organism: Planctomycetota bacterium (assembly GCA_047639315.1). GTDB lineage: Bacteria > Planctomycetota > DRQF01 > S139-23. The sequence continues at coordinate 3,820 of JBLINQ010000227.1, forward strand.
CTGCAGATCGGTTAACGCTAGATCGCAGTGATCGGTTGTGTAGAACCAACCGCGCCAGAACCAGTCAAGGTCGACCGCTGAGGCGTCTTCCATCGTGCGGAACAGATCTGCAGGGTAGGGGCGCTTGAACATCCAGCGGCGAGAGTAGATCCGAAACGCATGGTCGAAGAGCTCACGGCCCATCACAGTTTCACGCAGGATATTCAGGGCCGTTGCCGGCTTTGCATACGCGTTCGACCCGAATTGCAGAAGAGAGTCCGAGTGTGTCATGATCGGCACTTGCTCAGTGCTCGTCATGTATTCGGCGATCTTGTGCGGCTCGCCACGCCTGCTCGGGTAGCGCTCCTCCCACTCCTGCTCGGCGAGGTACTGCAGGAAGGTGTTAAGGCCTTCATCCATCCACGTCCACTGTCGTTCGTCACTATTAACGATCATGGGGAAGTAGTTGTGGCCAACCTCGTGGATGATCACCGATATCAGCCCGTATTTCGTTCGCTTCGAGTAAGTCCCATCTGATTCTGGCCGAGGGCCGTTGAAGCAGATCATGGGGTACTCCATCCCGCCCACTGGGCCATTCACCGAGATGGCCACTGGGTAAGGATAGGGGAATGAGTATCGGCTGTAGACATCGAGCGTGTGCATGATCGCATGAGTCGAGTAGCGACTCCAAAGCGGCTCGCCTTCATTCGGCCAATAGCTCATACACCAAACGTCTTTGCCGTGGCTCTTGTGCAGAACGGCGTCCCACAAAAACTTGCGGGATGTAGCCCAAGCAAAGTCGCGCACGTTCTCGCCTTTGAAAACCCAGGTCTTGGTGCTCGTCGTACCTTCTTTTTCGTTGGCCAGAGCTTCGTCTGACGTCACGATCATGACAGGTAGTTTCGATTTCTTGGCTTGCTCGAGCCTTTTCTTATGTTCATCTGAGAGTACGTCGTCCGGATTCTGAAGGACTCCGGTGGAGGCCACGATGTGGTCTGCTGGCACTGTGATGCGCACTTCATAATCACCGAATTCGAGAGTGAATTCGCCACTCCCCAAGAATTGCTTGTTCTCCCAGCCGTTGAGGTCTGTATATGCAGCCATACGAGGGAACCAGTGGGCAACCTCAAAAATCCAGTTGCCGTCGCGTTCGAAGAATTCCGCCGCGGTGCGAGCGCCGACTTCGTCGGCGTTGTTCATCTGATACTTCCAAGCCACATGAAAGACCGTCGAGTTCCTCGAGGCCAAAGGCTTGGGCAGATCGATGCGCATCATCGTTCCGTTAATCACGTACGTGAGAGGCTTGCCGTCTGCGTCACTGACCTCGGTCACCTCGACACCACCGTCAAACTTGTTGCGCGCCAGTGTTCTTCCGAGCTGCTTGTAAGACAGGCCTTCTATCGAGCCATTGGGTCTGGCCACATGACCTTCAGCATCGGGGCGCAGAAGATTGAGATCTAACTGGAGCCAAAGGTATTCGAGGTTGTCCGGGCTGTTGTTGTGGTATGTAACACGTTCACGAGCCGTGATGCGCCGATTGCTTTCGTCGAGCGCGACGTCAATGACATAGTCGGCTTTTTGCTGCCAGTAGTTGTGGCCGGGAGCCCCTGACCCTGTGCGGTAGGCAGTAGGCGTCGGTAGCTCTTGGTCGAGCTGACGAAACGCGTCTCGTCGCTTCTGTTTCGGGGCCATGCCCGTTCGCGGATCGACTTTTCCGGGGGATTGAGCTGTTACAACGGAGAGTGTGAGCAGCAAGACAACGACAGCAGCGATGATTTTCTTAATAAGCATGAGGGGATTATAGGTGTCATCCGGTACGCCGTAAGGGGAATTCTCTCCTATCTTTGACAAGAAGCATGGCGCTTGAGGTGCAAAAAGTCGAAGGACATCATATTTGACAACAGCGGGCGCAGGTGCATGAATCGAGCCCGTAGCGTGCAAATTTGGGCCGACCGCGGTTTGGGGCCAAGAGATGCGCATCAGCCTTCAATGGGCTGATTCGATTTTGCCAATTGCGCCGAGATGGTAACGGTGACCGGCGATGAAGTCCTACGGGCCGCGAGTCTCGACGGACTCTGGGCGCAGAATCGAATGGACTCACGACGAGACCGACGACTTCAGGCAGCGCGACGATAGAGGGATAGCAGTCCGCCAAGTCGCTCATCGCGAACGATCTTTCCTTCGCTGGGCATCTCTTCGGCGTCGATGAGTTCGTTGCAGATGCCCTGGTGATTCCTCTCGGCATTGTAATGCTCTATGAAATTCATGAGGGCTTTGTCCAGTGCTTTTCGTCCGAACAAAATCATCCTGCTTAAGCACTCAGTCTTGATGCTTTTCACGAATCGTTCGGCGTGCGGATTACAGTTCGGTGACCGTGCTGGGATCTTCACCAACTTGACGCCGTTGTCATGCAGGATCTCTTCAAATTCGGCGGTGAACTTGGTGTCGCGGTCGATGATCATGTGCGTAGTGCCGTGAAGGAAACCATCATCAAAGGCTGCGAGATCGAGTGCGGCTTGTTTCATGAACACTCGGTTTGGGTGTGGTGTCGAACCGACAATGTGAACGC
>JBLINQ010000228.1:0-6156 GCA_047639315.1 Planctomycetota bacterium
CCCGAGGCTGTCAGGGAGAACGACTCCAAGACGCAGCAGTACGTGGAATCCTTGGCACACCGCAGGCAAAGGAAAACTCTGGCGCAGGGATTGCAGCTTGCACAACTTTGCCAAGAGCACTCCATTGAGCATCTGCATGCTCATTTCATGACCGTTTCGAGCCACGTCGCAGCCATCTGTCGGTTGATAGGTGGGCCGACCTTCTCAGTAACGGCCCATGCGAAAGACATCTTCCGCGAAGGAATCGATCTCGCGCTTTTCCGGCAGACAGCGAAAATTGCATCATCCCTCGTGACGGTCAGTCATTTCAATGAGCGCTACATCTTGAATCGCTTCTTTGACAAGGAAAGGGCCAAGGTCAAAGTGATCTACAATGGGCTGCCCTTGGAAAAGTTGGAGCTGCTCGGGGCTCAGGCTTCACGTCAGCCAGGAGAGATTCTTGCCGTCGGTCGGCTCGTTGAGAAGAAGGGGTTTGACGTCCTGTTGCAGGCTTGCGCCGAACTCAAGTCGGCTGGTCAGTCATTTCATTTGAAGTTAGTTGGGAAGGGCGATCAGGCTTCGGTTCTTGAGGAACTTGTCAAGAACTTGGACCTCAGCGACTATGTCTCATTCTTAGGAGCTTTGCCGCGCGAAGAAGTGGTGCGGTTGATGCACGCGGCCGAGCTTTTGGTGCTTCCATGCCGTAGAGGATCTGACGGTAATTCTGATGCTCTTCCGACAGTGCTGATAGAGGCTCTTGGATGTGGCCTGCCAGTCATCTCAACCGATTTTGTCGGGATTCCAGAAATCGTCGTGCATGAAGAGTGCGGAATTCTCGTTTCACCTGACGACGTAAACGGTCTAACGGATGCTATCGCTCGAATGCTTGGCGATGCCCCTATGCGAATGGCGTTCGCCAAAGTCGGACGCGCACGGGCCCATGCGCTCTTTGACCGCAGTCGTACTCTACCTCAACTTATGGACGTTTTTGTCGACTGCATTCGGCGCTCCGAATCAGGCAGTGAGAGCTCATGAAAATCGTTGCCGTTAATGCGGACAAAGGAATCGCGCCCGACGGGAGCAAAGGTGCCGCCATTCATTTGCGTTCTATTCTTCGAGCGTTTGTGAGCTGTGGCCACGAGGTGATCTTGCACTCGCGCCGAGCCATCGCTGGCGATGCCGAATTGGGATTTGAGGTGCGACACGGAACGGACTCTGAGGTTATCGAGGCAACAATCGTGTCGATGGGCGCCGACTTCGTTTATGAGCGTTATTCTCTCAACAATGAGTCTGGGCTCCAAGCCGCACGACGAACCAAGCGTATCTTGGCCTTGGAAGTGAATGCCCCTCTCTTGGCAGAAGCGTCGCTGCACCGTCCCGAGACGATCACCGCTGAGAGCGAAGAAACAGAAAAGAAACTATGGCGAGATGCGGACGTTCTCTTTCCGGTCTCAACGAACCTAGGAGAGTTGATTGCCGATGTTCGCGAAACCAATGCACCGATGAGAGTTCTTGCCAACGGCGTGCATGCTAGCCTCTATCCTTTGGGACTGGCATCTTTGACCGAAGGGCCGCCCTGGACGATCGCATTCCTCGGGCATCCGAAACCGTGGCACGGGACGGCTCTGTTGGCGAAGGCCTTTGCCGCTTTAGCGGCTTCGAGAATCGACGCGCGTCTGTTGGTGATTGGTGGGGGGAATGGGGCGGAGATTCTGCGGGAAGAATTCGCATCACTCGACATATCCGATCGCTTGTTAATCACGGGCGCTCTTTCGCACGAAAATGCTACACTGAGACTTAGGCAGGCCCATCTGTCCCTCGCGCCCTATTCTGATCTGCCGAGCTTCTATTTCAGTCCACTCAAGATCATGGAAAGTTTGGCGGCGGGTGTGCCTCTTATCACTAATGATGTCGGTGATATTCGAACGATTACCGCCGGATTTGCCGAGTTTGCCAGGCCGGGTGATGCCGATGACCTCGTTAAGAAAATCGAGGATCTCATCGTAGATCCTGCCCAACGAAGGACAATGGCCCTGGCCGGACAAGAGCATGTCTTGTCCAATCACACTTGGGATATGAATGCCCGAGTGATCATTGATGATGTCAAAGATTTGATTGAAGGGCGATCAAGAGAGTGACGTTGAATCCCATACTAAAACCCGGTGTCATTCAAGCTGCTCGTAAATGTGTGCAACACTTCGGACATTTTTTGGCAGATCAGAAGTTGGGCATGTTCACCGGCGTCTCAGCGGCCCTTGGTCTTACGCTGTGTGAGCTTCTTCGCCCGTGGCCGGTGAAAATTGTCATTGACTACATCTTGATTCCTGTTGGTGATCAATCCGGCTACGCGATCATTCGCGACTTGTCGCCTGAGCACTTGTTGTGGTGTGCCGCCTCGGCCATGTTGTTGATCCCTCTTTTTCTCGGGATCTTCAATTCCATCAGTCAAATCGCGTTGGCCCAAGTGGGACGGAAAGTGACGACGCGCGTTCGCTGCCTTGTTTGCGAGCACCTTCAACTTCTTCCTCTTTCGTTTCACCATGATGCCAAGGTCGGTGATCTCTTGGTGCGCATGATGGGCGATGTGAACATGGTTCGCGACATCCTCTTTTCAGGGTGGGTGTCGATGGTTCAACGGTCTCTCCTGTTCATTGCCACCTTGTGTCTCCTCATTTGGTTCTCGCCGACGGTTGGGCTCCTGGCCTTGGCACCGCTGCCTCTTTTGATGTGGTCGATCCGTCGGTCTGGTGGTCGCATGAAAGACGCCGTCTCGAAGCAGCGGCGCAAGGAGGGTAGTGCCGCGGCCTTGGCCTCCGAGTTGCTCGTTCAAATTCGAGGAATCAAGGCCTTCGGCGCCGAACGGAGAAGTGCCAAGATCTTCGGTGGTTTGTCCAGGTCAGGGGAGCGTGCCGGAGTCAAGGCCACTCGCATTGCAGCTGGCGCTAGCCTTCAGGCTGAGATTGCGACCGGAGCTGGCCTCGCTCTCGTCCTCTTTTTTGGCGTGGGTCAAGTCATGGATGATGCGATGAGCGCGGGCACCCTGATCATGCTCTTGTCCTACGTGCGAGCCCTCCACAAACCGCTACGCAAACTCAGTCGAGACGGTATTCGATTGGCGAAGGCCGCCGCTTGCGCGGAGCGTCTTTTTGAGGTTCTTGAGTTGCCGGCAGAATCATCCGTTGGCGAATCCAAGGCGCCGCGCTTCTCTGGCAAGATTGAATTCGCCGATGTGACTCATACTTATGGCGGTCGGGATCCGGCCCTTGAAGACTTCTCGCTGACAATCGAAGCGGGAACCTTGTGTGTGTTGAAAGGTCGTAATGGCGCCGGGAAGTCCACCACTCTGTCTCTTCTCTTGAGGCTTTATAAGCCACTCAAGGGTGAGATTCTGATCGACGGTGAAGCGGCCGAGAAATTCGACCTGGAATCTTGGCGCGCACAATTTGCCTACGTCCCACAGGAGAACTTGTTGTTCGCCGGAACCTTGGCGGACAACGTCCTTTTTGGCCGTCCAGATGCGTCGCCTGAAGATCTCCAGGCGAGTATCGATAGCGTTGGCCTTGCGCCCCTCGTCCAAGAATTACCGGATGGCCTGGATACAGAAATTGGCGAAGCTGGCAACAAGTTGTCCGGTGGCCAAAGGCGACTTGTCTCTCTGGCGCGCGCTTCTTTAAGATCTGCTTCCATCCTACTTCTTGACGAACCAATCGAGGGGCTCGACGCGTCAGCGAGACTCTACGTCGCCAAGGCAATACGCGAGATTGCTCAAGGTCGGACTACGATTGTCGTCAGCCATGCAGGGGTTGATGAAATCAAGCCAGACCTGATTGCTGAATTGCGCAACGGTTGTCTGGTCGAGGCCCCTAAATGACGGCACCGACGCAATCAACCGTGATTGGAGCGCATGATGAGACCCGCCTACTCGGCCTTCTTAAAGAATCGTGGTTAGCTCAAGCGTCGGTTACGTGGGACTATCGTCGCCAAGCAGACGAAAGTCTAACCGTTGGATTTGTCGCCGAAACGGAGTCCGGTGGGCAAAGAGGTTATCTGAAGACCTATAGCTCGCCGCAAAGAGCCTTATCAGTCGTCAACAAGCAAGAACAATTGGCCAAGAAGGACACAGCTCCCGGAGCAGGTGCTCAGCTCTTGGGTGATCAGGCCACAATCTTGTATCTCTTCCCTTACGATCATTCCCTTCGCTATCTTCGCTTGGCGACAACCCTCGATAAGCTCAAGAGAGCCATCAAGGATGCCAACCTGTTGCCTGGCAAAAGAGTGCGAGGACGCAAGTCGAATATCGTGGTCAAACGCTACAAGCCTGAGAAGAGATTGTTGGCGCACTTGAGCTTGGCGACCATTGATGAGGAGACAGGCGAAAAAGAGAACCGCGACTTTTTCATGCGTGTGTTCCCAGATGAGCGTGGCGCAAAGATCAGTCAATTGACTGGTTTCTTGCGAAATGCTGGTTTGGCGCAGCACTTCCCACATCAAGTCGGCAGTGTCGCATCTGGTTGCATTCAAATCGAAGAGTTACGCGCTGGTCGAGATCTTTCTCAGCTCTCAGAGTGGCCGGCTGCAGAAGCGGTGGCTTCGCTCATCGCACATCTTGGACAAATCTCGGAAGCACCCTGTCAGCCGATTTCATCTCAGGCAGTGATCGAAGAACGATTGGAAACACTAAACAACGTGGCCAGCCCCGAGGCTAAGGAACTTGTTCAAGAGATAGCGCTATCGTTAGTAGAGCGCAGTCATGTCATGCATCCTGAGGATGTGGGCGTTGTTCATGGTGACTTGCATCCGAAGCAATTCCTTTTTGATGGCGAAGCGCTCACGCTCGTTGACCTTGAACGGAGTTGCCTTTCACATCCCGCCATTGACGCTGGCCATTTCTTAGCAGAACTTCAGCTCTACGACGACAGCCATCCCGATCAGACAGCGAAGGTGAGGGGTTTTGGTGCTCGTTTCCTTGCGGCCTGGAGTGAGGGGTTCTCTGCTCGTGTTGTCGCTGCAATTCCGCTGGCTCGGGCTCTTGGGTTTCTCGCTGCAGCGGGCCGTGTTGCGCGCCAAGCAAAGACCTCCCAAAGTGACACATCTGTGTTGCAACTTTTAAGCTATGTAGGCATTGAGTTGGCGCGAATACCTGAAGAACCTCAGAACAAACCTGAGTGGGTTCAGCTTTATCCCGGGTCAAGGACTCCCTGGGCCGGTCTTGGTGTTCTGGAGTCTGATGGGCGGGAAGAGTACGGCCAATTTGATCCCGAAACCGGCACATTTAGATTCATAGAGCCAGCCCATGATGAAGCGCTTCCGGGCCTTGCTCACGCCATCAACGAGGGCGAACTCATCTCTTGGCGGCCCGGCAGGCGTGCTGTGGTCAAGGTCAAGCGCGAAGGCGATGTGGTTTACCGAAAGCTCTTGCCGCATAAGAAACTTGGCCGAGCGGTTTCGAAATTGAGCACGCTCGCAGACGCTTCCCCTGATGTGGGGAAGCTATTTCCTCGCTTAGTTCATGTAGATCAAGTCTCTGGATTCTTCGACTTAGAAGAAATTCGTGGCGAGTCTCTTCATGTTCAGCTCATGCGAAACGAGTATTCGCAGTTGTCCGCGGCCGGCGTTGCAGTCGCGGCCTTCCATGGCATCTCTACGAAGCAGGTTTTGCCCACGTGCAAGCCTGAAGATCTCGCCGGATGGTTAGAGCGCACGTCGGCCTTCTTTCCGCAATATGCCGATGATCTTCGCAAGATTCATGATGGGCTGCCCGAGGGGGCCCAGTCCCACTTAGGAGTCTTGCACGGCGATCTTCACGATAAGAACATCATTGTCAACGAAGGACATGCGACCATCATCGATGTCGACGGTGTCGCGATCGGTCCGCGTGCCCGTGACGTTGGGAACATGATGGCTCACCTTCAACTCAGAGGCTTTCAATTAGGCCTTGATGACGAAGTGATTCGTGACTGTCATGCTGATTTTGTTCGCGGTTACCAAGAAGTTCGTCGGCCCCTTAATTTCGATGAGGTTGAGGGCGAAACCGAAAGAGCCACATTTAGACTGATCTGTGTCTATCTTTTTCGTCGGCAGTGGCAGGAAGTGGCGCGCCGTCTCATGCGCCGAGCCTTAGCTGTTCTTGTTTTTCTTACCGCTTTAATTGCCAACACCGCTTGTGTCTCGATTGTT
>JBLINQ010000229.1:0-6098 GCA_047639315.1 Planctomycetota bacterium
AAACAGTAAGGCTTGCCGCGATTGTCATCTTAAAGAACGATTCCACTGGCGCTAGACAGGCTTTATGGTCTTCGCGCCTTCATGGAATTCAAGAAAGGTGGGCCGAACGAAACATTTGGATAACATCCAGGTATGAGGGCTACGCTTACTATCTTCGCGACGCTGATGTTTCTTGTTCATCTGCAAGGAACTTCTCTTGCGTACCAGCAACAATTGGCACCCGAGCCCTCGTCCATTGAGCGAGCCCGCCAAAAAGTCTTAGATCGCGGTTCCTACCAGACCCAGTTGCCGACCGGTAACCCAAAAACACCCGAGTCAAAGGCGAGAGATTTTTCATGGCTCGAGGGCTTGGGCCCTTTTGGCAGCGTTCTTGCTTGGGCCCTCATCGTATTCGCCGTCGGTTTTGTAGTCGTGCTGATAGTTCGCGAGTTCTCAAGCCGCAGTTCCGTTCGACGTCGTCGCAAAATTGGGCTTCGCCCCAAAGAGATGATTCGAGGATCAGACTTCAGCATCGACATGGCTGACATTCGAACGCTGGCTGCAGAAAGTCGATTCTCCGAAGCGATTCACGCCCTCCTCTTGCGCACGGTGCACGAGCTCTGTCGTTTGGCTGATATTGACATCCTCCCTTCCAAGACAAGCCGAGAGATTACCCAAGAGATTCCCCTCGAAGAGCATCCACGCCGAGATTTGAGCGCGCTGGTGACAGCCACAGAGATCTCCCACTTTGGCTTGGAAGAAGCAAGCGTTGATGACTACGAGACCTGCATGGCGCACTTCGAAAGCTTCGTGCAAGCCGTGGGTGGGAACTCCTTATGAGTCAATCAGGATTCAATCCGCGGTCGACTCAGATTTTAGTCAGCACTCTCGGGGGCGCTTTCGTCGTTACGCTGTTGGCCTACTTGTTCTTAAGCGAGTCGGTGAACGAAAGCCCACTCACAAATTCGTTCAGTAAGTCATCGATTGGCCATGAGCTTTTTGTCGAGACCCTGAAAGAACTTGGATACGATGTCCGTATCAATCGTCGAAGTCGGCCCGGCAAAGATATTGATGGCCAGCTCGTCATTTTTGCTGAGCCTGATTTCAATCGGCTACCCGAGAAAGAAGAGCTGCAGGCACTCATCGCGCGGGCTGGCGCTGTGCTGTTGGTCCTGCCAAAGCGGAGCGGCGTGAAGGATCCGAGGAGCGAGCAGCTACTGCTGCGAGTAGAAGAAGCAAGCAATCGGAAAAACACATTCCTCGCCTTCATGCCAGGTGGAAGTGTCATTACTGTCGGCGACAGCGCAGAACCTGATTGGCAAGAAAATAGCCTGGGGATCGAGCCGACCATTGCCAACGTAAATTTGGCAGTCAACGAAGATCTTCATCCTCTGATCGCTACCAAGAATGGCACATTATTCGGCCGAGATCTTTTCTATCATGAGAACCTCTTTGTTCTGAGTGATCCGGACATCATTGCGACTCACGGATTTATTCAGGGGCAGAATGCCGAGCTGGCGATTCAGATCATTCATGACATCTTGCCGGAAGGCGGAGCGATCGTCTTTGACGAGGCGAGTCATGGCTTCGCCGTGAGTGGAAGCTTCTGGCAAGAGATGTTTCGCTATCCCCTTAGTTTGCTGACGGCACATCTCATTTTCGTCATTTTGATTCTGTTGTGGGTGACCAGTCGACGCCTAGGCAAGACAATAACGTCTCCGCCTGCTTTTCCTCCGGGGAAACAATTCCTCTTGGAGAACGTCGTTGGCCTGATGTCGTATTATCGCCATGACGGTTTTATGGCAGATCGTTACATGAGAAATTTGATGCGGAGCACAGCCCGGAAGCTTCGAATCAAGGGCAGTGTTGATGAAATTGAGAAACGGTTAGAGACCATCTCACAAGCCAGAGAAATCGAATACGACCCTGTCGGCTGGCGGCGCGCGCTCAAAGCAGCAGGCAGGTCACCGGCTAAGCGCCAGAAGTCGATCCTCAGAACAGTTAAACAGGCGCATCGATGGAAGAAGGAGATGCTTGATGAATCTTGAAATGATTCGCGAGACAGTAGAAGAGATCCGCAATGAGTATCGCAAAGTTGTTTTGGGGCAAGGTCAAGTGATTGACATGCTTCTCAATGCGATGCTGTGCCAGGGGCATGTCCTCTTGGAAGGTGTGCCCGGTACGGCTAAGACCCTGATCGCGCAAACCTTCGCCTCGAGTATGGATCTCGAATTCAATCGGATCCAATTCACGCCAGATCTTATGCCTGGTGATGTTCTCGGAACCAACCTCTTCGATTTTCAATCGAGCAAATTTACTTTGCTAAAAGGCCCGGTCTTCACCGAGATTCTACTGGCCGACGAGATCAATCGAACTGCGCCCAAAACCCAGTCCGCATTGTTGCAAGCGATGCAAGAGCGCGAGGCCACCATTGACGGGGCTCACTACGATTTGAGCGATGCTTTCATGGTTGTGGCAACGCAGAATCCGATCGAACAGGAAGGCACCTATCCGCTCCCTGAAGCACAACTTGATCGTTTTCTCTTTAAGGTCGTCCTCGACTATCCGTCACGGGACGATGAGCTTCTTATGGTCGAGCTCCATGGCAAGAGCTCTTCCATGCCTGATATCAAAGCACTCGGTGTTAAGACCGTCGTGAGCGCCGATTTTATCCGCTCGGCTCGAGCAGCCGTTCGCGAGGTGCAGCTGTCTGACGAGTTGATTGCCTATATCGTCGACATCGTTCGCGCGACTCGAGAGCATCCTTCTCTCTATTGTGGTGCGTCGCCAAGATCGGCGAACATGATGGCCAGTGCGGCCCGCGGGCGAGCAGTTTTGGAAGGGCGAGATTTCGTGATCCCGGACGACATCAAGGCGCTTGCGCAGACAACGCTATCGCATCGTGTTGTGTTAGCACCGGGAGCTGAGATCGACGGAACAACGGCCTCGGCCGTTATTGACTTGATTGTGAATGAGGTTGCAGCTCCTCGATGATTCGCCCCACCCGACTATTCTTGAATCTTCTTCTCTTGGCATTTGTGCCGGCCATTTTGCCTGCCATTTTGGGAGAAGATCTGTGGCCACTTTGGGCGACGATGGTCGGAATTTTGCTTATCCTTTTGTTGCTGGACTTTGCCCTCATGGCTCGCGCCGGTGACTTTGAAGTGTCCCTTTACGCCCCGAGCCAAATTTACATTGGTGATGCGGCGGAAGCCGAAATTCACCTTGACTACCAGGGTTGGAGTAAACGGCAGGCTATCACCGCAGTGTTGGATCTCGATAGTCGGTTTGACGCCTTGGCCCCATGGACCGGAGAAATGCTTGCCGATAGGCATGTCGAGATGAACTGGCCTTTGGTGCCTCGTCGTCGGGGCAACCCTCAGGTCGAGACGTTCTCTTTCGCTTGGCGAGGTCCGTTAGGGTTGGCGTCGGCATCTCAACGAATGACTCTCGATCACGAGGTCGTGGTGACTACTAATCTGAGTAAAGTCAAAGACTCAGCCATTCGTTTCATGTCGAACCCAGAATTTTTGGCGGGTCTCAAGGCTGAGCGGTTCTTGGGCGAAGGCTCGGAATTCGATCGGATGCGAGAGTTCCAGCAAGGAATGGACCAACGGCATATCGACTGGAAAGCCAGCGCGCGTCACCGGCGTCTCCTATCGCGGCAGTATCGTTTGGAGCGCAATCACCAAATTGTCATTTCGTTCGACACCGGGCATCTCATGAGTGAGCCTATCGACGGTATGCCACGCCTTGATCACGCCGTTTCTGCAGGCATGCTGCTGGCGTGGTGCTCTCTCAAAGCTCAGGACCGAGTCGTGATTCACGCCTTCGATGACAAGGTACGGCACTTCAGTGACTCTCACAGTGGCGTCAAGAGTTTAGGACAAGTCCAAAGTGCAACCAGTCAATTCGACTACGGCACTGGGGAGGCCAACTATACTCTGGCGATGACAGATCTATCGGTTCGGCTTAAGCGCCGATCCTTGGTTGTTGTCCTGACCGAATTTGCTGACTCGATTACTGCTGAGATCATGGTGGAGAACTTGATGCGCTTGTCGCGCCGTCACTTGGTTCTCTTTGTTGCCTTACGTGATTCTGAACTTGTACGAATTGGGGAATCGCCGCCGCGCGACTTGACCTCGGTCGGTCTCAGTGTGGTGGCGAACAGTCTCCTAGACGATCGTGCGCGTGTCATCCGCAAGCTCACACGCGCTGGAATCCTGTGCCTTGACGTCAAACCCGAAGACCTCTCTTCTTCCTTGATTAGCTCCTACCTCGACATCAAAGTGAAGGAGCGCATATGAGCCAGGAATTTACCCTCAAGAGCAATGAGTTTCGGCGCGAGCGCTTCAAAAGCTGGCGGGAGCTCGAGAAACTTATTCAGCGCTGTGAGGGCGCCGGGCTGGGTAGCTTGAGCGGCGCAGAACTTTCCCGGCTGCCTGTCCTCTATCGGGCGGCTTTGTCGTCGTTGAGCGTGGCTCGGTCAATCTCACTCGATCGCGCCTTGCTTGACTACTTAGAAGCTCTGGTTGCCCGCGCCTACTTCGTGGTCTATCGGCCCAAGGAAAATGCCCTGACGGCCTTCGTGAATTTCTTTCGAGTGACGTTCCCGCGTGCAGTTCGAAAAGCGAAGAAGCCCTTCGCACTCGCTTTGACAATCCTCGTGCTGGGGGCACTGACTGGGTTCTTCATGACTCTCGATGATCCCGTCAATTTCTACATTTTTGTCGATGGAGAATTGGCTGGTGGCCGTGGGCCAGAGTCGACCGCGGAAGAACTCCGTGTTTTTCTTTACGGCAAAGAAGATCCCCACGGGGGCCAATTGGCGTTCTTTGCCGCCTTCCTGTTTCGAAACAACGCATCAATTGGATTGCTCGCATTCGCCCTGGGTGGACTTGCTGGAATCCCGGTGTTTCTACTCATCTTCAATAATGGGCTCATGCTGGGGGCCTTCGCCGCAGTTCATCATGACAAGGGTCTGAGTCCAGATCTTTGGGGATGGCTTCTCATTCACGGAGTGACCGAGTTGCTGGCGATCGTTTTGTGTGGAGCAGCGGGTTTGGCGATTGCCAAGGGGATGCTCTTTCCCGGACAATTCAGTCGGCTCGATTCTTTGAAGATCGAAGGGCGAAATGCTGGTGTCATCGCTCTCGGCAGTGTTCTCCTCTTTATCTTTGCTGGTATTCTCGAAGGGTTCTTTCGCCAGCTCGTGCAAGGGATCGAACTGCGCTACACGATCGCTGCTTTGTCTGCTGTTTTCTGGTTGTGGTATTTCATCCGTTGTGGACGAGGGCACACCTCATGAAGGTCCTCGAGCTCGAAGCCAATGTTCTCACGCGTTGGGAGGAATTCCAGACTCCAGAAGGAGTCGGCATTCGGATGCACATCGCTCCTTTTGCTCGGCGGGCAATAGCATTTTTGATCGATTTTTCGATCATCTCTGTAGCGACCATAATCTTCATTATTGCTTTGACAGTGCTCATGGATGTGGGTGACCAAGTTGCTTCGGCAGTTTTCTTGGTGGCGTGGTTCTTCTTGTTGAACTTCTATTTTCCTCTCTTTGAGGGGTTCAAGGCCGGGCGTACACCTGGGAAGTTGCTGACCAAGATCCGCGTCATTGAACGATCCGGCGGACCTTTGACTTTGCGTAGCGTTTTTACGCGCAACTTCATGCGTGACTTGGAGCTGTGGTTGCCTCTCAAGTTTATCTTTTTCGGTGACGCAATGCTGGGCCAAGTTCCTGGGTGGGTCATGCCTATGGCCTGTTTGTGGGCCTCGCTCTTGATTCTCTTTCCCTTGTTCAACCGCAGGCGACTTCGTCTCGGCGATCTGGTTTCAGGAACGATGGTCGTTTCTTATCCTCGAGTTCCGTTACTGCGAGACTTGGCAGCGACTCCTGATACTAAGAGTAAAAAGAAGCAGGAGCTACCGGTCGGCATAGTCTTCACTCCAGAGCAACTAAGCATCTACGGAGTTTACGAGCTACAAGTTCTGGAAGAAGTGCTACGTCAAGCGAAGCGATCGAGCGCGGCAACTTTGGGAAGCGTCGCGAAGAAGATCAAGAACAAGATCAATTGGCAGGGCAGTAACCGAGAAGGTGCCGCCGTTTTCTTGGA
>JBLINQ010000230.1:0-6055 GCA_047639315.1 Planctomycetota bacterium
GACGGCTCGGTTTCCACGACCTCGCGTACCAGGTCATGAATGACTCTCTGCCGGTCGTCTGCGGCGACATGGATCTTCATGGCGAAACCCGCTCCCCCGATTCGATTGAACCGACAATAGGTGACAATTCAAGAACAAGCTCACCGGTAATGACATCGATGATCGCCTCTTCGACGACCGCAGAGGAAACCAACCCGCGGTAATGCCCCACGACACGTTTGCGCAGATCTTGGGCAATCGACCTCACTAAAGCGCTGTGTTTCTCAAAAATCTGCTTCATTCCAAGCATGCGGGCCTTCGAGTCATCGCCGCTCTTTTCCTCCAAATCGAGCGGCAACCCACCATGGGCAAAAGTCGAAAGAAGTTCCTGTTCTTGTCGCCCTGTCTTTACCCAGATTGCTATAAATTCTTCGCTGATATGAGCGCGCAGTTCTTCCTCGTGAAGCACGAGAGGTAAGACATAGTCTTTTCCTTTCGGCGTCACATTGGCATGACTCGAACGAGGGCCACCCTTGGGATACTCAGAACGCACAAAACAGTAGAGCCAGTTATTGAGGTCGACGCTTCCATGGTAGCCGCATATTGGCGGCGCCCCGTCCGTGCTATCCGACAGGAGGCAAATGACGTCTTCTAGTTTCGCTTGGGCCTCGTCGTACGATTTGCCGTCACGAATGAAAAACGAGCGCACAAACGCTCCAAAACGTTGGACAAAAATTCGCCAAGCATCTTCGACTTGCCGTCGCAGCAAGAGAGAAAGAGCGTAGTCTCGGTGACTAAGAATCCTCGTCACGTGAGGATCAAGAGAGGCATCAGTCTTGCCAACTGGATAGGAGGACATCAGACTTCTCGCCGCATCGGCAATCACGGCCTCACTGTATTCATCAAATTTCAAACCCAGCTCGACCGCAACGCCGCAATGTTCGAGAGCGAGTTCGATTTCGTCGCGGAAGCGCTCACACAAAATTCGATGAGTTCGCTTGGCTCCGGTAACGACTGAATAGGCTGACTTGACGTCATCATGCATGGTGAAGAAAACTCACGAGAAAACTAAACACTCGACATTTCGTGGACGTACAAAATGACTAGTACGACCGACATTTATTATCCGCCGGACCGAGCACGTCTAGTTTACCCATTTGAATGAGAATAAAGATACACCTGTTCGAGACCCGATAATTTGGAAACGAGGGCGATTATCGCCCCGCAGGAGGAGAATCATGCGCGTTGAACTCGTCATCCTGGTCAAGAAGACCCCGGAAAACAGTGAAAGACTGGAATTCCTGGATTGCGCGACGCCTTGGAACGTTCGAAGCGGGACTGATTTCCTCGAGACCCGTATCCCAGCTCGCTCCCCGGAAGCAGACTCCGTTCTGGCCCAACTCGAATCTGCCGGATTCGAATTTTACTTGAGGGAAGAGCGGCATTTTGGGCTTAGAGAGATCCGCCAGGCAAAGATCCTCAAAACGGGGCCAGAGTCCCAGATTCTTAGCAATCATCTCCCCAATCAGGTTGAATTTGACTGGACCGACGTGTGCCAAACCTGCATGCGATCCCCATCTCAGGTGGGTCCCCTGTTCATGAATCATGCCCGGCTTGCAGAAGAGCAAGCAATCTTTGGCCCACGCCACGAGCTCATTGTGAGCGAAAAAGTGGCTCTCAGGATGATCAAGGATGGCATCACCGGCTGCATTCTCCGGGAAATCGAGCAGGCACCGAATACCTCACAAGGCGACTCCCAATACTTTCAAGTCATCGTAACGCGTCAACTACCGCGTGCCTTCAGCCCACCGACACGGTTCATCTCGACGGATGATTTCTGTAAGTCCTGTGGTCAAGGGGGTCTATTCCTCGATTCTGCCCTATACTACGACGTTGAGGAACAGGAATTTCAGGACGTGAATCACACTCATGAGACTTTCGGTCAAGGAGCTGGTATCAGTCCAGAACTCCTGGTCTCGTCCCGATTCTACAACCTGCTCCTGTCTTGTGGCGCCCACCTGGAAGAGCCAGAACCAGTCGTCTTCGTCTGAGGCCTCCAAACCGACCCTAAGTCCTTCCTAAATGCGCTTTTGCTTGCTTGATTCCTTCGGGCTCTCGACGTATCTTTTGCTTCCAATAAAACGATCGGAATCGACTGTAGACTGATTACAGTCTTCGAGGAGCAAAGCATGACATCGAACATCCAGGAACTCGGCCCCTGTAAACGCCGTCTCAGCATTACTATCCCTGCAGACGACGTGACCAGCGCCATCAACAAATCTTACGGCGAATTGCGTAAGAACGTCACGATTCCTGGTTTTCGCAAGGGTAAGACACCCCGCCGGGTGCTGGAGAAGCGATTCGGTGACCACATCCTGGAAGACGTCAAGAAAGACCTCGTGGTCGATGGCATTCAAGAGAGTATTCGGGAGCACGAACTCGAAGTAGTGAGCGACCCAGACTTCGAATTCGCCGCCATTGAGATGGATGGCGAGAGCGACATGCAATTCGACGTCGACGTCGAAATTCGTCCAGAATTCGAATTGCCCTCGATTGACGACATTGAGGTCACCCGGGTCTTGAAAGAGGTCGGAGAAGATGAAGTCGAAAAAGTAATCGACAATCTGCGCAATGAGCGGGCTTCTTGGATCCCTGTCGAAGACGAAGGAGCCAAGGAAAAAGACCTCGTCATCGGCAAACTCGAACTCAAGGAAGGTGAAGAAGTTGCCTTCGAGCGCAACCAATCCCACTTAGTCGTCGGCGATGACACCAAATTGGCGGGCATTGAACTGCCTGACATGAAGAAACTCTTCCTTGGCGTCACCCTTGATCAAATCGTGACCTGCGAAGTTGAGATCCCAGAAGACCACCCGGTCAAGGACCTCAAAGGCAAGACCCTCGCAGCCAGCTTCAAGGTCGAAGAGATCAAACGTATGGAGTTGCCTGAGCTCAATGATGAGTTCGCTGAGAACTTTGGCCTCGAATCTTTGGCAGATCTCAAGGGCAAGGTCAAAGAAGATGTCGGCAAACACATCATGGACGAAGCAAATCATAAAGCAGAAGAAGATATCATTGACGCTATCCTTGAGCGGATTCCTATGGAATTGCCCGAAAGCACGGTCAATCGGGCCGTGGAACGTCAGGCCCAAGAAGTCCTCATGCAACGCATGATGGCTGGCGAACTGCAGGCCGACAACATCGTCGCGGCTCAAGCCGACCTCAAGAAAGAGCTTTTACCCCAGGCAGAGAAGTCCATCCGGGCTTGGTATGTCATCCAAAAGCTCGCAAAACGCGAAAAAATCTTCTCCACGGAGACAGATTACAATGAGCGCGTTGAAGCCATGGCGATGGCCAAAGGCGTCACTCCTACCGCAATTCGCGAAGAAATCGCCAAACACGATGCTTCCGAACAGGTTCGAACCGATATTCTCGAGACGAAGGTCAGGAAGTGGCTAACCGAACAGGTCAAGATTGTCGATGAAACAGATGGGTCATCTGCCGCATAAGAATTCGGCCGAATAGACCTTATTAGGAAAAGAGACAACAAGCTGAAACTCCTGTGTCTGACACAAGATGTAGCTTGTCTCGGAATGAAATCAGGTTCTGATGGATTTTCGGCAAACCAGCCTCATGCGGCCTCAAGAAAAGGCCGCCATACGTGGCTACGAAGGAGAAGGAGAAATCATGTCTTATCACATCCCTTACGTCATCGAGAAAAAGGGTGGCCAGGAACGCGCCTACGACATCTACTCGAGGCTCCTGGAAGACAGAATCATTTTCATCGGCAGTGAAATCTCAGATTTCGTGGCCAATGCCGTGACTGCCCAACTTCTTTTCCTCCAGAAGGAAAATCGTGCCCAAGACATCAACATCTTCATCAACTCACCAGGTGGCTCAGTCACCGCGGGTTTGGCGATCTACGACACGATGAAGTACGTTTCGTGCGATGTTGCTACTTATTGCTTGGGACAAGCTGCTTCGATGGGAGCCGTCCTCTTGGCTGCCGGCACAA
Source organism: Planctomycetota bacterium (assembly GCA_047639315.1). GTDB lineage: Bacteria > Planctomycetota > DRQF01 > S139-23. The sequence goes on from JBLINQ010000230.1 coordinate 3,992, forward strand.
AGGGTAAGAGATTCTCGCTTCCCCACTCCCGGATCATGATTCACCAACCTTGGGGAGGTGCCCAAGGAACTGCCATCGATATCGGCATTCAGGCTCAAGAAATTGGTCGGATGAAGGTCATCTTGAATCAGATTCTGGCTGATGCAGCTGGCAAAGAGCTCAGTGAAGTTGAGAAAGACACAGACCGTGACTTTTTCATGTCTGCCGCTGAGGCAGCGGAATATGGTATCGTCGATGACATCATTGAATCGCTCAAAGATGCGCCTCAGTAAATAGTAGGGAAATTTGGTTCATGCCGACTCGACGCAAAAACGACACGGAAGTCTGCAGTTTCTGCGGCAAGAGTCGGCATCAGGTTAATAGCCTGATCTCCGGGCCTCCGGGCGTGAACATCTGCAATGAGTGCATCGACATCTGCACTACGATTCTCCACGAGGAGAATCGTAAGCAGGGATTGACCGATCCGGAATCTCCGGCATTGGTCAGTCATGACGTCCCCCGACCATCGGCGATCAAGGCTCACCTCGACGAATATGTCATCGGTCAGGAACACGCCAAACGGGTCCTTAGCGTATCGGTTCACAACCATTACAAGCGCCTCAATGCCCTTGATGACAGTGACAACGATGTCGACATTGAGAAGAGCAACGTCTTGCTCATCGGGCCAACAGGTTCCGGCAAGACTCTCCTCGCCAAGACTCTCGCTAAATTCCTCGACGTGCCATTCGCAATTGCCGATGCCACGACGCTGACTGAGGCAGGATACGTTGGTGAAGACGTTGAAAACGTGTTGCTCAAGATGTTGCAAAACGCCGACTTCGATCTCGAACGGGCACAGCGTGGCATCATCTTCATTGACGAACTCGACAAGATCGGACGGAGCTCAGGCAACGTTTCAATTACCCGAGACGTTTCCGGTGAAGGTGTCCAACAAGCGTTGCTGAAAATGTTGGAAGGAACCACCGCCAACATTCCCCCACAAGGTGGACGCAAGCACCCCGAGCAACAGTACATCGCAATGGACACCACGCAGATCCTCTTCATCTGTGGTGGTACTTTTGTCGGCCTTCCCGACATCATCGCCAAGCGACTGGGCAAGACGCTCATAGGTTTCACGAAGGAAGATTCCAGCGAGAACCAACTGCTCTTGGACAGTTCAGATGAAGCAGCAAAATTGAAACTGCTGCACGAAGTCGATACCGACGATCTGGTTCAATATGGTGTGATTCCGGAAATGCTGGGTCGCCTACCAATCACAGCAGTCCTCGACGCTTTGAGTGTCGAAGATCTGGTTCAGGTGATGACGAAACCACGCAACGCAATCATCCGTCAATATCAGCAGAATTTCGATATGGAGAACGCCACGCTGAGCTTCACTCCTGAAGCGCTGCAAGAGCTGGCGAAGCGAGCCCTTGCCAAAGAAACAGGCGTCCGCGCCATTCGTTCTTTGGTTGAAGAGTTGCTCTTAGACACCATGTTCAATCTTCCAGATATGAAGAGCGACGCTCCGAAGACTTTCGTTGTGACACAAGATAACGTCACTGGTCAAACTCCAGTGAAAGCGATCTCCCACCGTGGAAAGAAAAAGGCCAAGAGAAAGAACTCTGCCTAATCACGATGGACGGGCGAGTGCCTCGAATATAGTCCCCACTTCGGTCTTCATGCGATGAACAAGCCCAAATCAAATCCACCACGTCTCTCAGACCTCACACAAGCTGCCCTCCAAGACGTCACGAAGGAAGCTGGACAACCAGCTTACAGAGCTGCGCAGGTCTGGCAGTGGATGTCTCAACGTGGTGTCTTCGATTTGGCTGAGATGAAGAATGTGCCGGCCAAATTACGAACTTATTTGGCTAAGAGATTCCCGGCCAAACCTCTACAAGTCACGCATAGTTCGCTCGCCAATGACGGCACAGAAAAAGTGCTGTTCACATTGGCCGATGGTAAATTCATCGAATCCGTTTTGATTCCAGCAGAGAGAAGAACAACGGTCTGCCTTTCCTCCCAAGTCGGTTGCGCCGTTGGCTGTCATTTCTGCGCCAGTGGCATTGGTGGTGGCAAACG
>JBLINQ010000231.1:0-6050 GCA_047639315.1 Planctomycetota bacterium
CAAAACACCTCCTCGTGGCGGGACGCGGTCCCCCGAAGTCTCCTGAAAACGGAGAAAGAGAGAGGAATTGGAGGGTTTTGGGGTCGAAATTGGCGGTGTTGGCGAAGGGGCGAGTCCCGCGAGGTTGCGGTGCTTGTGGAAGTGAAGAGGGCTGTGTGCGTTTAGGAGCGCGCTGTGAGGGCAAAAAGAAGCCGCCCCGCTAAGACGAGCTCAGCAGGGCGGTTTGCTAAATAGAGGGTTTCGAAAACCCCTGAGTGGAGGCGGCGTTGCTCTAATCGAAACACTCTCCAGATACAGTGCCAAGTTTGCTGGGGCATTCCATGCTCCCTTGGCCTTGCATTGCTGAGTCGTACGTTCATGCTTCCGCCATGACCAATTCGCATATGGTCTTTCGCTGGATACTTAGCAACGCCTTCATTACCAATCCTCAAGGATTCCGATATCAACGGTCCTGTCGCCGAATGGATCGTTGAACGACTTCGTCTTGTCTACCTTGATGGCCTTTGCGTGGGTGCTTGATCCAACCGCGATGAATTCCTCTGGTCCATTTTGGGGAAGGAATAGAACAAACTCACCCTTTGCATTCGTAGTTTTTCGCATTGTGTCACCCATTTTTAGACTTGGATGTAATCTCGCAGAAACCAAGCGGCCCTCCGATGGGGCATCGCCTCTCTTGATGATCCCTTGCACTTTATAGCCTCGTTTGAACCGTGGCATGATCTTCTCATCCATTGACAATTTCACATTGTCGTGAAGGGAGAAGGTCGTTTCACGGATGAGGTTTTTGTCGAGAGTTTGGTCGTTCGTGAGCATTCCAACCTTGAGGAAGAAATTCAAATCACCACTGAGTTTCAGCGCAGTTGGCAACGCGCAAGTCCAGGAACTTGAATGAGATCGCAATAGTCCATTGGGCTGATATTCGAACAGTGTATAGGTGTAAGCACTGTTCGCTGGATGTTCGGGAGGTCTTTCGATGGTGAGTTCATGAATGAGCTTTTTCGCAATCGGTTCAGGTTCGCGAATGACTAAGCTAACTTCTTTGCCTTCGTGATAGTAAACCCGTTGTGACCCCACGATGATGCTTCCATCTGGATAGTTCTCTTCTGTGGCCCAGTTTCTTTGCCGCGACAAGAGACGGGCGCTACTGAGTACCTTGCCCTTGTCGTCAGAAACGTCAATGAGCAGTTCGACATCTTCGCCCCAGCCAGTAACGCTACAGCGGCCATTCGAATCAGTGAAAAGTGACACGGAAGTGTATTTTGAATCATATGGGATTAGTGAAACCCAAGCATTCTGAATCGGTAAATCCACAGTGTCGAGAATACGAAGAGTGACTTTCAGCCCGTCGGACTTGGGCATTTCGATTTGACCTAAGTCGACATCCTCAAATTTGACGAGATTGATTGGGATCTGATTCTGGAACGTTGCTCCTTCCTTCTTCACCTGTAAGTGCAGTCGTTTCTCCCCAAGAACACGAGTGATTAGCTCAAAACCACCGTCCGCCCCCGTTTTTCTCTCTTCTTCAATTGTTCTGCTTGTTACTCCGTTTGCGCCTTCTTCCAGTTGCCGAAGAATCACCTGGCCAGAGACAAAGGGTTCCATTCGGTTGTCTACCACGACACCAAAGATTCGAGCGAATTTTTTCGGCTCTTCATTCAGCTCGGCCTTAGCAACTGTTGTTTTCGTCGTCGAAGGATTCGCCGACTGGGCAAGGTCCTTGTTTATTGGTGCCGCACGGTCAGGCGTAACTCGACCTTCCTGGTTGATCGCCGGTTTCTTCCCGTCTACGCCAAGACCTGATTGTTCTTCTCGTGAATCAATGACGAAGTATACCGTAGTTGCAATGACCGCGAGAAAAATAAGGATCCAACTTCTATTCCGCATTCCACCAAATCCATTCATTCTTTGAAATTTGAATCGCATCGATGCATCCTAACCCATTGAGTGTCGGCCCAAGAACGAGCGGCAAGGCCGTTTCGCAAATGGGCCGAACTGGGACCCGTATCACTGATTGAGACGGCTGTTTGCCAAGTGCAAATTTGATCAATGGACTAACACTATCAATTTGCCGTTTGAGTTGCCGTCACTACCGTTTCGCAAAGATTACATTCTCCCGTAAAGTTGAGCTGGACAACAAAATTCTCGACGGCAGCTTCTAAGGTCGCAGGACTTTGGGGATTTCCCGACCCACTGACAACACTGCCCGATGAGGAATTCAAACTGACAAACGCTTTGACTTCACCGCCTGGCCCACTTCGCACAGTCTGTTGCGTAAATGCCTGATTCACAGGGGCACCGCCAGATGTGATAGGGAAACCGCCACCGCCGACACTGCCACCAATCGGTCCAATCTGGAGGCCGGCGCTAAATGATCCCCCGGTCGTTGTGGCGGAAGACAAAGATGCTCCACCTGAAAACCCTACGTCCGAAGCACCTCCTGAAACGCCGCCGCCAGGGTTGCCCGAATTCTGGACAGCAACTCCCCCACTGATGGAAGCCGTCCCGGCACCAGAGGACGGCCCATTCGCTACATATTCGCCACTTGCCGTAAACTGCACGACGATTCGAAGGCTCCAAGCATTACAACTGCAAGCTGAAACCCCATCTGTGAATCTGTAATTCTTGCTTCTGGAATAACTATCGCTGCTACTGACTGTCCCAGAGACCACTGACGCTTCTGTAGTAGCGCTTTCATGATTGGCGAACGATTCACCAGAATTCCCGCCGCCAGTTCCTGATGAAGTTGCCGGGGGATCTAATACTGGTGGTGCATTCTGCAATTCCACTAAATTCCACGGGCAATTGCCCGCTCCAACCGTTCCGGGGTCAATCCCTGGTTCGATCGGAATATTGTGATTCTTTGCGGCACACACAGTGCACTGGGCGTCAGACGGGGTCGCGCCAATTAGCCATAGTAGGCCAATAAATATTGACATAGCAAGATTGTGTTGCATCCATCTCTCCTTGTTTTTTTGAGGGCTTGAAATCTGTTTGGAGTCTGGGCGGGTCTTGCGAATTTGCAAGCGAGATTTTTTTCTTGAGCACATTTGTTCCCACCGCTTGTTGAAGAGGTCTCTCAGGTAACGTGCCCACTCCCATCGAATTCAACCAACACTGAAGTCTCCATCAAGTTCTTCGTGGCTTGCTGCGATTTTGCCGCCCACATTTTGAATTGCCTTCGCGAGGCCTACTTTTGTGTGACCACAGGGCGTCATAGCCTGGCGATTGAAATCCTCGCGCTGAATCAACAGTTGATCGTTTCCAAGCGAAGGAGAAAACATAGAGTTCTTCTATGTCGGTGTTCATGTGTTCCGGATCTTACTGATGAATCGGAGGGGCAATGGGGGGGCGGATTGCGCATTTCCTTCCTTATGAGACCGAGAACGAGGTTTCGTCACCAATGCCACGACAGTATCGCTTGGGCAGCAGCGGTGATATCACCGAATTGCGCGAGATTGAAAAGCCGCTCAACCCTTCGGGTTAGGTTTGCTGTGAGGACAGGAGTTTCTGGCATTCGTGGCGAAGGCATCGCGCTTGTCGCCAAAGTCGCTGTGCTTGCTATCCTCTCTGAAACCTCCCTGAATGTGGAGCAAGCAGATCGCGATTCGGTTAACTCTCAGGCAAGAAAATGCGGCCCCCAGCTTCGGCATTGCCTACCACCCGGGACCGCATGAGCTATTCGGCCACATTCGTGGCGCGGGAAAAAGGAACCTGGATGTCCATTGGTCTGTCTTCGAGGTTTGCTCGTAGAATCTGCGCTCATGGTGGACATGCTGGAAGGGCGGACCCCAAGGTTGTTGTTGCGGTTCTCGGGCGTGTTCGTGTTGCGGTTCGCCACCCGGCTGTTCGCCGCCGGATTGTTGAAGCTGCCGCCACGGTTGACACGGTTCGCAGAGGACCTGGGCTTCATTTTCCTCTTTTCATTGATCCTGGTGTTTGACACCAGCCTCGCCACCGTTGTCGAAGGGCCAATGTCGATCCTGTACTCATCCAGGCACCCAAGGCTCGGTAACGAGTAGCAAATTCATCTTCGTTGATCTTACCTTCTGCAATGTGACGGGTGTCCTTGCGGAATCTCAATCGGATACGGCGCAGATTCTGAGCCCTTAGACGCATCGTCCCTCGATGAATGTTCCAACCTAAATAAGGCAGCCCTGACTCTGCTGGCGCAAGCAAAGTCGCTTTGTGTTTGGCTTCGAGTTTGAGCGGTTGTTGAAGGAAATGCTCCACTTCTTTTCGTGCTTGCCGCAGACGATCCTTATTTGACGTGAAGAGCACAAAGTCATCCATGTAGCGCAGGTAGCCCGGAATGCCCAACTCGTCTTTTACGAAGTGGTCCAGTCGGCCCAACACCAAGTTGGCAAACCACTGACTTGTCAGATTGCCAATCGGTAGCCCGGGGCCATTCGATGCCCTGACGATCACGTCGCACAAATCGATCACTCTTTGGTCTTTGATGACACGGGCCAAGGTTTCAAGAACCACTTCATGATCGAGACTCTCAAAACAATGGCGCACGTCCATCCGTAGGAAGTAGTCAAACTTCCGAAGCTGTCTTTGCGCTTCCAATAGAGCCGCGTGTTGCCCCTTGCCTATGCGACAAGCATAACTTCGATGAATCATTCGGCGTTCGAAGTGGGGGATCAGCGGTGCGATGAGCGCCTGATGCACAACCCTATCGCGAAAAGGTGCCGCTGAGATTCTTCGATGCTTGGGATCATGAATGACAAAAACGCTGGGCACGCCTGGTCGGTATTGTCCTGATTCGAGTTCATCAATGATCTCAAGGCACCGGCTTTCCTTCTCCAGCATGAATCTGGCAACGCTGGCTCGATCTCTTTTCCCTAAGGCGGCGCGATCAGCAGCCTTCATGACATTCTCGAAGCTCACGATCTGCGGCCAGAGATTAGCGACACGCCTGACCATCAAGCGACTCCCTTCTTCTTGAGCCCACTTCGCCAGCCGTGAATCATTCGACCACACTCATCAACTGAGCGCATGGCGTGTTCAAAACTCTTCATCGACCAAGAGTTTCTCTTCTTGGCAAGTCGGAGCAGAAACCGCAGCCGTTCCAAGAGAAGGTTTGCCTGCTCCAAGCGATGGGCTCGTTCACCAGGCTGATAGCGTGCGATGATGAGATGGTCGAGCAGGTCAAGGACCATGGTCTCGGCTCTTGTTGTCACGCTCATGCGCATCAACTTGGGGAACCGAGCTGACCTGGCGAAGAACCAATCCGCAAATTCCTCCCAATGCCGCAAGACAACCAAATCTGGTCCTGCCTTCTTTGGCGCTCTTTTTTCAGCCATTGTCTTGCTCTGCATTCGTTGGTCCCGATGTCTCGACGGTGCCGGTCAAGGTGGCAATAATCTCATCACCATGCCGTGCCAGTGACTTCTCGCCAAACCCGTCGATTGCTTTGAGTGCTGAAGGACTTGTTGGGTTCAGCTCGGCAATGGCCACCAGTTGCTTGTTGGTCAAGATGACAAAAGGAGGAATTCCTTCGCGCTTGGCCTTTTCGGATCGCCAGGTGCGTAGGGATTCTGCTCTGGTTCGTTCCGGGCCTTCGAGTTGTTCAAGGAAGGAACGTTTCCGTTTGGAAGATGGCACGTCTTGCGTGTCCTTGCTCGCCATCGATGCCGGCCCAAGGCGCATCAATAGAGAAAGGTGAGGCAGACCGTCAACAGTGAAGAAGAAGCTTTCTACTTTGAGTACATCGCGATCTTGAGTGGCTTTTCTTAGCGGCGCATCATCAAGGCCGCCGAGGGCGTTGGTGTAACGCAGGGTTACTAAACAAAGGGACATAAGCAGGGCTCCAAGAAGGATTTCTTTTAGCCTCCCTTGCCCACCCCCGCCCAACCTCACAAGAGCAGAACTTAGTATTTCTTCGAGACAATCCCAAGTTCACCATCCTCAATTGAAGGCAGCCTCTCTGTCGCTTAGCTTCGCACGCCGACAGACGGCAAGAAAAGCATGAAAGTCAAAAAGTCGTAATCGGAGTCATAAAGTGACGATCCTGGAAGGGCGGACCCCAAGGTAGTTGAAGCGGATCT
>JBLINQ010000232.1:0-6007 GCA_047639315.1 Planctomycetota bacterium
TGGCCCCTAAGGGCCACCCTCTCTTGCCGATGGTGATGGAATCAGGAGGCTTGCACCAAACCAAAGACTCCGTAAGTGAGGGAGTGCTCTCGAACCTTGGTCGTGCCGACTTGCCAAGTATTCGGCGAGTTTCGGAACTGTCGACTTTGATGTCGGAGGGTGACGCCCAAGGGTGTCATGGTGATGAGTTTTTTGGCCAAGAAATCTGATTGGATGGTGGAACGAAAAACCGCTGGATCAAGCCCCATGGTGAGAGCCAGTCTGGTTTGACCAATAGGATGATCTTGTTGTCGAAGAATTTCCAATGCTTGTTCGTGTCTTGGACCGAGGCCGTTGGGCAAGAGGCACTTTCTTTTCAGCGTCTGGTTGGCGAGGCACAGGTCGATCACATGAAGATCTCGGGCTAACTGCAAATCTTGGATTGATGCTAAGAGTGATAGGGCTTTGCGGGGAGATCCCAATGATGCCCGAGCAATAGCCATACTCGCTTCCCTATCGATGTTTCCTTCGGCAGCGGTGTCGATAATCGGCACTGATACTCCGTTCGTGAAAAAAGAAGGGCCATCATTCATAAGATGCGGGACACAACTCTTGGCGGAGTTTCACGTGATAAGATTGTCTAGCGCCGACGGTCTGAATACTCGCCAATTACTTTGAGCCGTGGTCCCTTTGAACTTCGCCGACCATAGAACCAATGTGACGCTTGGTTTGTCATCACTTTGTGTCGGCGAGTTTTATCTGGTTCAGTGCTCCTTCAGGTGGCAAGATGGACGAGCTTCGAGTTTTTCATGTGATTACGATTGGCTGTGATGCCGATGGGAAAGCAGAGTGTCCATCCTTGCCGACAATCGAGACTTGTGCAAAGACGATGTTCTTTGCCGCGGCGCCAATCGTTGAGACAATGGCGATGGTGGGATGCTTCATGCGTGATAGCCAACTATGGCTTGGATTACCTAAGGTCTAATCGTTATCGCCACCTTGATTAATTTTGAACTTGTTGTCGCACGCTATGCTGAAAGCCTGAAATGGCTGAGGAAAATCCCGAGCGATTTCCAGATTTCAGTGTATGACAAACAGGGTGACTGGCCCGGGGGTATGCCCTTGGAGAATGTCGGCCACGAAGCTCATACCTACCTGCACCATATCGTTGAACGGTATGACTCCCTCGCCAATATTACGGTCTTTGCCCAAGGGCGCCCTTTTGATCACGTCCCAGATTTTCACCGTCGCATCAGGAAGTTGGTTGCCGGGGAAGAGGAAGTTCAGGCGTTTCGGTGGATGGGGTTTGTTGTCGACTTTGACGACAAGTTTGGCGACCGGTTGTTCAGATCTTGGAGCAAGAACAAGGATAGACGGTCTCTTGATCTCGAGGGGTTCTGCCAGGCTCTGTGGTCAGTCTCGGCAACGGATCGTTTTGTGTTTTATCCCGGAGCACAATTCATTGTCACAGCAGAGCAGATTCGGCGGCAGCCAGTGACCTTCTACCAACGCGCCCTTGATCTGAGTGTGTCTTTTCCCGACGCCGGGCATTGCTTGGAGCGTTGCTGGGATAGAGTTTTTGAATGCGATGGCCTTCCTGAATCATTTCGAGGCAGGGAATTGCCTATCTACTTGCGGCCGATTCGTCGCTTGGGAATCACCTGGGATTCTATTCCCGAAGAGGACCGGGGCTGGTAGCTTTTGGCATGGTACGGTCTCGATCTGCTGTTCGAAATGTTCATGGCGGGCTACGCCGCGACGCAGTCAAGGAAATGATCAGCATGCCGATTCGTGCCATTTATCTGATTGCTTGCTTTCTTCGCCGCCCCTGGCTGCACAACTCAGTCCAAGACTGAGGCGCGTGCGGCTTGGCCCAAGGGTCAGCTGATCGTCGCGGGTAAGTGGATGCCTGTCCCCTTTGCTGTGAAGACATGGAAAGACGATGGCGGCTATGACGGTCAGCGTGAAACTTGTTTCTTCAGTGACGCAGTCTTACCCAAGAGCCCGGCTTCTGGCTGCGACACGCCAAGGCGTTACCGGCCACGTCCGACGAACGGTCTGAGTTCTGCCGACAGCCTCGCTGTCAGTGAGGACGGTTGGACCTTGCCCGCTCTGCGCCACGTCGTTGACCAGTTTGTCATTCACCATGACGCCTGCGGCACCTCCCGAAGGTGCTTTGAAGTGCTGCATGATCTTCGTGGGCTCAGCGTGCATTTTCTGCTCGATGTCGATGGCACTCTCTATCAGGATCTCGACTTAGCACATCGTGCTCGCCACGTTGGCTCAGTTAACAGTCGATCCATCGGTGTCGAGATTGCCCATTTCGGCGCTTATCCTCCAGCTTCGGAGGCGGTCAGAAAGTACTGGCAAGTCGATGCGGATGGAATTCAAATCAAACTGCCGAAGCAGTTCTTTCCGCCTGCGGGTGGCCCTTTTCGTCCGGCAAAACCCGGGCCTGTGCCAGGACGCATGAATGGCGTCAGTCTTGTACGACCAGCTTAGACCGAGGCACAGAATAAAACGCTGTCACGCCTCACCACTGATGTACTTATTCACATCTTTCGAAAATCGAACGACGAGTCCCGCGTTTGAGTGATGGCACATTTGACCCAAATATCCTCTCGCCTGAAGCGATGGCACAGTTCCAAGGTGTGATAGGACACTGGCACATAAGGAAAGGCACGGTCGACCCTGGCCCGGCCTTCGACTGGAACCGCGTAGTTTTAGACCGTTAGTCTGATTCTATGAAACTGGGAGAGGTGATTACCGGTGATCCTCTGACTTATGAGCATTCCAGACCGCGGCTCCTTCGGGATGAGTTTCGACGCCATGGAAGAATGGTTCGAAGAGTCTCGGCAGGTCATCCTCATCACAGCCATCAAAACCTATGAACTCTGGGCGATTGACTAAGAATGCCGCGCCTTCCTTTGGCTGGACGTAAGGAATGGCCATTGTCAGAGAAGTGGGGTTCTCGCCAAAGTGACGAGCTTCCACGATTATGGCGTCTTGCTCTCCGGCCTCGAGGTTGACGGTACTGTCAAAGATCAGCACGGCCAAATCGATTCCAGCCCGGGGATTCTCCAAGATCTTCCTGCCAGCGTCGACTCGTTCTTCCAGAAGGTCGCCTTTCAGGGAGATAGTCTTCGGTTGCCCATCCGGAGGAAGTGCAAAGACAAAAGGAACAATTGGGGTACCTTGGGAAAGACCCAAGATTCCGTGGGCGGCGCAGAAGCCGGCAAAATGTGCGGTGTCTTTCATTTCTTAGAATACTCCGGATTCTAACGGTACTCAATATCAGTTTGGCTGCCGGCGTTTGGTGTCTTCAAGAAACAGGCATCAATCTTAAGATGCGCGACGTGTCTGGTGTCAGGCACATTTCGTCAGCCCAGTGACCCTTTTTGCGCCATCTATTCTTCTGGCGAAGGTGACTTGGTTGGGGTGTCGGTTGGTGTTTGGCTAAGGCCTGCCAAGATGAGCCAGGCACCCCGGTCGGTTGGCGTAGCAGAGGTGCCCGCTTCGGTTGCAGTCCTCTGTTGGATCTCAATCTCTGATGCTCGAAACCCTTGCCAGAAATTCTTCTCACCCCACCGATCAAATCGGGCTGTAATAAGATGCATAGCACCGCACCACTCCCGGTTGCTTAGTCTCGCTCTTGAAGTGCGACCTTCAGATCAATCGGCCAGATGATTGTGTTGCCTCTTTGGTCGTGAAGAACGACTTCTTTGCAATCGAGTGAAAAGCTGATTGCCAAGGCGTTCAGTTCTTTGTTTTCGACGGCGAGGATATCGATGCCTTGGGGGAACTGCTTCAGGTTCCAAATGCCTTCGCCATCGATCACGCCCAGCATCTTGCCATCACGGCTGACGGCGAAATCACGGATCGCTCGCGGGAATGGCTCGCAGCGAATGACGATTTTTCCGGTTTCCATACTGAAGATCCAGAGTACGCCGAAGGGGTCGGTCGCAAGCACGGATTGATCATTTGGGCTGAGTGCGCAACGCATGAAAAGTTTCTCTGCGCTGCCCCCAAAGTGGAGAACCTCACCGTCTTCGACTTTCCGAACGCGAACTACGGCATTTGCTTCCAAGACGACACAGCGCAATGCATCCTGTGTTGCGACTGAGGAAGAAAAACCTCCATCTCCAATTTTGCCCGGTCGAGCTCCGATTGGGTCTGAATCAGCTGGATCCTCGTCTCACCCAGTTCTTTTTGGAATTTCCACGCGAAATAGAGCCCGATCAAGGCGTCGATGGTCATCACGGTAATCAGGAAAACGAGGAGACAGGATGGCCCATTTGAACCAGATTTGGGATCTGTCATTGTCGGTCCTGCGGAAATGAGTTGGTGGCCTAAGCCTCAAGGACCCGGCTCGAACGCGTAATTTGGGACATCAAGCCTTTCCTCGCGCCCATAGTACGTCAGAGAAGTAGATTCTGGGCCGTTTCAGCGTTATTATCTGGGCCCGGGTCTGACGCCGGCGAAGGAGCCCTTCTCAAGGAGATTATCGTGGTCAAAATCACTGCTGAAACCGTCCGTGATCTGTACGTAAGATCAAAAAATGTCCATTCCAAGGCTCGCAAGCGCTTTGGTCGTAGTTTGACGTTGGCAGAGAAGATTCTCGTTGCCCACGCCGACGATTTTGACGGCTCAGAATTTGAGCGTGGCTCCAGCTATTCGCTTTTGCGCCCAGATCGTGTTGCGATGCAGGACGCCACGGCCCAAATGGCTCTTTTGCAGTTCATGCACGCTGGCAAGGCCAAGGTGGCCGTTCCGTCGACCGTTCATTGCGATCATCTGATTTTGGCTCGCAAAGGCGCAGACGCTGACCTTGACGTTGCCAATGAGACCAACAACGAAGTCTTTAACTTCTTGAGCACCGTTTCTCAGAAGTATGGCATCGGCTTCTGGAAGCCAGGAGCAGGCATCATTCACCAGGTCGTCCTGGAGAACTACGCTTTCCCTGGTGGCATGATGATCGGTACCGACTCTCATACACCAAATGCTGGTGGCCTCGGAATGATTGCTGTCGGTGTTGGCGGTGCGGATGCCGTTGACGTGATGGCTGGCCTACCTTGGGAGGTGAAGTACCCGAAATTGATCGGTGTTCACTTAAAAGGCAAGCTCAACGGCTGGACTTCGCCGAAGGACGTCATTCTTCGTCTCTGCGGTTTGCTCACCACAAAGGGCGGTACAGACAAGATCGTCGAGTACTTTGGCGAAGGGGCGACGAGCATCTCCTGTACGGGTAAAGCAACCATCACCAACATGGGTGCCGAGCTTGGAGCAACCACGTCCGTCTTCCCATACGACAAGGCCATGGGCGACTACCTCCGCATCACGGAGCGCGCCGACATTGCTGATTTGGCCGAAGAATTCTCAGATTGCTTGACTGCCGACGCCGAGGTGCTGGCCAACCCTGAGAATTACTACGATGAGATCGTCGAAATTGATCTGACTACACTTGAGCCATACGTTGTTGGGCCTCACTCGCCTGATTTGGCTCGCCCAGTCAGCGAAATGGCCGCCGATTGCAAAGAACAAAGCTACCCACGAAACTTGTCCGCGGCTTTGATCGGTAGTTGTACAAACTCGTCTTACGAAGACGTTGGCCGAGCCACTCACCTGGTGAAGCAAGCCAAAGCCAAGGGACTCAAGATAAAGACTCAATTCTGGGTCTCCCCTGGTTCTGACAAGGTCTTCGAAACCATCAAGCGTGATGGGCAACTGGAAATCCTTCAGTCTGTCGGCGCGACCGTCTTGGCCAATGCCTGTGGTCCTTGCATTGGACAATGGCAACGCGATGACAGCAAGAAGGGCGATCGCAACTCGATTATTACTTCCTTCAACCGTAACTTCCGTGGTCGTAATGATGCGAACCCAGAAACCTTGGGCTTTATCGGTAGTCCTGAGATCGTGACGGCGATGGCCTTTGCCGGCGATTTGGGCTTCAATCCAATGACTGACGAACTCGAAGCGCCAGACGGCACTAAGTTCAAATTTGAGCCTCCTGTGGCCGATGCTTTGCCTG
>JBLINQ010000233.1:0-5983 GCA_047639315.1 Planctomycetota bacterium
CACTCGACGACCAAGGAGTCAGCGACCTTCTTCAAAACGGATAATGGAATTGTGTCGATCATTTTCGTCATGTCGCCCATTGTAATCTAAGTATCTGGTGTTGTGCGACGGTGGGGAAATTCCCTCAGGTCAGAAGAATCAATGCCGGTGACTGTGCAGAATTTTGCAATCATGTAGAATCCATGGTGCCGTTCTGACCGGCGAAAGGCGATCTAATGACCGACGACGAATTGACAGAAAAATTTGTGCGAATCGATGGACTATCACTTGAGGTCCTCATGATCTCCTGGGATGGGCCCCACAGCCCAATAAGTGAATGGCGCCAAGCCGAGACTCTTGAGCCAGACCCGTCGCAAGCAAAAATCGATCGCGCAGTAAAAGCTGTTCTTTCTAATCCGAATTTTTTCCGCGTCTGCTATATGTGCGAGCAGAGGAATCCTGTTGGATGGATGCACAGCGAAGATGTCTGCCAAGGCTGCGCGGAAAATCATCTCGGCGTCGTGCATTAGAAGGACAACCACTGAGAAGATTGGGGGCAACGATGGACCGTCAGGGTGCTGTTGCTCAAATCACGCCTTCCAAACACCTGATGCCCAAAAAGCTTCTGAATTGATCAGGAGACCAAGTCATTTCACCCAAACGCTCGCGCGTCAATTCACTACGCAAGACCACGTATCGTGTGTCCAACTCTGCAGAGTACGAACGCGCCCTTATCAATCGTGGCAACATCACATTCTGGCTCGCCCATCCTTCCGTCGTCAACTAAGATGGGGCAGGTTGACCTCGGGGCTTCCTTCGCTAAGGTGCGACGGGACGGAATCGACTACCGAAGGCGGCGCAGCACCGAGTGCCGCGACAGTCGTTCTGGCCATCGGGCCTGGACAGTTCGTATTCCCTGGCCAACACTATTCATGAGAGGACATCCTATGCCAAACGGACACGACAAAAACTGGGTCCGATTCTGCGCAGCTGTCGATGGTTTCAAGGCACGTCACGGCAAGTGGCCGGTCCGAGTCGCTTTGGACCAGGGTTACATCGACGGGTTCGAGATGCTCTTCGCTACCGATGATCTGCAGACGATTAGATCGAAGGTCGAACTCACTCCGCGTGCAGACGCTCACATGATCGCGGAAGACGATGATGGCAACGAGTACAACTATGCGGAAGAGGGTTTCGCCGATGTCCGGCACGAAGCGAGTGCAGAGGTGTGGTTTAGGGTGGAACCGCGTCATGACCACGATTAGTTGCGGCCACGGTTAGCGCCCGAGTAGCTTACAAATACGACCACACCGAGGAGCAGCGCAGTAACACCCTGGGGCTTCGCCCCTCTTGCCGGGTTAGCGATTGAGTCACAATGCCCCCTTATCTACTTCTGTCATAAGTCGTTATTCCATCTCAAAAAGTTGCTGCTGTTCGTTTGGGTGATCCCGTAGCGTGCAAAATTGGGCCGACGATGATTCACGCCCAAGTCTTGCTCACCCGGCCTCATTGGACCAATCCGATTTCTCTAATTGCGCCGAGATTATGATGGTGACCGGCAATGGAATCATGCGGGCCAAGAGTCTCGACGGACCCCGAGCGCAGAATTGACTTAAACTATGACGCCGAGAAATTTAGCCCTGCTGTTTACGCGGACCTATCGTTGGATTTGTGACGAGTTGTCGCCAATCAAGATGATCAAGCAAGTGAAGCGCAAAGTAAGCTGTGTCGTCTGTGACCGCGCCTACGATTCCCATGAACTCTACGATGTCGCCGAAGACGTAGAGGCAAACGTGATCGTGCCACCCATCAAGACTGCGCTGGTCAACAAGAGCAGTCCGAAGAACAGGAACAACACCGTCAAGAGGATCAAGAGAATTGGTCGGCGAAGATGGAAGAAAGAAGTCGGTTATCACCGGCAAGGCAAAGTCGAGAATACGTTTTTCAGATACAAGACAATCATCGGTGGAAGGCTTCGGTCGCGCAGTCCGGCAGCGCAAGAAACTGAAGCGATGTTGGCCTGCAACATCCTCAATCGGATGCCTGAGTCGGGAAGGCCGCTGTCGGTGAAAATCAGGAACTGAAAAAGGGAGTTGGGGCTACCGCTTTGGCTTCAGCTTGATTGGTGCAACACCACCGCCTTTGAGCATCAATCGAATTCAGAAGATCTTCCACATATCCCAAAATGATTGACGAACGCTTCCATATGCGGAATCGCTGAGTCAGCGCGTCTGACCTTGCACAAGTCCCGCCCATCGATTCTAATGCTCAAGAGCAATGAGAAGTGAGTAGTGAGTAGTGAGAAAGCATGACACCGGATAGCTTTGAGACAAATCCGCCAGACTCTGGCAACTCCAGTGATACATGGCGCCAAAGCACCTCCACTGGGGACAGCGGCCAAATGGGGCTGCCTGGCCGCACCATCGGCCACTACCGGCTGATCAAAGAGTTGGGCCAAGGTGGCCAAGGTTATGTCTACCTAGCAAAGGATGAAAACCTCAAGCGCAAGGTCGCTCTGAAAATCCTCTTGGAAGGCGCAAGGCTGTCGGAGCCAGCTCGGTTGCGATTCCATCGGGAAGCCGAGACCGCAGGTAAACTGGACCATCCTGGAATTGCCAGGGTCTTCGAAGTTGGCAACCACAAGGGGCTGGAATACATCGCCTTTGAGTTGATACGAGGTAAGACACTGGCGGCCTTGATCGCAGAAACCGCATCCAAGGATCTCAGCGAAGAAGGTTGCACGGAATTCCACTTCGATTTTGAGGATGAAGACGAGCCAACCACAGACAATGGCGCCGCCGAAAAGACCGAGCGCTCTTCCTCGACCAGCGCAGATCGCTCTGCAATTTCCGACACCGTGAAATACATCGAAAGCACGGCGAGGGCACTCCATGCCGCCCACGAAGTTGGGTTGGTCCACCGTGACATCAAACCAGCCAATCTCATGGTGCGGGAAGACGGTTCGGCATGTGTACTCGACTTCGGTCTCGCGAAGGACAATGAGTCACACGGCATGACACTCACGCAATCGGGTGATCTCATGGGAACCCCTGCCTACATGTCACCTGAACAAGTCCGAGGAAACCTCTCGAACCTTGATCACCGCACTGACATCTACTCACTCGGTGTTACGCTCTTCGAAGCTTGCACACTTAGGCGACCATTTCGCGGCGACAACCGCAACGAACTCTACAACTCTATTGTGAACGACGAGCCACCAGCACCCTACAAGCTCAATCCGAACATCAGCAAAGACCTTGCCGCGATCATCCTCACAGCCATCGACAAAGACCCGAACCGAAGGTACACGACCGCAACAGAATTGGCCGATGACCTCAAGCGCCTCCGCAACAACGAAACTGTGAAGGCAAGACCAGCTAGCTCATGGGTCAAGTCTGCGCGGTGGATGCAGCGAAACCCAAGAGTTACTGGAATTGGCTCAGTAGCGGTTCTGCTTCTCGTAGCTTTGGCTGCCGTCTTCTATGTCAAGGGGAATGAAGCACGAGAGGAAACGAAACAAAAATCAATTGCGCTCAAAGCCGAAAGCGCCGCGCTTGCATCGGAAAAAAAAGAACGTCAAGCCAAAGCGAAAGCCTTGGCAGATTTCGAACGTTTGGCCGACGTGAAGAAACTTCAGGAAGCGTCAGCTACAGCAGAAACCCTTTGGCCAGCGCGTCCTAATAAAGTCAAA
The DNA here is from genome assembly GCA_047639315.1 of Planctomycetota bacterium. Lineage (GTDB taxonomy): Bacteria > Planctomycetota > DRQF01 > S139-23. Next base: position 3,671 of record JBLINQ010000233.1, read on the forward strand.
GACATGAAAGCGTGGCTTAACAAGTACCATACACTTTCAAAGTCGATTGCTGGCCACGAGGCCTTGCTGGCAGGACTTCAGGCAAGTGCCCTTCCGTATACAGAAAAAGATCGGTTGCGTGACCATGCTGATAGCCTGACAAGACTCGCAGCTCTTGGCGGCTCGCTCAAAGACAGTGAGATCGCATTCGCAAAAGAGAAGGATGCCGAGATAAAGGCAAACACTCAGCAACGCCTCGACGTGACGGCGAAGAACATCGCTGCTCTGGAGTCCAAGACCAAGAAACAGGCTTCATGGAATTTCGGCGCCGACGATGTAAAACAGTGGAAGCACGATGTACTACGTGAGTTGGTTGGCAACTTGAAGAAGTTTGTTGACGCTGATGGTGGCACCTACTCCGACATGAAGGGGCGTCTCGCCACGGCTCAATCAATTGAAAAGAAGACTGTCATCGACCACAAGACACTTTGGGATCGAACCACTTCTGCCATCGCGGCATCTGGAAAGTACGACGGCCTAATCCTCAAGCCTCAACTCGGATTGATCCCCTTGGGCATGGACCGAGAATCAAAACTGCATGAATTCTTGCACCTGGAGACTCACGAAGGCGATATCCCCAGGCGTGACGCCGAGGGTCATATCCCAATGACTGAAAACACCGGCATCATTTTGGTACTGATCCCTAAGGGCAAGTTTTGGATGGGGTCTCAGAAGACTGCCCCCAAAGGCCAGAACTTTGATCCTCTAAGAAGACCTGATGAAGAATTGAGCGAAGTTACGATTGAGAAAACGTTCTTCTTGTCAAAGTATGAAATGACTCAAGGACAATGGCAACGTTCACCTTCGTCTACAAAGAACCCGAGCATCTATAGTGTTGGCTGGAGCTATAAGGGTCACAAAGGGAAGGTGAGTTTGCTCAATCCTGTTGAGCAGGTTTCTTGGACCATGTGCACCAAACTTTTAGAGCGAATTGGGCTCGGCCTTCCAAACGAAGAACACTGGGAATACGCAGCTCGTGGTGGCTCTTCAACGATTTGGGCTGGGAACACTCAGGAAGTTAGTGACATTCCCCAATGGGGAAATATTGCAGGCAAGGAAAACAAAGTCATATACCATTTTTTCGAGAATTCCATTGGGGACGGTTACATCGTTCACGCTCCAGCTGGCCAATTCCGAGCCAACGCCTTTGGCCTGTTTGATGTATTGGGAAATGTCTGGGAATGGACATCCACTCTGTTCGGCTCCTCCAACCGCGTGACCCGTGGAGGCAGCTTCAGCGGCCCGGCAATAAACTCTCGAGTAGCGATCAGGAACACGGTCATCGTGGAGCAGCGAAAGTCCAACCTTGGGCTCCGCCCTTTTTGCCATATCCAAGGGTAGCGTTCAAAGAAGACCTCGCTCATCTTTTCAAGAACTGAACCTACTGTCCCTACCGTCTATTGGAAGCACCACCTCCGCAACGTTTTACGCCCATCGAATTTCAGCGTACACCGTGCCCCATGCAGGTGAAACACGACTTGATATGATCGCCCGTAGCGTACAAAATTGGGCCGACGTCGATTCGCGGCCAGGTGTTGAATCTTCGACCTCAGCTGGCCGATCTGATTTCTCGACCTGCGCTGAGATCATACCTGAGACCGTCAGTGGAATCAGTGACGTGAAGAATACCAACGGACCTCGGGCGAAGAATTGGAGGGAATGATGACGCCGACGACTTCAGGCAGCTCGGCGATAGAAGGATAGCAAACCGCCGAGTCGTTTGTCGCGGACGACATTTCCTTCGCTGGGCGTCTCAACGGTTGTCCGTTGGCATCGTAGGGGCTTCGCTTATTACTGGCGACGAAAGTCAAAGGCCAAGCCAGGACGTCCTCCAATTCCAATGAATGTCATCCAGCTGATTCGGCGCATGTCGAAAGAGAATCCGCTTTGGGGCGCACCGCACATCTCGGATGAATTGGCCCTGCTCGGATTCGAAGCGTGCGAAACGACCGTAGCCAAGTGCATGGTTAAGCACCGCCCCATCGAACCAGTCCAACGCTGGCGGACGTTCATGAAGAACCACATGAAAGTCAGCGCAGCTTGTGACTTCTTCACTGTCCCAACGGCTACATTCAAAGTGCTTTACGTCTTCGTCGTGCTCTCGCATGACCGCCGTCGGATTGAGCACGTTAACGTCACCGCCAACCCCACCGCTGAATGGACAGCACGACAAATCGTCGAGGCATTTCCGGATGGCGAAGAACCAAAATTCTTGCATCGTGATCGCGACGCAATGTTCGGGTCCGAGTTTCGCAAAACGGTCAAGTCGCTCGG
>JBLINQ010000234.1:0-5963 GCA_047639315.1 Planctomycetota bacterium
TGACGGCTACTTTTCGATTTTCGCCGACCGATAGCAAGTCTGGGCGTCCGTCATTATCCACATCAGCCGCAACAAGCCGACTTGCACTTGTGAAGTCTGACGACCAACTCATTTGTTTGAATGCAGCAGGAAAACCATTGAGCAGAGTCTTCGCCTCAAATCCCTTTGGTGCATCCCCTGACGCGAGGATATCTGGAAGACCATCTTGATTGATGTCGGCCATCGCTATAGGTCCGCGAACACCGCCTAATGGGATTTCTTTGATCCGATGAAAACGCCAAAGACGATCATTGAGCAGAAGAACGGCCGGGACTGTCGAGGATGAACGAATGACATCCAAATCGCCATCCCGATCCACGTCCACTAAAACAATGTGCTCATAGGAACTACCTTCAGGATCGATTTCCGTCCAAGGGATCGTCTTGAATGCCGGCCTCGTCACATTCTCAGCTTCGTAAATTGTTGGACGAAGATTCGAGTAAACCGAGTCTGAGGTGACGACGTCAATGTCGCCATCGTGGTCGAGGTCTGCCACTTGCACAGAATCAATGGGTTTCGAGGACAAAGGCAACAACTTGGTTTCGATCAGGGTCTTTCCCTGATTCAGGAGAGTCTTGATGCCGAAGCTGCCAAAGGCAATGAGGTCTAAGTCTTGATCATGATCTAAGTCAGCGAAAACGCCTCCCTTGCTTCCCGTCAAGTCGCCAAGCCCCCATGTTGCAGTTGAATCTCTGAACGTCTTGCCGTCCCACGTGTAGAGTTTGCCATGATGAAAGATCTCCAAGTTTCCGTCTTGATCGAGATCTGCTGCCGTTGGGGAGCTAGAGAAACCCTTCGGGTTAGACTTTGGAATTGCAAGCCGCGACTCTTGTGGCGCAAAACTCAACTCGGGCTTGACTTCATTCCCGCTCGCTGGCTGCATGTCCAATTGGCGAATGCAACAACCGTACTCACCCATGAAATTGTAGACCAACGACAACTTCTTGCCCTGCTCGGGAAGGGAATCTGAATAGAAGGAGAATGCGTCCATGGCGGCTTTGGCCTGGTCTTTCTTCTTCAGCCGATGGTAGGTCGCAAAGAGAGTGTTCCAAGCACTGGCGAAGTGACCTTCTAATTCCAAGGCTCGTTGCAGCAGCGCCTCGGCTTTCTCTAATTCAGGAGGGCGTTTTTGGAAGTAGAACTTGCCCATGCGATAGAGACATTCCGGATGCGAGGGGGCCAATTCGAGTGCTCGTTGATAGAGACGCTCGATTTCAACCTGATCTCGGCCCATATGCTCCAATAGGACAGCTAAACTGTATGGAGCTTCGACACGATCTGGAAACTCTTTCATGACTTCCCGGAGCAGCGACTCCGATTCGACCATCTCGGCTTCCCGTGCTTCACGATCTACGTTCTGGGCGTTGAGCCAGCCGATGGCGAGATTGAAGCGGGGAACGAAGAGCCCACTGGTTCTTTCGGCCAGTTCTTTGAAAATCAGGATCGCCTTCCCGACTTCATCTTGATCCATCAACACGATGGCTTCGTTGTTGAGAGACGATGCTTCGGCCCAGCCAAGAGGAGAGTCGTCGAGCGGGCAGATTTCGGTGACGGTGCCATTGTCACCGTCACCGCAGCCACAAAGGACAAGGAAGAGAACCGACACAGAAAGGGTGGCCAATCGGAATCTCATTAGTTCTGCTCCAGATCGTCTTTTGATCTTTGGATAAGTTCGTTGTTGGTCTCAATAGTTCTGGCACTGGGACCAGTTTCAGCGGGGAACTGTGGACGCGCCAAAACGCCGTAGAGTTCAGCCCGATGATGAGCTCGCATGTCATGGCCCATCCGTCGCCGCCTCTCGCTTCGCAGACTCGATAGATCGACTGGTGCGACGACAATCTTTTCACCAGCCCCGGGTGTGGCTTCGGCGAGAATTCTTCCATCGTAGTCGACTGCCATCGATCCGCCGGGCCAGGAGAATGGAGGATAGTGAGATCCGCTCGCCCCCTGGTTACATCCCAAAACATAGGCGGTGTTTTCGATTGCTCTGGTTCGATTTACCAGGGTCCACCAGTTCATCGGTTCTGTTGTGCCCCATGGGTCCATGTAGGCCGAAATCCGGATCAATACTTCGGCGCCTTTCAGGGCAAGCGTTCGGGTCACTTCTGGGAAGAGCCAGTCGTAACACGTGGCCACAGCTAAATGTCCCAGTTCGGTGTCCACAACAGGCAAGGGGTCGTCTGGGTAGTCAGGGAGATCATGGGGGCTGGCATGCACTTCCCAAGGGATCCATGGGTTTACTTTGCGGTATCGAGAAATCACCTGTCCATCGGCATTGATGAGAAGCGTGGTGTTGAAAACCACGTCTGGCCATTGGGGGTCGACCTCAAGGAAGCTTCCTGTTTGGACGAAGACACTCAGCTCTTTCGCCTTGGCGGCAATCAAGGCAATTTCTTCGTTGTCCGCTGGCAGCGCAAGGTGCTCTAACAGCTCATGGACTTCTCCGTAAACCGGAGCGGCGTGAGCAAATTCGGGAAAAACGACAAGTTTGATGTCATGGAATGGCCGGTATCCGACCACCGCCTGTTCCATGAGACGCAGCATACTGGCCGTATTCCGGCGCATTTCGCTGCGATTCTGTGGGTTCTTTTGGTCCACTTGGCACAGGGCTGCATAATATCGAATGGGCTGTGACATGGGGCTCCTGGTCTCCGAGGTTCACGACTATGTGAAGTTAGTTTATCACGGAGAATTAAAGGGGGCGAACTTCAACCGATTGTCTTGGGAGCAATGATCAGAGTAATCTGGTGGAAAGAGGTCGATATGACGTCTGGCGGCGCTGGCGTGGCGTTGTTTCTGGTGCTAAAAGAGGGCCCAGAACGATCGTAATCCAGGAGACGACGATGAGCCTTTATCAGACACCAGCACCTATCAATGAACCGGTGAAAAGCTACGCACCGGGCAGCCCTGAAAGCCTATCATTGGCCAAGCGTCTCAAAGAGATGCAGTCCGAGGTGATCGAGATCCCTCTGGTTATTGGTGGGGAACATATTTTCACTGGCAAGACAGTCGATGTGACGCCTCCGCACAATCATCAGCGTGTCGTGGCACGCTGTCACCAAGGTGATGAGACACATGTCGATGCCGCCATAGCCGCAGCCAAGACTGCAGCCGCTGCTTGGGCCGATGCTCCTTGGGACCAAAGAGCCGCCGTCTTCTTGAAAGCAGCTGATTTGCTTACTGGTCCATGGCGTGACACTTTGAACGCGGCGACCATGATTGGTCAAAGCAAGAACTGCTTCCAAGCCGAGATCGACTCAGCTTGTGAGATGATCGACTTCTTCCGATTCAACGCGCGTTACGCTCAAGAGATCTACGAAGAGCAGCCGGCTTCCAGTCCAGGATGCTGGAATCGCGTTGAGCAACGTCCACTGGAAGGCTTCGTCTTCGCCGTTACTCCATTCAACTTCACGGCCATCGCCGGTAACCTTCCGAGTTCCCCCGCATTGATGGGCAACACAGTTGTTTGGAAGCCAGCCTCGTCAGCGACTTACTCTGCGTACTACTTGATGAAACTTCTGGAAGAGGCCGGGTTGCCTGCAGGGGTCATCAACATGGTTCACGGAAGCGGTAGCCAAATTGGTCCTGCCGTTATCGCAAGCCCAGATTTGGCCGGCGTCCATTTCACCGGGTCGACACCTGTCTTCCAAGGCATGTGGCGTGACATCGGCAACAACATTGAACGCTACAAGAGTTACCCACGAATTTGTGGTGAAACTGGTGGCAAGGACTTCGTCTTTGCTCACCCAAGTGCTGACCCAAGAGTTTTGTCGACTGCGCTCTTGCGCGGCTCGTTCGAATATCAAGGACAGAAATGTTCGGCAGCAAGTCGCGCCTACGTTCCACGTTCGATCTTTGATGAAACGATGAAGATCTTGGTGGATGATATTGCGACAATCAAAGTCGGGCCCGTTGATGACTTCTCCAACTACGTGAATGCCGTCATTGACCGCAAGGCATTCAAATCGATCTGTGAGTACATCGACTTCGCCAAACAAGCAGACGATTGCAAGATCATCTGCGGCGGCGAGTATGACGACTCGACCGGTTACTTCATTCAACCGACTGTCATTGTCACTGAGAACACACAGTTCAAGACAATGTGCGAAGAGATCTTTGGGCCAGTCCTAACGGTTCTTCCCTACGACGACGACAAGATGGATGAAATGTTGCAGATCTGTGATTCCACGTCACCATACGCATTGACCGGTTCGATCATATGTAAGGATCGACATGAGATCGTGCGCATGGCGCATGCTTTGAAGAATGCCGCTGGCAATTTCTACATCAATGACAAGCCTTCAGGGGCTGTTGTTGGCCAACAACCATTCGGTGGCGGCCGCGCCTCCGGAACGAATGATAAAGCTGGCAGCAAGCTGAACCTGCTCCGTTGGTGCTCGCCACGGACAATCAAGGAAACCTTCGTTCCGGCAACTGACTACCGCTACCCATTCATGGGTTAGTGACGATAGATTCTCGGCGTCTCATGAGGCGCCGAGAATCACGTCGCCCCAGCCATAGTCTTCCTCTATGATGTGGGCATGGATTCGTCACCAGATCAAGTTGAGATAACCAAATAGATAATTGCCAGTATTCAGGCGGGCGACACTGAAGCCTGGATCGAGCTTACGGTCGTTATCTCGACGAGCTCCTTTTCGCCCCTTGATGTCGCTTAGGACCAGGACTGCGACAATACCTCGATAGTGAAGATGTACTCCAGAGTGTTCTCATGGAGGTAATGCACTTTTAAAGATCGAGGCCAGGGCAGTCTCAAGCATTTCTTGAATGCTCTTATCGCCAACAAGATTTGTGTTCGTGCCGACACAATTGGGGCGAAGAAGCGCCAGGGAACTGTCGGGTCCCTACCGAGAAGTGGAAAGTTCTTCTGAATGCTCAACTCGCAGCAACTTTCGCACGGAAGTCTGATTCAGTTGAAGGTTTTCGGATGGTGTTGAATCAGGTTTCCCGGGAACTGGGTTAGAAGGCTGAGACTGGGAAAAGAGTCGCGACCCAAATCGCTAGTTTGGAGCAGGCACGTTTGAAGTCAGATGAAAAAGAAGGTGAGAATTAGATCACTCGAAGCAGTCAACTGCTTTGAGAAGCGGAGCGGCGAAAACGTCCATTTTCCCGGCCATGGTCAAATCAAAGTCAGTGATCCCGTTGACATCGTGAGTGAACAACTCAACTTTGACCGTTCCGTAGACATTGGACCATTCTGGGTGATGTCCGATGTTCTCGGCCACAAGTGCGACCCGTGTCATGAAGCCAAATGCTTCACTGAAATCACGGAAACGAAACTCCCGACAGAGTTTACCGCCGACGAACTCCCAATCGCTCAAGCGACCCAGGGCAGCGTTGATCTCGTCAGTTTTTAGAGTTCTTTTGTCCATACCAGTCTTTCTTGTGCTGATGTTCGCTTTCCGAACAACCAGGTTGGATATTTTCTCTTAGTCAATGGGTGTCATTTTCCGATTAGGATCGGACTGGGACCATTGGTGAAAGAGGATCCTATCATTACACTATCGACGAGACGGCCCGCTAAATGGAGCGGGGCTCATTATGCAGACCCCAGTCAATTGAGAATAAACGGATTAATCATGCAAGTTGAGATATTTGGTGTTCCCATGGACCTTGGTGCGAATTTGCGTGGTGTGGATATGGGGCCGAGTGCGCTCAGAATTGCAGGCATTGGCTCCAAGATTGAAGCCTTAGGCCATGAGGTCCTTGATCGTGGGGAAGTTGATCTTCGCAGCCGCGTCACGTTGCCCAAGGACGAGAGCAGCGCAAAATACATTGATGAGATTGTTGAGGTCTGCAGCCGCCTTCACGACGTTGCAAAGGACGCAAAAGACAGGGGATCTTTGCCCGTCTTCTTGGGAGGCGATCATTCAATCGCTGCAGGGACGATTGCTGGAGTCGCGTCT
>JBLINQ010000235.1:0-5949 GCA_047639315.1 Planctomycetota bacterium
TCGTTCAAGGACACAACCATCCTTGTTGTGACTGGACAAGAAGGCCGCAATGGCGGGAGAATGCAAGAGATGCCGGGGCCGACGGCTATTTGTCCAAGCCCATCAACAAGAAGTTGTTGCTTCGCTAAATTGAAAGTTCCGCCAATCTTAAGCCCGGACGACACGACCCCAAGGTACTCGATGGTTAGACAGCCATCGGCATAGGAGTTCGAAGACCTGACCTGAACAATGTGAATCCAGGTTTGTCGGGTATTGAGAGCAAGTCATTCTCCTCGATTGGCCACTTCACCCCTCGGCGACAAGGTCAATGTGGTAAGTTCTCTTGAACCGTGCATTTCCACGGTTCCCATGAATTCATTGAAGCCCCAATCCTATACATTCGATTTGTTAGCCGAGGTTCATCTATGACGCGAGAAGACCTGGTCACCCTACTTGAGACAACAGGAGCCCAAATTGAGGCCCACGCTGCAGTTTCAGACTCCTTTCTTGACTTAAGATACGGGACGGGCAAATGGTCAATTCGTGAGGTATTAGCGCATCTCGCCGATGTCGAGATGATAAACGCGTGGCGTTTCTTACGTGCCATTGCGGAGACAGGTGGTGCGGTTGAAGGCTTCGACGAGAGTCGATGGGCTGAGAATCTTAACTATGCCAGTCGTCCTGGTTCGGTCAGTGGCGCGCTATTCTCAGGTTCGAGAGGAGTCGTGATATATCATTTTGCGAATTTGCCAGAGGCGAGCCTGGAGGGTGTTTCACTGCATCCCGAAAAGGGTCCGATGAATGGGTGGCAATGGGCCCAACTCATTCATGACCATGGTGCCCACCACTTATCGCAATTAGATGCGGCTCGCGACCAAGTACCTTGGGTCCGGCCAGAAGCGAATGCTGATTCTTGGAAATTCTTAGGACACAACCGACAGCCATAGCAGCAAGGGAATCAGCAGGAAACAACCTAATCCAACAGCTTCATAGCCGCTTCTAAGACCACGTCACTATGGGCTAATAGCTCGTGCACAGATGGTCGAATTGTCAAATCCGGATGAACGCCATTGCCTTCGACGAATTCTCCATTGGGCGCTTTGACCTGCATCGTGCAAAACCGCACTTCAGCGCCAGTCGAGGGCAAGATGAATTTCCTTGGCGCTCCGCTGCCGCCCCCCGTTGGCTGTCCGACAAAGACGATATCCGGATGACAGTCTCTCAAGCAGCACGCCAGATTGTCGGAAACCGAAAACGTCTTCTCATCAATGAGGCAGATCACCTTGCCACCAAATTTCGGTGTGCCAAAGCCTACGTCGTCGATCGTCGTCCACGATACCGTACGCCACTTCGAACGCCACTTACTCGTAAGTCGGTAATAACGGAATCCTGGTTCTAAGAGATGAAGAGCCAGTGCTTGTCCAAGGAGGTCTGTTCCGCCCGGATTAGCGCGCAAATCCAGAATCAGGTTTCGCTTCCGCACCAATTGCCTCATGGTATCTCGATACTCCTGGTATTGAGCTTGCAACATGGCTTCGCGCTCGTCTGCAGTCGCTGCCTTAAAACCCTTACCCAAGGGTGAAAAATTACCCGGACAAAAGTAGGCGGTGTTTTCGTCGACTATTCTGAAAGTCTTGGGCAGGTGGCGCCAAGATCTATGCGGTACGGGCGCGCTTTTCGGCGCACTCATGACCCGAATAGACTCCGGCTCAGGACGGCCGACCCGGTGCACTTTTAGTTCAAATGATTCCTTGTCCGTCCATTTTGTCAACTGCTCAATCGCTCGGCGCCTTCGTGCTCCCTTCGTCGACGCGAATTCGAATTTCTCCTGTTCAGCGATGACGTCCTCGACGGATTGCCCGTCGATCATGAGAACAAGGTCGCCAGGTCGAAGTGTCCTTGCTGAAAATGTTGCGGGATCAATACCGTCGACCATCAAGCCTTCCTTGGCTTCAACCAAAGAAAAAGGCCAGCGCTTGCTCAGTTCGCGATCCAGATCTTTCAGTCGTGAGCTGCCATGACCATCATGAATCCCAGCAACATATCGCCGTAGCGCCAAGGAGAAGCCACGATCTGTCGGATCTGCATCGACGATCTGCATGCACTCTTCTTCAAGGGTTTCGAGATCAAGACCTTGCTCTTGCCGCATTTCGAGCCACGACCAATTGTTGCTCAGCAACCATGTCAAATGGCGCAGGTCATCTTGATAGGGATTGCCTGTGAGTGGCGGAGGGGAAGGGGCTAACTCGCTCTCGGTGTCTGTCCAAAAGTAGATGCCTGCACCGATGATGACAACAAGGGCGACGACAGTGCCAATACGCATGGGATAATCCTGCTCATTATCGATCAAACGAAAGGAACCGATTTAACTCGGCACCATATTTAACTAATGTCGCTCAACCGCTCTGCGATTGCAATGAACGTTCTTGCTATGATTCGATGGCATAATCTGCAATCATGTCGGACGATGTCAACATGGCCCCGGAACAACTGAGGATCTGATGCAAGCTCCACTTGAAGCATTTGGTAATTACCTTCGCGAGGCAAAAGTCCAGGTGGATCTCAGCGGCACTATTGTGCGGGAACCCGACCACGACAAGCAACTATTGCCGCCTGGCGAGAGACCCCGCAAACACACCAACTTGGGCTTTCCGCTGGTCGTCGAGCACGATTTCCCAAATGGTGCTCTTGGCTCCGATCACGCCACTTATTCTGTCGCCTTCGAGTTGGCAACAATGATCCCACAGTTGAAAGAGAAACAGGTCCTCGACTTGGGCTGTGGCACCGGGTTACTCGGAATCCAAGCCGCCATGGCGGGAGCGAACGTAATCGCGACAGACCTCGACCCGGAGGCGATTCGACTGTCGGAACGCAATGCGACCGAAAATGGGGTCAAGCTCGATATTCGCTTCGGATCTCTATTTGATCCGATCAAAGCACATGAGAAGTTTGACCTCATCTTGGCGAATCTCCCTCACAAGCCAACGCCAGACAATTCAGAGGCATTGCCAATGGGTCAAAACGGCGGAAAAGATGGCAACGCGCTCTTGTCCGAAGCACTCCATGGCATTCTGAATTCGCAGACGAAAGGCGGCCAGATTCTCTTCTTTCAACACTCTCTGCCAGACCCTCGTTTCTTGCGAGAGCTCGGAAAAGACTACGACCTATCGATCAAGAGCTGGAAACTTCGCTGGCTACAAGAGGGCGAGTACGGCGACCTTCGCCAATTCTTCCGGCAACGTCATCAAGACAAAAAATCATTCTTGTGGCAAGAGGGCTCACGAGATGCACTTGTCTCCTGTATCTGGTGCGCCACGAGAAAAACTTCATAGCCTCAATCGGTCGCCTACTTTTTGTGTTTCTCAAACCACTTGAGAACATGGCTCACTTTGGCAATGAGATGACTGGGGCGAGCGGAAATTCCGTGGGATGCTCCGGGAATCCTGACCAGCGCCGCTTCAACTTTGAGAAGTTTTAGCGCTTGATAGAACTGCTCCGTTTCACTCATCGGCGTGCGGTAATCTACCACTCCAGTCATCAACATCGTTGGCGTTTTGACATTGCCGACAAGTGAGATGGGTGACCGTTTCATGTAGGCCTCGGGATGATCCCAGGGAAACCCAGGAAACCAGTACTTGTAGAAGTAGTTGTAAGAGTCAGCGGTCAGAGCAAAGCTGTACCAGTTGATCACAGGCTTCACGACAACTGCGGCTCTGAAGCGATTCGTTTTGCCAACGATCCATGCCGACAGCACTCCGCCTCCACTTCCGCCAGTGACAAAAAGTGACTCTTTATCGACGAAACCCTGGGCGATCACGGCGTCCACCCCACTCATCAAGTCATCGTAGTCATTGCCCGGATAATTGTGATGGATGAGGTTGGCGAAATCTTCGCCATAACTCGTGCTACCCCTCGGGTTGAGATAAAGAACGACATAACCCGCAGCTGCGTACAATTGTAGTTCTGCCGAGAATCGGTCACCATAGTTGGCAAATGGACCACCATGGATTTCGAGAATAAGGGGGTATTTCTTCTTCGAATCAAAATGAGGTGGCTTGATCAGCCAGCCTTGAATCTCTGTATCGTCATGGCTCGACTTGAATCGGATTTCCTCTACCGCGCCCAAAGAACGACGGGCGAGCAGATCGCTATTCAGATCAGTAAGGCGCTGTGTTTCTTCTCCTGGAACAAGACGCGCCACCTCTCCTGGACGATCTGGTGTTGTGACTGTGAATGCGAGAACACCATCTTGGCTAACACTGCATGGTTCGGCCCCGCCATAGGGACGCCCAGCGGCGTTGCTGCCCAAATTCTGGGATAGAGTCCTGGTGGTTCCGTCTTTCTGCCACAAGCCAAGCTTGCTGTTTCCTTGATCATCGTAGGTGAAGGCGAAACCATCCTGCTGCTCAACCCAAACCAAGTTGCTAATGCCGCGGTCAATCCCAGTATGAGCGAGGCGCGGCTCTGAACCATCTCGATTCATGAGGTAAAGCTGTGCGTTTTGATGCCCCAACATCTTGTCGTCAGAGCCGACATAGGCAATCAGGGAACCGTCTTTTGAGATCGCTGGGTTACTATCTTGGCCGTTCCTTGTGGTCAGTTGTTTGATCACACCTGTCTTGATTGTGACTTCATAGAGCTCACTATTACGCGGCTGGAAATCGGCATCTTTCCGCCGGTTCGCCGAGAAGATGAACGCCTTGGAGTCAGGCGTCCAGCAATAACTCCCACCATGCTGAAAGTCGCCCGAGGTGACTTGGTGTGGTGTGCCACCATCGGCCGATAGGACAAATAGGTGAGAATGTCCGCCTTTCAAATAACCGCCACCGTCGGCACGGTACTTCAAAGTCGTAATCACTGAAGGTGGGTCAGCCCAGACCGCCCCTTCAGGCTTAGCTGGTGGCGTGACAAAGGCCTCGCTTCTTGCGGGAACGTTCATGATGAAGGACAGCCACTTGCCGTCAGGACTCCAACGCAAGTTACCGGGTGACTCTGTTAGCCGCGACAATTCCCCGGTCCGGTTCTTTTCAAACCAGTGACAAAAGACCTGACTCTTGCCGTGCTCGTTGGCCTGGATAAACGCTAAGCGTTTTCCATTTGGAGACCATCGTGGCGACGAGGCATTGGCAAGCCCGGGCAACAAGGGAAGATGACTTCCATCCTTCTCGATTGCCCAAATCTGCTGACGCCGACGATCAGTCATGATGTCATAGTAATTTCGAACGTAGGCAGTGGTCTTGCTGTCTGGCGAGATCTGCGGGTCAGAGGCAAACTCCAATTCGAATATATCGAGAAGTTGCAGCGCCTGGATCTGTGGCGAGCGAACGGCGGTCTTTGTGGGCATTTGAGCCACGAGATGAGTCGAGGTCAATCCAAGAGTAACCAAGAGGCCAAAAACTAAGCCGACATGTCGATGAGGGGTCATGAAGTACATTGCGAGTGCCTGGGCCTTTCCCTTGAGTCAACCGTGCCGCCATCAATTGTGGCGCTTGAGCAGCTCATCATAGCGGCCGTGGCTCGACTGTCGAGGGGACTACGGTGAAGAGATCAACCTTAGCTCTTCGGAACCTCGGCCCCAGATTGTGGAAGAGCGAATCGTAGTTCTGATAGGAGCTTTATTGTCGATTTGCGAATGGGTGCCAGAAGCGGATTCGCCAGCAAACCGATGACCTTCGCGACAATGTCGGAAGTGCGATCAATCAGCTTGTATGTTCTTGCGAATCCCAAGCTATCGTCGTGAATCCAAAAGAGGATGATGGACATTTCATAGAGCCAAACGAGGTTGGGAAGGTCTTCTTCCATACCTTTGGGGGTCTTCTGTTTAGCCCCATCGAGCACGAGCCGGACCACATCAGTCGCGTTGTCTCGCGCATCCTGCGATTCCGGTGAGAAGGGATTAAGCGGACTCTTAGGATCTGCCGCCGTACGAAACAGGACACCAGAGAAATCGTGGAAGGGTGTCACCGAGTC
>JBLINQ010000236.1:0-5897 GCA_047639315.1 Planctomycetota bacterium
CTGGGGGCGTCTTTGTTTCGATAGGCGAGGTCTAAGGGTTACTTAGTCGTTGCCTTCTTCTTGGTCGTCTTCTTCTTTGACTTGCTGGCCACTTTTTTCTTGGTGGCAGTCTTCTTTTTCACTGTAGTCTTCTTCTTGGTGGCGACTTTTTTCTTCGCGACCTTCTTTTTGGCTGCAACCTTCTTCTTGGCAACCTTTTTCTTCGTTGAAGTTTTCTTGGCCGCCTTCTTTGCTGGCTTCTTAACCGGCTTCGATTCGCCACCGGCAACGAATGCAGAAGCTTCCAACTTCTTGTACTTCACCTTGCCAGCGCTCAACACGAGTTTGACAACGGCATCGAGGATGCGGTCGAAGTAAACAGGTGTGACCGACCAATATTCCATGTCCGGCGCAAAGTTGGTGAAGTCAATGGCGTAAGGAACGCCGTCTTCGAAAGCGAACTCGACTGTATTGATGTCGTAACCCAACGCCTGGTTGATCTTACGGCAATCGCTCGTCACGCGCTTGGTCTCGGCCTTGGTGAGATAGTCATCATCGAGTGGCAAGTAGCAGCGATTGACCACGTCATAGCGAGTGATAATCACGTCTTTGCCGCCGAAGCAGAAGCAGCGGATGTAACGATCGAATTCGATGGACTGTTGGACCACCATGGTCTCACTGCCGGACTGATCGTAGCAGTGGATCAGCTCTTCAATGCTGTGAACCTGATCGACTTGCTTCCAACCACCACCTGTGGCTGGCTTTAGGAATGCTGGCAACCCGACCCACTCCATGTGATCTTCCCATGGGATAGGATACATGAGGTTACGAAGCGTTTCTGGTGCGACATCTTCGCTGTGCTCTTTGTTTGGCAACAAAACCGTGCGTGGGATCGCGAGTCCTAAACGGTCGGCCAATGAGTAACCGAAGAACTTGTCGTCTGCGGTCGTCCAGAATGGGTTGTTGATCACTCGAGTACCGGCCAATTGGGCCTGCTTGAGTGCTAATTTGTAATACGGAACTTCGTGAGAGATACGATCAACGATGACATCGTACTCAGCCAACTCATTGTGGCGTGTGCCACCGAGCTCGATGAGTTCTGCTGTGACATCTTTACGATCAAGTGCCTCAATTCTCTCCAAGAAGACTCTTGGAAAAGACTCTTCACGACCAACCAATAAACCGATTTTCATCTTATTCACCTTTGGAAATCACGGGCAAAGAGTGTGGAAGTGCATCAAGCCCTGCTGGATCCTCTTGGGCGACCCTTGGAATCGGCTTGAGCGTTGTCAATTCTATTTCGTCAAGTACCAACTCCCAACCATCAACCTTGACGATTTCCATAGAAGGTCACCTTTCGCAAATTGGTCAAGAGGGTTATCGTCGGCCCCCTATGGCCAACACAGATATCGACAACACATCCGTCCTTTTTGTCACGCCGGAGTTAGCTCCATTCTCTAAAGTCGGAGGATTGGGCGAGGTCTCGGCGGGATTGACAAAGGCACTCATGGCACTTGATGTCGACGTGCGCATTATCACCCCACTTCATCGCTCCATGAGAGAATCTCTGGGACCCCTGAAAACGGTGGCTCAGAGTGTCCCGATGACCTTTGGCGGTGAGAACCGACCATTCAATCTGCTTGCATTGGACACCGATCCCAAAGATGTGCCGGTCTTCTTGATCGAGAATCCTGACTTCTTCGAGAATGAAGATTCGATCTACGGCACTGAGCCAGGCCCCACCGGCCTTGGTGATTTGAAGTGGCTCTACTTTAGCGCGGCCATCCATCCGGCGAGCCAAAGACTCAATTTCAAGCCAGACTTGGTCCACGTTCATGACTGGCACAGTGCTCTCGTCCCCGCTCTTTATCGATCCGAGTACTTCTTTGACGAAGATTGCGCCGACACAGCGTGCGTGCTGACAATTCACAACGCTGCATTTCAAGGGCGAATGTCGGTTGAGGATTATCGGCGAAGTGGACTACGCACCGACTTGTTGAGCGACTGGTACATGCTTCAGGGCAGCGAGATCAACCTCTTGAAAGCAGGTACGATTTTCGCCGAGCGCGTCACGACCGTGTCGAAACGCTACGCCACAGAGTTGCGAAGCCGCGATCAAGGCAAAGGGTTAGAGGCCGTTTTCGAAGCCCGTGGCGAACATTTCCACGGCATCCCCAATGGTTTAGATCCAGAGGAGTGGAATCCAGCGACGGACAAGTTCATCCCCCATCATTTCACAATCGATGACATGGACGGCAAGAAAGCCAATAAGAAGGCTCTCTTGGAAGCCTTTGAACTCGAAGCCAGCGATGGTCCGCTCTTAGGGGTGATTGCCCGGCTCACTTGGCAAAAAGGCATCGATATCATTCTCGACTCGCTCCCGGTCCTCTTCGCCAGACGACGCGACTTACGGCTCGTGATCTTGGGCCAGGGGGATGAAGACGTCGAAAATGCAGTCCAAGAAGCGGCCAAGAAGTATCCGGGACGTGTTGGAGCTGCGCTTCGATTCGACCCAGCGTTGGCCCACTTGCTTGAAGCTGGCTCTGACATTTTCTTGATGCCATCGCGTTATGAGCCATGTGGGCTCAACCAAATGATCTCACAGCGCTACGGAACGATCCCGATCGTGCGTGAAACAGGTGGCTTGGCTGACACCGTCGTTCCTTACGAGGCCGGTAACATCAACGAAGCAACCGGATTTGTCTTCACGGCCGCCAGCTCCAAGGCATTCATTGAGATTACCAAGCGCGCTTTGACACTTTACCGACGTGGCGGCACCTGGAAGCGCCTGGTTCAAAATGCCATGCAACAAGATTGGGGCTGGGACGAAGGTGCCAAGGAGTACCTGCGGGTTTATGAAGAGGCCATCTCGATGCGTCGCGCGCGAGAACGTGAGCCCGAACTTCTGTCTCATATGCGCCTCGAGCCGACAGCGACTTTGCCCGACGATCAAGCGATCATTCCCGTCTTTTACAAGAAAGACACGCTCCGGTTGTTGATTAAGGATCCCGAAAACATCTGGGTGTACTGGGAAGTTCAAGGACCACGCGGCTCAGCCATCTTGGATTCTCTTTCCGAGCAGCAAAAATGGGAATCAACCTGGACTCTGGTGATCGAGAATCTTGACCAACATACCTCGTGGGAACTTGAAGTAGAGGGCATGGCGAAGAACTGGTTCGTTTCTGTCGATCCAAATCAGCGTTATCGATGTGATCTCTTCATGCAGACGACCGACTTCCCTAAGACGAAAATCCTGAGCTCTAATACCGTCCGAACTCCCAAACTCATGGTGCCGCACGAATGACCGATCAAAAGGGCTCAGTGTGCATCGTTCTTCACACTCACTTGCCGTACGTCAACCATCCAGAGCATGACGACTTCTTGGAAGAAGATTGGCTGTTCGAAGCCATCACAGAAACCTACCTTCCATTGGTCTTCATCATGAACGATCTGTGGACCGACAAGGTTCCTTTCCGTTTGACGTTCTCGATGACGCCGCCCTTGATCCACATGCTTCGCTCGCCGATTCTGATGGCGAAGTTCGAGAAGTACTTGGATAAGCGCATCGAATTGGCTGACTTGGAGGTCAAGCGGCAGGCTGGCGATCGACTTCGCTTGGAGTCTGCTCGTCACTATCAGCTTCGATTTGGCCAGATGCGTGAGTTCTTCCATGCTTGCAATGGCGACATCACCGCTGGATTTAGGCGCTTCGCTGAGTTGGGGCTGATCGAGATTATCGCCAGTGCCGCGACTCATGGTTTCTTGCCTCTCTTCGAATCAGATACTGCGGTCAGAGCGCAGATCGCTCTCGGCGTAGAACTCCACAAAGACACGTTCGGCGTGGCGCCGAAGGGCTTCTGGTTACCTGAGTGTGCTTATCGTCCTGGCATGGATGCGCTTCTGCTCGAACATGGCATTGAGTACACAATATTAGATACCCACGGCCTGACCGGGGCCGAGCCGACGCCCGACACCCAGAGTTTTCGACCGATCAAGACTCGCGCCGGACTGACTGCTTTTGGTCGTGACGCCGAGTGTTCCCAACAAATTTGGTCATCAGTCGTTGGCTACCCAGGAGACCCTGACTATCGCGAGCTCTACCGTGACATCGGCTATGATGCTGACTATCGCTTCATAAAACCTTTTCTCAAGCAGGACGGCGTTCGGCGTAACATCGGCATGAAGTATCACCGCATCACGGGTGATGTTCCCTTGCACGAAAAAGAGCTCTATTCACCATCCGTTGCCAGAGAACGGGCGGCCACCCATGCCGGCAACTTCCTCTTCAACCGTGGCGAGCAAATCAAACACCAGAATGGCATCCTAAACGAGCCAATCTGTATCACCGCTCCATTCGACACCGAGCTCTTCGGCCATTGGTGGTATGAGGGGCCTTGGTTCTTGGAAGAGATGTTCCGGCAAGCAGCCGAAATCGGTGATGAGGCGACATTCGATCTCTGCACCCCAAGCGAGGTCATGGCCAAGAACGAAACGACTCCGACAGCAGAAATCGGAGCATGCTCTTGGGGTGAAGACGGGTTCTACAAAGTCTGGCTCAACGACAAGAATCAGTGGTTTTGGCCCCACCTCCATCAAATGGAAGAGCGCATGGCGCTCCTGGCCAAGCGGGACTTCCCAAAAGACAGCCTGGCAGCACGAATTCTACGGCAAATGGGTCGAGAACTCCTCTTGGCACAATCCAGTGATTGGTCGTTTATCTTGACTATGGAAACCTCCACCTGGTACGCAGAAAAGCGCTTTCGGGACCATGTTCACCGCTTCTTCGCCCTGGAAGACCTCCTCGACGAAAGTGCTCCAAATACCGATCTTCTAGATACTTGGGAGAAACAGGACGCTATTTTCCCAAATCTGGATTACCGGCTATTCGCTTCCCAGGCCAAATAATCGCCTCTTAGAGGCAATTGAAGCGACATTCAAGATTCGTTGGGTCTCAAACTTGAAGCCCGATAGAGCTGCTGGTATATTTCGCCGCTCAGAGGGGGATTAGCTCAGCTGGGAGAGCGCTACAATGGCATTGTAGAGGTCACCGGTTCGAGCCCGGTATTCTCCACTCTCAAGAAAAGACCCTGGTCATCCGACCAGGGTCTTTTTTTGTACCCAAATATCAAGACTCAAACTTGCGGCCTCGTCGGTGTGAAGCGCCAATCGGTCAACACATAAAATCGCTTCAAATGGTTCTCAGGTCGTATTTCATGGCCGTTGGGTGGTTTTTCAAGAGGTCATGCAAATCGGCCTATTGACCGACGTAGAATTGCGGACTTACGCACGTAGTTGCAACCGAAATTGGTCAAATGACCAACTTGAAAAAGTGCGTTGTAGGGCCAGCCAAGTCGTGAATCGACAAAGTGTCCTTCAAAGAAATCTCGGAACTACAACGAATCGCGAGAGCATTTGTCGATTGGTAATGACTCGCCAGAACCACGATCAAATGAATCTGTTGGTGCCCTCGTTTCGCCTCCAGTCCTCGGCAGCTTGCATCACCGCTATCATCGCGCCGTTGAGTCACGGCTTATCCGTCAGTTCCGAAAAGCAACAGCCGCGGTTTGCTGGCACTTGCGAAACGTCATCGCCGAGTCGTTCGCCAAGCAATTCGCTCCGAGATATCATCGAAATTCGCGAGGCTGAAACGCGGCTTAGGTCATCGGATTGGATAAACGGGATGCACAGTGCAACATCTGGCTACGAATCAACGTCGGCCAAATTTTGCACGCTACGCCCATGAACCTGACACCGTATGCATGGCCGGAGATTTTGACCTGATCCGGTACTCGATCATCTGGAATGCCAACGAACTATCTTCACAAGTTCCTGGTTGAACTGAGAAAAATACTCCTGGCTAAGCTGGTCCTTTGCCGGCAGGTTTCCGGCGATTCGCAGCTCATCGAAATGCTTCACAA
>JBLINQ010000237.1:0-5854 GCA_047639315.1 Planctomycetota bacterium
CTACCAATTGAGCTACCGGGGATTAATTGTCTTTGCGCAAGGGGTTATGGATTGACCATTGACCTCCAACGCGAGCCAATTCTATTCACCGATTTCGGTCGCTCAAGGATAAAACTGAATGCTTTTAGCCAATTGGGTCGGTTTTTTTTGGTTAGGACTTCTTGTTGGCCTCTTCTTGGGCTTCTTTACCCTCGACTTTGGCCTCTTCTTCCTCTTCAGAAGCAGGGAAGGTCGGGTCTTCCCACTGCCCCTCTGGAATCAACTCTCCGGCTTTGTAGGTCCAGAGATAGTCTAAGAGACTGGCGAGTTTCTCGCGCATTTCGGCCCTGGGGACGATCTTGTCGAGAAAACCGCGTTCGAGGAGGAATTCTGAGCGCTGGAAACCGTCCGGTAGTGTTTGGCGGAGGGTTTCTTGGATGACTCGAGGGCCGGCGAAGCCGATGAGGGCTCCTGGCTCAGCGACGACGACGTCGCCCAAAGCGGCGAAGGAAGCCATCACGCCACCCGTGGTTGGGTTGGTGAGGACTGAGACGTAAAGACCGCCCTTTTTGGCGTGTCTGGCGATGGCAAGAGAGGTCTTGCTCATTTGCATGAGGCTCAGAGCACCTTCATGCATGCGGGCGCCGCCGGATGCCGAGATGACAATGACGGGGAGGTTCTTTTCGGTTGCGAGTTCGACTGCGCGGGTGACCTTTTCGCCAACGACACTGCCCATCGATCCGCCGATGAAGCTGAAGTCCAAAACACAAAGAACCAAAGGCTGGCCTTTGATGCTGCAGGCGCCATAAAGAGCGGCTTCAGTGGAACCGCTTTTCTTCATGCTTCGTTCGAGCTTGGCGCCGTAGGGCTCTTTGTCGACGAAATCGAGGCGGTCGATGGTGTAGAGATTCGGTGACTCTTCGGTGAATGAGCCGCCGTCAACAGTCATGTTAATGCGCTGATTACCTGTGACCGAAAAATGATGATCACACTCTGTGCAAACACGAAGGTTACGTGTCAGCTCTTTTTTGAAGAGCATTGTCTCGCAGCTTGGACACTTGATCCACAAGCCACCAGGCATGTCCTTCTTGCGACGAAATCTATTCCACGCCATTTTCTACCCTACCCAAACATTCTTCTTTGTCTGCACCACGGATGGCCTCTATGGCCGCTTTCCGATCAGTGGCGCCAAATACGGCCGACCCAGCAACTAAGACCGTGGCACCAGCAGCAATGGCTTCTGGTGCGGTCTTGGGGCTGATGCCTCCGTCTAATTCGATTTCACCTTTGAAGCCGAGGCTTCTGAGTTCTTTGATCTTCGGCAGCACTTCTGGCATGAAGCTTTGCCCGCCGAATCCTGGAAACACACTCATAACTAAGACCATGTCTAAGTCGTTTAGGAATGGCTCGAGAATTTTGGCATCGGTATCAGGATTGATGACCATGCCGCACTTGGCCCCTTTACCTTTGATCTTGGCGATGACTTCCTTGGGGTCGTCTTCCGCCTCAATGTGAAAGGTGACCATATCGGAACCAGCGTCGATGAATTGCTCGACGTAGTCGCTGGGATGGCTGATCATCAAGTGAGTGTCGAGGAAGAGCTTCGTGATCTTCCGAATCGTCTGCACTAAGGTCGGCCCGAAGGTGATATTGGGCACAAAGTGCCCGTCCATCACGTCCAGATGGAGCCAATCGGCTCCAGCCTGCTCGGCATCTGCGATCTCACTCGACAACTGAGCAAAGTCAGCTGACAGCAAGGATGGGGCGATCTTCACAGTCACAAGCGATCTCTCGTTTCCAGTTCGACATCGGGTCTCAGGATAAGACCTCACGACATCCTAACTGCCGAAATGCCTGACCGATAGTCAAAGTCATAGTTTCGGCCATAAAATAAGATACTGCAGCACTTTAGGCGGCAATCATAGTTAGGAGGCTTCCGTCAGGGCCGACAATCCTGGTAAATCTTTGCCTTCCAAGAGTTCTAAACTAGCACCGCCACCGGTGGAAATATGGGACATGAGGTCAGCCATACCGAATTTCGCTACGGCGGCAGCTGAATCGCCGCCACCGATCACGGTGATTGCGTCTGAGTCAGCGCAGGCTTGGCAGACGGCCTTAGTGCCACCGGCGAATTGCTCCCACTCAAAGACGCCCATAGGCCCATTCCAGATGACGGTTTTGGCGTTTTTGACTTCGGCTTCGTAAAGCGCGGTTGTCTTTGGGCCGATATCGAGTCCCATCATACCGTCTGGGATGTCGACACCCGTGACAACGGCCTCGGCATCAGCACTGAAGCCTGAGCCGCAGATGTGGTCAACGGGCAGAAGGAACTTGACGCCCTTCTCCTTTGCTTTGGCCAAGGCCTTCTTAGCAACGTCAAATGCGTCTTTTTCGAGAAGCGACGTGCCGACCGTGTGGCCTTGGACTGAGAGGAAGGTATATGCCATGCCCCCACCGATGACGATGGCATCGGCGACGTTGATTAGGTTGTCGATCACCAGCACTTTGTCGCTGACTTTGGCGCCACCAAGAATGGCGACGAGTGGCCGCTTTGGCTCACCAAGGATTTCGCCAAAGACGTCGAGCTCTTTCTTAAGAAGTAGCCCGGCAGCTGCGGTGAGATGTGCGGCAATTCCGGTTGTCGAACAATGGGCGCGATGAGCGGTACCAAAGGCGTCGTTGACAAAGATGTCACCGAGACGGGCCATTGATTTTGAAAGCTCGGGATCACCCTTTGTTTCACCTGGATAGAAGCGAACGTTCTCTAAGAGAAGTGCTTCACCTTCAGCTAAATTATTGACGGCTGTTTCGGCGTCGTCGCTTAGTAGGTCATCAACAAGTTTCACTTCAAAGCCAAGGCGTTCGGTGAGCGCTTTGGCAACAGGAGCCAAAGAGAACTTCGAATTTCTTTCGCCCTTGGGACGTCCAAGGTGGCTCATGAGGACGAGCCTACCGCCGCCTTCCAAGATGAGCTTGATCGTTGGCAAAGATGAGTCGATGCGATTCGGGTCGGTGATTTCACCATTGGCATCGAGAGGGACATTGAAGTCAGCGCGCATCAAGACGCGCTTGTTTTTGAAATCAAGATCAACGACAGATAGTTTCGACATGACTCATCCTTAAAGTAAGCCGAGCCCCGACTGGTTATGGTCGAGGCTCGAGCAGAATCAGTTTAGTTGAACGAGCAAACTAAGCCATTTTAGCCGCGAGATCGCACACGCGGTTGCTATAGCCCATTTCGTTGTCGTACCAACTGATGACCTTGACCATGTTGCCTTCCATGACCATGGTCGACTTGCCGTCGATCCATGAGCTGTAACTTTGGCCAATGACGTCAGAAGAAACGATGGCGTCTTCGGTGTAACCGAGGAAACCCTTGAGAGGTCCTTCGGATGCAGCCGCCTTGAAGGCGGCGTTCACTTCGTCAACTGTGGTGTTCTTCTTCAAGTGAACAACGAGGTCGACGCATGACCCGTCTGGGACAGGCACGCGCATCGACATACCGTGCAACTTGCCAGCCAACTCAGGGATAACCATGCCAACAGCTTTGGCAGCGCCAGTTGTTGTTGGAATGATGTTTTGAGCAGCCGCGCGAGCACGACGTGGGTCGCTGTGCAAGACGTCGAGAATGCGTTGGTCATTGGTGTAGGCGTGAACAGTCGTCATCAAACCATGGCTGATACCAAAAGTGTCATTGAGCACTTTGGCCATCGGTGCCAAGCAGTTTGTTGTGCATGATGCGTTTGAGACGATCTTTTGGTCAGCGCTGAGTGTTTCGCAGTTGACGCCGAGAACAACAGTGTTGTCGATTTCGTCTTTAGCTGGAACTGTCAGAACGACTTTCTTGGCGCCAGCGTCGATGTGCTTTTGGCAAGCAGCGCGGCTAGCGAAGATGCCTGTTGCTTCGATGACGATGTCTGCCTTGAGCTCACCCCAAGGGAGGTTTGCTGGATCACGCTCAGCTGTGATCTTGATGGTCTTGCCGTTGACAATGAGGCTGCCTTCGCCTCCTTCAACTTCGCCGTCGAAACCGCCGTGGACGGAGTCGTACTTGAGCAAGTAAGCGAGCATTTTAGCGTCGCCGAGATCGTTGATACCGACAACTTCAAATTCGTCGGAACGTTTCATCATAAGACGAAAGACGTTGCGTCCAATGCGACCGAAACCGTTGATGCCAATGCGGATGCTCATGGCCAGCTCCTATGGGGGAATTTATGCGTTTATTCGTATTGAGAACGGGCCCCACCAACGATGGTTGTGGGCATGGAATTGTAGGAAAGGGCCCGAGAAGGTTCAAATCGAAGGTAGCTGGAAATAGGGCTCGGAATGCGCGAAAAGTGGCCAGATCGACAATTCGCCCGGCTAAACCCAAAAGGAGCCAAAATTGGTCAAAGAGGATAGGATTCTCATATGAATAATCACCCAACGACAATGTCTGGAAATTGCGGTCCAGAGGAGGCCCTTAGTGAGGCCCTGAGCGAGATCCTGGCAACTGGGCATCTTGGCACAGTTGCCCTGGCTATTTCGGGTGGAATCGACTCCATGGTACTCTTGGAGACCGCGCGCCTCCTCATGACTCAGGAAGATTCTCCCCCATGGGACTGCGTGTGTCTTCATGTTGATCATGGCCTTCGGGCTGATTCAGCGTTGGATGCAGAATTGGTCGCAGAAGAGGCGGCGAAAGCTGGCCTCGAATGTGAGATCCTGACCGCCGATATCGACAAAGATTCACCTGGGTCATTGGAAGAAAAAGCCCGGATCGCGCGCTACGA
Organism: Planctomycetota bacterium; assembly: GCA_047639315.1. GTDB lineage: Bacteria > Planctomycetota > DRQF01 > S139-23. Next base: position 4,752 of record JBLINQ010000237.1, read on the forward strand.
GTTGCTCTACTCGGCTATGGCGGCAAGAGGAATCAAAGTCCTACTCACGGCCCAGCATCTCAATGACCAGGCTGAAACCGTCATGATTCAGCACATGCGTGGTGCCGACCTCTTGGGCTTGGCTGGCATGCCAAAGAGTCGGTTCTTGTTGGCGGGTGAAGATAAGACTGTGCACCGCCCTTTTCTCTCGGTGAAATCCGAGACGATTCATTCTTTTGCGAAAAATAACGACGTTCGTTGGCGCGAAGACCGCAGTAATAAAGACCTTCGGCATCGAAGGAACTTGGTGCGCAACTTGGTTTTCCCGATGCTTGAAAACTCCGAAGGTCAAGGAAAGGATTGGGACGAACGCCTGACGCAATTGGCGCAGGGCGTGAAGCAAGCCAATCAAAAGATCGTCAAGATGGCTCTGGCCGTCGAAGCCGTCACCGACTTTACTCGGGACTACAGGAAGAACGCCAAGTCTGTGGCGATGATTTTGGAAGGCTTGCAGGTGTTGCCAGCGGAAGTGTCGTTTCATTTGCTGGAAAGACAGCTGGCAACGGTTGAGGCGCCTGCCGGTTCTTTGACGCCAAAGATCTTTGCTCAAATCATTACTGCAGAAGAGCCTGGCGAAGTCTTTGAATTGAAACGCAACTTGCATGCACGCACACGCCTTATCGACGACGAATTGATGCTGGAATTTGAAATGCAGATTGAAGCCAAAGAAACCGGTGTGCCGGCAGCAGTTTCAATCAAGTCCGGCGATCGATTGAAAGTCGAAGGGTTAGGCGTGCTTGAAGTTGACATGCGCGATGAAGCGGCACCCCGCCATGCAGACAACGAACAGTGGATGCCGATGCGCGAGCTTCAGGGTGAACTCACATTAAGAGTGCCATGCGAAGGCGAACGGATGGCGCCATTCGGCATGAGTGGCAACAAACTTGTCTCTGACCTTTTGCAAGAAGCGGGCATTCCCGCCGATGAAAGATGGGAACGCCCCCTGGTTGCAGACGAAGCAGGAATCTTGTGGATCCCTTTTGTTCGGGCTAGTGAGCGGTGCCGAATCCTTGGCACCAAGGGGCCATTCTTGCGGTTACGGTTTGAAGAGCTTGAGGCTTAAG
>JBLINQ010000238.1:0-5820 GCA_047639315.1 Planctomycetota bacterium
TCGTTCGGAAAGAGCTCTAAGAGTCTCTTGGCATAGGGGAGGGCGCGTTTCTTGTTGCCATGTTCCATGTGGATCTGAATAGCACCTTGGAGGATGCCTGGGTGTTTCGGATTTTTGGCAAGGAACTTATCGTAAGCCGCGTAAGCCGATTCTTTGTCGTCAATTGACAGGAAAGCTGCGACGAGTGTGGAGCAACGGTTCGGATTCTGTGGCTCCAATTGTGCGGCGGTCTCGAAAGCCTTGATCGCTTCTGATGATTTCTTCTGGCGTACGAGTGAGAGTCCGAGGGCGTGTTGCAAGACTCCTTGCGGCCCGATAGTTTTTTCGGCCTCTGCTAAGGTTGCCATCACTCCATCTTCGTTTCCTTCTTCGCGGAAGGCGTCGGCAAGGTTGACCCATGCCCGAAGATAGGATGGATTCAAAAAGAGGGCTTCTCTGTATGCCATTCTGGCTTCCGGAGACCTTCCGAGCCGTGAATAGAGAAGCCCTAAATTGTACTGCCCAAAATCGCGGTCGGCATTGGCTTTCTGAGCTGCGATGAATTCACCAAGAGCTTGATCGTAAGCGTCGATGAGATCGGAAGGGAAATCTGTGCGTGCAATGTTAGCCAAAGAGCGTGCCGCTTCCATGCGGACTAAGCGCACCTTGTCTTTGAGGAGCGGTCCGACAACTTGGAGCCTATTTGCTGGATTGAGGCTATCCAGTCCTTCGAGCGCTTGTCTACGAACCATTGGTTCGTCGTCGAAGAGCGACTGCACGAAAACCTGAATCGTCTGTTGTGACGGCACTCGGCTCAGAAGGTCGAGGGCAGTCGCCCGGGTGATCGCCGCAGTCTCGGGGTCACTGGACAATGACAAGAGGCCCGGCGTCGCCCGCGGATCTTGTGCTCGGCCCAGAGCGAAGAGAATGCCATGGTCGATTTGGCTCTTGCGTGTCGTCCCGTACCACTTCTCGAAGGCAGTCAAAGTCCAAGAGATGTCTTTGTCTTGGTGACACGTCGAACAGGCATTCGGGGTTCCTATTGACTTCGATACATCGGGCCTCGGGCTGCCGAAACGATGATCACGCCTTGGGTCGACAACCATGTAAGTGCGCTCTGGCATATGACAGTCAACGCAATTGCCACCGGGGGTACCAGATTGGTGGTGCATGTGCTCCATAACTTCATAGTCAGCATCGCCATGGCAACGAACGCAAAGCAGGTTCCCTTCGAAACGCATGCCAGTCTTGTGGGGCAAGTGGCAGTCCGTGCAACGCACCCCCGCTTTGTGCATCTTACTTTGTACGAACGATCCGTAGACGAACACCTCATCTTTAATTTGCCCGTCAGGGAAATAGAGAAGATCCGACAGGATGGCGACTCGGTGGGTTTGAGAAAGCATGTCACCGTGACGCACGTCGCTCCAGAGTTGACTGCGGCGGCTGTGACACCGTGCACAGGTCTCGACTTCGGTTGTTGTGACGCTTTCAGTGACACGGACTGGTTTCTTGGTTTTAGGATCCCAATTCCATTTGGTCATTCCAGCTACTAAATCTGACGTAAAGCCGTGATGGGGCGAATCATCTTTCGATTCGGTCCAAGTAAGATGGTCAGCCCCCGGTCCGTGGCAAGCCTCGCAAGAAACGTTGATTTCCTCCCAGGTCGAATCAAAGGTTCTGGTGGGCGCGTCGTAGTTCTTCTCAAAGCCCGTGTTGTGACACTCGGCACACATGAAGTTCCAGTTTTGCTGTTGGCCCATCCAGTGCAATTGGTCTCCTGGGGGAATGTGCTCGTCAGGGTAGACGTGATACCAACGTTGCCCGCCCTCCGACTTAGGGCGAGTATCCCAACTTGTTCGGAGGGTTTGGATCTTGCCATCGGGGAAGCGAACGAGATATTGTTGCAGAGGTTGCCACCCAAAAGTGTAACCCACCTCGAAGTCAGCATAGTTCCCGTCGGCCCCTTGCGTGTTGACGAAGAACTTCTCGTCTTTCTTGAAAAACCGACTGGTGATGCCGTCATGTGTCAGGGTGCGACCGTCGAATACGCCCAAGACATTTTCAGCCGTCGCCGGCTGCATCGATCGCTCGTGATGCGACCCCATCCAATCTTTGTGCTCTTCCGCATGGCAACTCTTGCATGATTCTGAACCGACAAATTGCGCGTGAGCGTTGGTGGTGGACGGCAATCGCGACGATTCATGATTGGGCGGCCAAGCCCAGTAGAGCAGGGCGGCGGAGGCGGCTAAGGCGATCAGAAGTGATTTTTTCAAGCTTAGCCTCGATAAGTGGCGTTCAATTCTGGCAGCGACTTCTTTGCTTTCGCCTCGGACCTCGCGGCGCTTCGCCATAGCGATTGCGCGTGTCCCTGGCCCTTCCGCAGGATTTCAGTGTTGCCGATTCTCAAACCTGCCACAAGTCTTTTCATTGACCAAGGAACTCAACTCATTGCTATGAACCTGTCGTGCAACGGCGTATGGGGGATTTGTCACATGAAAGGCCGCCCAGTGCCGATTCAAGTCTCTCGGGGCGATTTCGATTGTCTACCGCATGACTTTCATTTTCTGGTAATCTCATGTCAGATTTAGAAGGAAGAAAAGGAAGACATCCTATGAAGAAATCGATTCCATTTATCATGATGATCGCCATCCTCTGCCTGGGGGCTTGTGGTACCACTGCGCCAGAACGTTTGGGTGAGCCGACATTTCAATGTGATTGTGGTTCCCCAGAAGCTGATCTTGACGGATGCCTTTGTGCAGCCTGTGTCAGCGGTGAAGGCAATCCGGAGAATCCCCTCTGCACTTGCGACGACTTGCATGCCGGCGATGGTGAGGGAGGAAACTAATCATGTTGCGACAGCTAATTTGCAAATCTGTTTTGGTCGTCGTTCTGAGTGTTACCGCTTTTGCTGGCTCTGGTCAGCAAGAAAAGCGTGACAGGATCTTGCTCAAGGAAGGCAAGGCGCTTACCGGAACGCTTCATAGCGACGATGGTACGACGATCAGATTCACCGAACGTAAGGTCGGCAAGATTGTCACCTACGCTTACAATGAGTTGCATCCGCGAACCGTCTATCGTCTGATGAAGACTCGGACGAGCAAGACTGATGCGAGTGGCCAGCTTAGGGTTGCAGCCTACGCTCTTGATCACGAACTATTCGATCAGGCACGTCGTCACTACCGTCTGGCCCTCAAGGCCGACGCCAAGCTCGGCAACAAGATCGAAGGCGACCTGCAGGCTCTTCGCCAACGTGCTGGTGTGAAAGTGCTCAATTGGTCTCGCAAGCACATGGATTCGGGGGATGTTCTCAAAGCTGAGCGCTACCTCGGTCTGCTACTCGAGAAGTATCCCAACACGGAAGTAGCGACAGAAGCCAGTCTTCTCCTTGAGCAACTTGCTGTGAGGGCGATGGCTGCGCGAGAAAAGAAAACTGAAGAAAGGGCAGCGGCAAAGTCTGCTCGTGCTGAATCGGCGGCCAAGAAGAAGCTTGAGGCGGGCAAGAAGCACTACTTCAAAGCTCACAAGTTGAATCTCAAAGGGCTGCAAAGCACTAAAAGCCATAGCCAAGCTAAGAACTACTTCTCTCAGTCGATTCGTGAATTCACGAAGGCCCGCGCGGTACTAACGAAGGTGTCGAAGGATGTCGATCCCGATTCGCCCTTGGGCGCGTTGATCAAATCCTACTTCAAGACATTGACGGAGGAGACTGTAGAAGTGCAATTGCACTTAGCGTCTGAGTACTTCTATCGAGGCTCACTCAAGAACGCTCGTGAGGTGACTCTCGAAGCTCGTGCTCTTGACCCTAAGAATCGGGAAGTGAAACGGATGTTGGCGCGACTGGAATTGGCAGCGAATGATGATAATCGTTCGGGTCGTCGTCGTGGGCGCCGTTGAGTTGCACAGGAAAAATATAGACGTTGACGAATCGACGGGTCGTGCCATTGTCACGACCCGTCGTCTATTTGACTGCTAAGAGCGGCCTGAGCGAACTACCTATACTCGAACCAGGCTCAACTTAAGAAGACGCTCGTCGACCCCTTTGCCCTTGACATTCAAGACGTTTCCGTCCAATTCCCAAAAGAGATTGTAGACGTAGTCTTCGGCGTAAACGATCAAGATGCGGCCGGAGACTCGGTAATGTTCGGCGACGTTCCTTGGCTTAGGTGATCCTGGGTCATAAGCGACGATACGACCGTCAGCTCCAAATTGAAATTCTGAACCGATGCGCGCTTCTGGGGCCAATTTGCCCTTTGCTGTAACTAACCGCCACGTTGTGCCAGCCAATGGAGCGAAGTCGGTTGGACGAGGGGTCTCGTTAGCGCGGCGTTTTTCTGTCTCGTCGACTTCATTGCCAATAACGTAGCCACCTGCTGCTCCGGCTGCTACGCCGACCGCGGCCCATTGCCAACCGCCAGCGGCACCGCCAATAACGCCGCCGATCGCTCCGCCGCTGAGGGCACCCGTACCTCGGCCAGTCGCACAAGACAGCATGCTTGAAATGACGAGAGTGGCAAGTGCGCATCGAATCGCTTGGTTGCTCTTCATGAGTTATTCCTTGTGGTTAAGAGTTCCTCAATATTCTGTGTTCATTCGCGGGTTAGAGCCATCGAATTCTCCGATTTGCCAGGAACGGAGCCAACTCCTCTCGATCGTGAAGTCAGCATGAACGGATGATCGATCCTGCTCAGAAATCTGGACATTCTTGGTCGTCAATCGGAAAAAGGCCCTAAGCCATGCACGGAGTTGGATTGCCTGAGGTGAACAGTTGAGATTGTATCGCAAAATCTGTCGCTCGCACGACGGCGATTGTGGACAGTTCCCCTTTCATTCAGAATTGTGCCCCTGGGCCCGGGTGCGGTCATGGCGAGGTGGGGACATGTTGCAGCCCACTCGTTGACGATGTCATGACCTGAGGTTAATCTTGAGCGTCACGGTCTTGAGAAGGAAAAATAAGAATGAATCATCGATCACCAAGGATCACCATGCTGATCTTGGCTCTTTCGGCTTTCTGTGCCGGGTCATTGTCGGCGCAGTTGACGACGACGGACCCCAAAAAGAAAGACGTAAAGGCCACAACCGCTTTTTCCGCGGCCGAGTTGGAACAACTCGTTGCCCCAATCGCTCTTTATCCCGACGAGTTATCTATCCAAGTGCTCATGGCTTCGACCTATCCACTTGAGGTCGTTCAAGCGGGGCGTTTCGTCAAGCAAAACCCCAATTTGACGGGGGAGAAGCTTGATGCGGAGCTCAAGAAAAAAGAATGGGATGAAAGCGTCAAATCGCTCGCGAACTTTCCCGTAGTCCTTGGCCGCATGAATGACAAGCTGGATTGGGTTCAGAAGCTTGGCGATGCTGTGATCGCTCAGGAATCAGATGTTCTGTCGGCAATACAGCGCTTGCGTAAGCGTGCTGACAAAGCCGGCAATCTGAAGAGTTCGAAAGAACAGACCATCATCATCGAGAACGAAACGATCGTGATCGAATCGGCACAGCCAGAGGTGATCTACGTTCCAAGTTATAATCCAACTGTGGTCTATGGAGCTTGGCCGTATGCAGCCTATCCACCGGGATACTATTATCCGCGAGCCTATTACCCCGCTGGTGGAGCAGCCTGGGGCTTTGCCACCGGCGTTGCCATCGGCGCTGCTTGGCACTACGCCTGGGGTGGTTGCAATTGGGGCCATGGTGGCCACGGTTGGAATCATGGCGGGAATCATTGTGACATCAATGTGAATCGCAATCGAAACGTCAATCGTAATTCCAATCGAAATTCTAACCGAAATCGCGGTACAGGTAACCGCGGTACAGGTAATCGAGGATCAGGTAACCGTGGGAATCTTG
>JBLINQ010000239.1:0-5667 GCA_047639315.1 Planctomycetota bacterium
CCACCACCGATATCGAGGACCCTAAGATCTGGAGCTTTCTGCTTCATCGCTGCAAACAGACGGGATGCTTCCTTGATGGCAGATTTGATATTGAGGATGTCGTTGATTTGGGAACCGATATGGAAATGCAACGCGATCAATCGATGTAGCAGGCCTTCTTTTTCCAAGAAATCAAAGCCCTCCAAGATCTCCATCGTGGACAAACCGAACTTTCCTTTGTGACCCGACGACTCTTGCCAACGCCCGGTTCCTTGGGCGTGAAGTCGAGTTCGGAAACCAAGGTCGGGGAAGTGTCCAACGTCTCGACCAATTTCGACAATATCGGCAATCTCTTGAGGATTCTCTGCTATTACCAAGACACGGCGGCCTTGCTTAGCAGCGTGACAAGCGAGCAGAAGATAGTCTCGGTCCTTGAAACCATTGGCAACGATGTAGGACTCTTCACCCAGCTTGAGAGTAAGCGCCAAACACATTTCGGCCTTAGATCCGACTTCTAAGCCGAATCCGAACTCTCTCCCTCCAGCAACCAAAGTATCGACAACCTGCCGATTGTGGTTCACCTTGACGGGAAACACACCTTGATAAGAGGCCGGATAGTCATATTCCTTAATCGCGGCGTCAAAAGCTTCCCTGATACGCTTTTGGCGGCTCAGGAGGATCTGGGGAAGGCGCAAGATCAGGGGATCTTCGATTCCCGTCGCAGCCAATGTTTGAACAGCATCATGCAACCGGATTGACGGAGATTCTTCCCCCGTTGGGGTCACTCGAACAAATCCCTCGGAGTCGACATGAAAATATCCCTGCCCCCATTCTGATGCCCGATAAAGATCTTCGCTGGATGATTCAGTCAACGGCTCACTCCATTCCATGGCCAAGACGTGATGATATCAGTTTTGAGGGCTTCCACCATTCCCTGGGGCGTCAATGATGAGGCAAATGGGCTTACCAACGAAAAATGCCCGAGTCAGGGACTCGGGCATCATGATCGATTTAGCAAGAATGCCTATTAATTGGCCGAACTGTCAGTTTCAATCCGGACGCTCAGGGTGCTACCCAAGCGATCGGTGATGCGCTCGATTTTGCGAATACTGAGGACGTTGTCCAAGATGATCGTCTTCGTTGGTGCGTGAATGATCACTGTTCCAGCACGATAGAATGGATGGAAGTATTCCACCATGTCCTGGACCTTGACCTCGATTCTTGGGTTCAACATCGAGATTCGTTCGCGGTCGCCAAAGAATGCATTGCGATAGATCTGCATTTCATTGTGCTCGATAACGACGTAATTCAAGCGCGTCTTCACCCAGGAAACAAAGGCACAGAAGGAGAAGAACAAGAAGAAGAACATGTAGACCTGAGGGCTCAGGTCAAGCCGTAGCGCTTTCACACCATCCCAGATATTCGTGAACACGGGGAATGAGTCCGAGTTAATGGCAAAGAGAATCGCGACCGTCGTCACCATCCCACCCAAGAGCACAATGGTCCAAGCGCGGTTCCATTCAAAAATGAAGATGTTCATGTAGAACATGAAAGTGAAAATCCAGATCAAACCCCAGGCATGTCGCCAGTTCTCAGCATCAGCTCCGTCGCCAACCATGGTGACGGCAATACCACAAACGAGTGAAACAATGGCCAAAGGGATCAGAAAGATCGACTTAAAATGCGATCGGATGAGGACCATATGGCCGGCAGCAATACGAGCCCTCCGCCATGCCCCATCGCGCACGGCATCTGGTTTCTTGGCCTCTGCCTTTGTGGCTAGGCTGATGAGTTGGCCATCATCGTCGTACTTGCCGGCTGGCTTGTTGGTTTTGTCAGTCACTTCAAACTCCTCTTAGATCCTAGATGCCGAATCCTAAGCATTCATCGGTTGCTCGCAAGAGCTTCCCCCATTTACCCTGATTCAACCCCGCTCCAAAGCGGGATTTAGGCAATCTGGAGCAAAGCTCAAAAGTCGATACGCCTGGAGCCCTGTGCCCCTCAAAAAGAGGGTTTGGATGCCATCGCGGCGTTTCCTGGCCTGCCACAGAAAGCCATTCTCGGCTTTTTGGCACCAGAGCCTCCCTTCTGCCCTCTTGTGGGTCGCCCCATTTTGGGCACTCACTCATTCGAACAGCCAAGAGAAGATTTTGGGAGACTTAGACAGGCACTATGTATGTCTCGGCCCAACAAGAAAAGAGCCGATGGGACCTTGCGATCCCAGCGGCTCTTTTTGAAGGATGATATGTTCCGGCTTAGCGAACTTCGACCAAGGAAGTTGATACCGCTCCCTCGATCAACAACCCGTTCTCGGTGCTTCTCCCGACTGTGACAGACTCAGACTCACCATCAAGGTAGGAAGAGATCTGTGCATTCAGGTCGATTGGGGTCTCAGCAGCCATTTGGCTCTCACCAAGAAGTGGGCGGTTATTGCGCATCACTTGCATCTCGACATCGAGTTGCTTTTCGACGCTGGCAAGAATCTCCGCGGCCTTAGCCAAGTCGCTGTGGTCAACTTCGATATCCAAAGTTGCAGCTTTCTTTGCTTCGGTTTCACGCATCTTCGCTTCTAAGACGTCGCACAGTGTAATCAGCTCTTCACGCTTGTTTCCAAGGTTTCCAAGAGCTTCGTGGATGTGTTTCAAACCACTTTGAAGAGCATTCAAACGCTCTGACTTGCTGGCGACCATCTGATCGGCAGCTTTGACACGACGAAGCCTGAGAGCAGCATCTTGACGCATTTGCGAATGACTCACTCGTGAGCCGAGGAAAGTGTAGGAGGCTTTTTGAACCTTCATAGTTTCCCACTGATCCTTCAAAGTCATGCGTGCTGTCGTAGCTTCATGACTCAGTTGAGACAGTTCGCGCTCGAGATAGCGGATTTCCACCTGCTTCTCGGCGATGTCTCGGTTGTATTGCCTGATCTTGGGCTCGGCAGTTTTGATTGCCTTACGCGCCTTCTCAAGCTTGTATTGGACTGGAACGTTCTCTTCGACCTGGCCTCGAACCCAACCTACTCCATGAGAAAGGTGGCTAAACGCCGAGGTGCCGAAGAGGATGAATGCCGCGATTGATGCAGCGACGACGGTCATGGCCAGCTTCTTGCACATTGTTTCGAACTCCTTATTGCTGGGCCGATCAAGACAGTTGATCGGGCCTGAGGGAGCATTCGACGTGCGTTGGAGATATTCTGGTCAATTCTAAAAACACAAACACCGCCACATATAGTGGCGGTGTTTGATTGAATCATCTTCGCTAAATACCTATCAGGAATAGTCTTACGCTATTCCTTCTGACGGTAGCTTGCTAAATCGGCAGCAGAGCGTCGCAGGGACTTCTCCAAGGCATCTTCGAGATTCTTGGAGCTTTCCTGGGTCATCAGGTCAGCCAATTCGGTGGCGTCGGCCTGGCAATAGGGACATTCCACTGTTTCCAGATGAAAGTCGATGAAGTCCATCTCAGGAGCTGTCAACGACTTATTGACGTAAGCCAAGAGAATATCACGGTGCGGGCAGGAAATTCTTTCCTTTACCCAAAGGTCACCAACGCTGATCGTCAACCCTTCCGCCTCTTCTCGGAGACTGGAAATCATCGATCGGCAGGCGGCACAAAGTTCAATGTGATCATCGAGTTCAGGATCCATGACCCCAGATTCGACGGCATCAACAAGACTGCTAGCTGGTGGGCAATTCGACATCGATTACTCCCAAAGTTTCGAGAACAGAGAATGGTTGGGGTCCCGGTTACGAAGCCTATCTTGGAAGTCCCGAATGGCGCGAAACTTCACACCGGCCACGGACTTTTCGTCCTGATAGTCGAGGAAGTCAGCGATCGGGCGATGCTTCCAATTGCGAAGGAACACCAGTTCAATCGTCTTCAAGCGCTTAAAGTCACCAGACTCCCACAAATCGCCAACATACTGCCGGAGAATATCGACAAGCGCTCCGCGCTGACGACCAATCTTCTCTCGGGCAATCGTCAGTTGAGTTGGTGTCAAGCCTCCAGCGGGAATGCTGGCGAAGAAGCTGGATGAATCATCGTCCTTGGAGGAAATCTGGGTCTCGTGACCCGACTTGCGCAACCAATCGATGGCCTTCTTCCGTGCAATGCCAAAAAGAAACTGCTCGACGTTGTAGCGTTCGTCGAATCTCTCAATGCCGCGAAGGGCACCCAAGAATGTTTCTGATGTTACATCTTCAGCGGCGTCAGCGTTTCCGACATGCCGCTTGACGTAGAAGTAGATTCTACGGTGATAGTCACTCTGAAGATCCTGCCACTCAAACTCGTCGTGAGCTTGCAGTTTCTTGATGTCGTAATCGTTCTTATCTCGTGCCACGCCCAGGGGTGTCCATTCTCGTACTGATAGTCCGATCGACGGGCTAACTTCCGAGTTGGCCTTCAAGAGCAAGGTGAATCAGAGAAGCAAGCCCAACAGTAATTGCGATAACGATAGCGTAGCGAAAGAAATTCGTAAAGAAAGCGCTCAAACCCTTTCCAATCGCCGAGAACATCGCTCGAATTGGACGGAACAAGAAAAACGTCTTCACAGGCTTAGGGGCTGAAGCGGGTGCTTCGCCCTGATCGAAGTCTTCAAAATCAGAATAGAAGGAGCCGCTCAATGGCTTGTTCGGGTTTGCCAAATTACCCTGTGCCGCGACATCGCCGCCGGCTTTACGAATCTGACCGATGACGCCTTTCAAATTTTTCTTAACTCGGCGGCCGACGCGGCGTGATTTGATCCCAGTCAAGAGCTTGCCGTTTGGCAATGGCGGCGGCATGACCCGACGAAGTGGACTCGTTGGTGTCACCGGCGCCGAAGCGCGAGCCAATGGTGGCATCGTTGTCCCTGATCCGGTCAAGGCCTCCAGGAGTTCTCCAACGGATTGGAATCGGTCGTCTGGTTCCTTGGCCATGCACCGCAGAATCACGCTGCGAAACGGCTCTTGAACATGACCAGGAATTACGACGGCTTCGCTCTCGTGCTTCTTGAGGACTTCCCACTCACTGTCACCCTTGAATGGCACATCGCCAGTAACCATTTCGTAGATGATCGTTCCAAGTGAATAGATGTCGCTGCGGTGATCGCCCTTGCGAGTCAGCATCTCAGGAGCCATGTAGTACGGAGTGCCGCGCCCGATCGACATGGTCATCTGAGACTCAGTGACCAATTTCGACAGGCCATAATCACCAACCCGAGCATGATCTTCTTTCATGAAGATGTTTGCCGGTTTCAGGTCAAAGTGAATGATCGACTTTTCATGAAGCGCCGCGACGCCTGAACAAATCTGGCTCAAGATTGCTATGGCATCGGCCAATGGCAAGGGGCCATTCTTGAGGCGCTTCTTGAGTGTATCATCGCCAGCATGTCCCATGACGATGTAGGGGATGCCCATCACTTCGCCTTGATCTTCAATGCTGACTAAGTGTGGGTGATCAATTTGTGCAAAGTAACGTAAGGACTCGAGTTCCTTAAAAATTGCCTCGCTAACTTTCTCATCAGAGATCTTGAGAAACTTGATCGCGTAGAACTTGCCGATGGATTCCTTGCGAGCTTTGTACACCTCGCCGAACACACCGCTGCCTAGTTTGTTGACAATTTCATAACCGGGGATGAACCCTGGTTTGCGGTAATGCGTAAAGAAACTTTCCCAATCCATCGTGTGCCTCTTTTCACCGAGGTCATTTGCA
>JBLINQ010000240.1:0-5654 GCA_047639315.1 Planctomycetota bacterium
GGCGCGTGCTTCCTTCAGGTCATCTTCCGTTGCAATGTCGCCGCTGCTCGTGAGTTGTGAGATGTTTGTTTCAAGTTGGCGCAAGCCATCTTCGAGATTACCAATGTCTTTCTGGCAATCACGCTTGGCAACATCGATGTCTTCGAACTTGCTCAGGAAGACTCTTACAGTCTCATGATTTGGTACCGCCAAAGACATGACTTCGGTGAGGCTTCCCTGAAACAAACCTAAGGCGCGGAGTGCTTGTTCGGCAGCTTCCTGCTTTTGCTCGGCGCTTGCTTTGGCAGCTGTCAATTCTCTATCAAATGGCCCCAGATCGGTGACGCGTTCGAGTGTCGTCATCAACTCAAGGGATGGTTCTGCTCCGGTGCTTTGCGTCGGGACTTTCTCTGAATCTTGAAGATTCTTCTCGGTGACATTGAAGCGTTCCTGTCGTTCGCGAAGGGTCTCGTCGAGGCCGGCGCGTTTGTTCGTGAGCGCACGTAGTTCTGCCTGGAGCAACGTTGGAGGCAACAGTTTCTTGACTTGCTCTACATCGATGACATCGGGAGCCTTCTTGCCCATGTCAGTGAGAGCGTTGCGAATGGCTTTGTCTTCCTCGGCTAAACGCGCACTCATTTCTGGCGCATGCTTTTGATCCTTTTCGAACTGGCCGACATCCTTGTTGATCGCTTCAATATCGTCGGAGCTGGACAATATGTTGGGGTCAACGATGGAACTCGAATCTTCTGTTTTGAGATTCTCGATGTGGGCTGCATGCTGGACGGCTGCGTTGTCGGCGTCGGCGATGGCCTTCTGCGTCGCACGTCGATCTTCGGTCGCCTCGCGTGGGAGAATCGTGAAGGCCCCAAGACTCGCGATCTCGGAACGTATCCGCCGGAGATTGCTTAGGTGGGGCGCTATGGCCCCAATGCGCCGCAACTGGGTCAATCGCTTTGACAGGGTATTGAGTTTTTCTGTCAGTTCTTCGGACTTTTCTTCTTCAGCGATGAGCAGCTTATGTTCGTCTTGCCATTGCTGTGGACGGATCGTTCGATCTGCTGCTTCTTTCTTATGTTCCTTGAACTCCTTCAAGGCGACATTGAAGGCCGGCTTCGAGCCTGTCTTCTTGAAGATGTTTTCGGCCTCGGCCTTCAAGTTCTTCAGTGTCTCGCGAACATCGTTGCCAAGGCCTGCACCAAACAGGCTCTCGGCCAGGCTTCCTTTGCCGTCTTCTAAAGACTGACCACCTTCACGAAGTCGTTCGTGATCGATGGCGAACATCTGGCTGAAGATGTCGCGATTGACGTCTCCCAAGAGTGCGTTCAGCTCATTTGCCTGGGGATGAGGTTTCTCGTCGCGTCCAAGGATGGTGTTCTTGTTGCCCTTCTTGCGGACGAAATCGAATGGCTGACCGTCTTGGCTGCGAAGCAGAGCGCCGATTCTCATCAAAGTTGTCTTGTGGAGATGGGAGTCGCCGGTTCTTGGAGGAATGCCATAGAGAAGGTCAATGATGGCGCGCAACGAGCTGCTCTTGCCAGCCTCGTTGGGTCCATAGATCACATGAATTCCGCCTTTGGCGGTTAGATCAATTGTTTGGTCGGTGAATGGCCCATAAGCCATGAGGTCGAGTCGATCAATTCTCATGCTTCTGGTCCTCCCAAGAGGCGGGCAACCAGGAGGTTCTCGGCTTCATCGATAAGGCGCTTTCTGGTTTCAGCGCTTTCCAAGTCAAGGGAGTCATCGCCTTCTCGCAATTCGACCGGAAGCTTCTTGAGGAGGTCCGCAAATGGTTGGTCTAATGCGGCAAGCGCTTCTGGGCTTTTTCGCAAGCGGTCAATCTCGGATAAAAGACCGCCCAAGGCATCTTCACGATTCTTGAGTGACTCTACATCGAGTTGATTCAGAGGTTGGGAGCGGACCTTGATTTGCTCGATCCAAATGCCCTCATCGGAGACCAGGAGACTGTCGCTGCGAATCTCATCACGAAACGTGTCTGGGGCGCGTGAGATGGCCGTGTGAGCCTCAGACTTGCCTTTGACTGTCACACGAATCGCCAACGTTCGTCCGTCGGCGTTTTCGTATTCTTCTTCAACTTGGCGCCGCACTTCGGCCAGCGCATCATCCATGCTTGTCGCTTCACTGATGTCAACATTGAGGTGAGCCCAACGAAGTACGTCAACATGCCGATTCTCAACAGAGACGATCTCGTGGTCTTCAACCGTCACCAGGGTGCAGCCCTTGGGGCCAAGCTCGCGGGCGTGTCGCCCTTGAAGATTGCCAGGAAAGATCACCCACGGATCTTCGCTCAGAACCTCACGCTTATGCACATGCCCCAAAGCCCAGTACTTGTAGCCCTTGGCATGGAGCGAATCTAAATGACAGGGCGCGTAGTTGGCATGGCCGTCACGCCCGTTCAGGCTGGTGTGCAACACCCCGATATGGAATCGCCCATCGGTCGCCGACTTCAGTTTCGTGGTGAGATCGTCGTGGACCGCTTTCTTGCCGTAGCTGATGCCATGCATCACTACGCCTAAGTCCTTGATCTCAAATGCATCGTCCTTGCGCGACGAGAACAAATGAACGTTGTCGGGCAGCCTGAGTTGCTTCGTCATCACTGACTCGGCGTCATGATTGCCACGGACGATGTAGACCGGAATGTTCGCGCGGCTAAGTCGGCCCATCTCGCGGGTGAAAAAGAGACCGGTGGTCATGTCGCGCCAATCACCGTCGAATAGGTCACCAGCAAGGATGAGGAAGTCGACTTTCTCTTCGAGACAGAGATTGATCAGGTTGATGAACGCGTCTCTTGGGGCAGATCGCATCGCCTTCGAAGGTGCCCCTTCGTAGGCGTCAAGGCCACGAAGTGGACTGTCCAAGTGAATGTCGGCTGCGTGAATAAATCGGAAGTTCGCCATAGCCTCAAGAATACACGGATGGGGTGAAGCTGGCTACCGATAGGCGGTGGGAATTCTGGATCAAAAAAAAGGCCGCCACTCAGAATGAATGGCGGCCCGTTTGAAACTAGGCTTTGAAGACGTTGTGGTGATCAGCCAAAACGTGAGCCACACAGCAGGTGAGCGTTTTGCCGCACTGGATGTGCAGGAATTCGTTCGGGCCATGAGCATTCGAATGCGGGCCTAAGAGGCCGGTGATCAGGAATTGAGCGTCTGGGAACTTCTCGCCGAGCATGCCGATGAAGGGTATTGAGCCGCCTTCGCCGTTGAAGCAGGCTCCTTGGCCAAAGTAGGTCTCAGATGCTTGGTTGAGTGAATCGCCGAGCCAGTCGGCCAAGGCCGGAGCATTCCAGCCTGGATTTTCGCCGTCGAGCTCAACGGTGACTTTGGCACCGTAGGGTGGATCTGATTCCAAAAGCTCTTTCAGGCGCTTACCAGCAGCATCACAATCCAAGGTTGGTGGCAGGCGAAGAGAGAGTTTGAGTGTGGTTTGAGGGCGGAGAACATTGCCGCCTTCCAAGAGCGATGGGATTCCCTCTTGACCAGTGATCGAAAGGGCAGGGCGCCATGTTCGGTTGAGAACAAGCTCGGTCTTGTCTTCGGTCAGGGGGCGCACGCCCTCATGGAGCGGGAACTTGTCGAAAACTTCATCGCCCATGACGTCAGCAACGACGGCAGCTTGCGCACGTCTTTGCTCAGGGATCTCGACTTGAAAGTCGTCGATGATTATGCCTGACTCTTCATCTTCTAAGCGGCTGAGGAGTTGACGTGCGACGCGGAAGCTGGAAGCGACTACGCCTGACCCATCTCCAGAGTGAACGCCTTCTGAAATCAGTTCAACCTTGAGGTTGGCAATGAGCATGCCGCGCAAGGATGTGGTGGACCATAGCTGGTCATAGTTGCCAGCACCCGAGTCCAAGCAAACGACAAGACTTGGTGTGCCGATTCGGTCGCCAAGGTGCTCGACGTAATAAGGTAAATCGTAACTTCCGCTTTCTTCGCAGCCTTCGATGATGATGACGCAACGCGCATGGGGAACTCCTTCCCTTTGCAGCGCTTCAATTGCTGTCAATGAAGCGTAGGCGGAGTAACCATCATCGGCGCCGCCACGGCCATAGAGTTTGCCGTCTTTGATGACTGGCTTCCATGGGCCAAGGTCGTCGTCCCAGCCAACCATCGGAGGTTGCTTGTCCATGTGACCATAGAGCATGACGGTGTTGTCGATGGCTCCTGGGATTTCCATGAAGATGAGTGGCGTGCGGCCTTCTAACTGAACGACTTCAAGTTGAAGTCCTTCGATGGGACGCTGGCGACACCAATCGGCGATCAGATTGATGGCCTTGTCCATGTGGCCATGCTTGACCCAATCAGGATCGAAGGCCGGTGATTCGTTCGGAATTTTGATGTATTCAACAAGCTGAGGGATGATTTCGTCATCCCAGATGCCTTCGACGAAGGACTTTGTTTTTGCACTGTCCATGATGACCTCCAATTTGTTTGGTTGGCCCAGAGGATACCTAGATCACGGCATGGTGTCTATGCGGGTGTCATGTTGCCACAGGGGCGCTGCTTGGCCCAGAATCAGGCCATTTGAGGTCGTTAGCTCCTGAGCCAGACAGAGAAAGGCTCAGGAAGACGAGGAGTTATCCTTCAGACGCCGCAGCATGGTCTTGACGTCTTTAAACCCGCCAATGGCCACAACCACAGCGACGACGGCGAATATGCCAATGGAGGTAAAAAACACGATCGTCCAGAAGTTCAGCCAAAAGGTCATTCGTCTTCTCCCATCGAGAGCTTAACTGGGTTCTTGTCTGGGAATAGGAGGGAGCCAACAACCATGAGAGCCAAAGCCAGGGTGGTGGCGAAAAGCCCGATGATATCGGCACCGACAAAGAGCTCGATCGCTCCATTGTCGTCGTTGATTCGTTCCTTGACGAATCCGCTCAAGGTTGCGATCTGGCTATCTCTAAAATTCTCCCCCAAGTTGATGGCACTTTGGATGGGATAGAGCCCCAAGACGGCAAACCCGCCGGCAGCGAGCGACAGATAGGCTCCGATTCGACTCGCGCGCTTCCAATAAAGGCCAAAGAGTAGGAGCGAGAATGATCCGGTGAAGTAGATGGCACCGGTAATGGCCATGTAATCCCAGAGGTTTTGACCGATTGGGTACCACAAGCTCCAGACGAGCAAGAAAACGCCAATCAGGAATATGAATATTCGCGCCAAGGCCAGGCGTTGTTTCTCGCTGAGTTTGTTGCCGCAAAGCGGGCCGGCCACGTCATGGGCGAGGACCGAGGCCCAGCACAGAAGGTAGCTATCATGAGTTGACATGAATGCCGCCAACATCCCGGCAGCGATAATGCCGATGACTCCGACGGGGAGAATCTGCCCTAAGAAAATGGGCATCGCTTGCATCGAAGCGATCGGGTCGGTCAGGCCTTCGCGAACGCCGTGCTCATTCCAGAAGAAGGTCAGGGCGCAAATGCCTAAGAACATGGGCAGCATGAATCTGATCAGGAAGCCAATGGAAGACCAGGCGTAGAGTTTCTTCACCACGTCGGTGCTGGAAGCGGCGCAAGCGCGCATCACGGCTGTTTGCCAAACAGCGCAGGAAACGATGCCTGCCGTGAAGATCATCCAAACAACGTAAGAAACACCAAAGCCACCCTCATGAAAAGGATCGAAGCCCTTTTCGCCATAGACGACTTCAACGGTGTC
>JBLINQ010000241.1:0-5625 GCA_047639315.1 Planctomycetota bacterium
GACCACCTTGGCTAAAAGATGCATCTTGTGAGCCTCAAAGGAAATATCGATGTCGTCCAAACTGGACCCAGGAATATTCGCCACAATGACGAATTCGTCCGCCGATTCTCCGACGTCCACGCGAGGCGCCAGGGTCTTCCCTTTAGGGTTAGTGGCCGCTGAGTCGGTTGCTGCCGTTGTTTTCTTTGTTGCGGGTGTCGTCATGTTTCAATCTCCATTTTTTCAATAGATGGCAAGCCATCCGTTGCAACAGGTTTAGCCCATTGTCTTTACTTCAATCTTGCGCGGAACATTTGGCACTGCGAGTGGGATTATCAAAGTCAAAACGCCGTGCTTCATGGTCGCTTCGATCTTCGAAGCATCGACGTTCTCTGGCAGCTCAATTCGCCTGGTAAATTCGCCCAAGGGGCGCTCTTGACGATGCCACTTGATTGCCGCCTCAGAGAGGTCATGCCACTGTCCCGAAATGGTCAAGGTTGTGTCTTGCACGAAAATTTCAAGATCATCCATCTCGACTCCCGGCAAGGATGCTTCCAGGTGATATCCCCCACACACCTCATAGGTATTCAGGGAAATTCCCCCCTTTTTCTTAGCCGGGGCCTGGTGCACCAAGGGGCCAAACATGTCTTGTAGGATTCGGTCCATGTCGGTGGAGAAACCACTCATAGGTTTTTGAAAAAGTCTCGTCATCATGTCAAAGCTCCTTTTGTTGCGCTTACTCACGTTGTTGTTCACATGCAGTAAAAAGGCCAAGTCGGGCGGCCAGGGCGAACCCCGGAGAAACTCTGGGCGGACCATCTTCGTCCCACCGACGTGAAGTCGGTGCCCCAGACGAGCGTCTTCATGTAGAACACCTAACCTAGCAGGCTTTCGATTATTTCACTGACACTTCCTTGCCAATACGAGGCCCTGGAGTGCCAAGAAAAGGAAAGTCAACGCGGGTCGTCTCATTGTTAACTTCCCTTAGTCACTACCCAGGAATCGCAATGGGTGTGCCAAAAATAATGGGTGGTGTTGCAAGTTACGGAAGTCCTTGTGGGATGGGCACGTAAGCACCAACTGACATGAAGCGCGAGATTCATCGGGCTGACAAAGTGACGGAACACCAAGCGTCCACTGTCAGTTCTTAACCGGCGCACAGAGCCATCCGCCGTGTTTGAAGAAAGTTCATTTTCTTTTTGCGGTCATGCTGTCGGCTGAGGACTCGAGCGCCAAATGGAAACGGGGCATCATTCAGACCATGTCGTGAGGGAGTGCCGCCCTGCTTAGCCACGCGGAGCGCCGCTATTTGCGATAGGCGTCAATAGCGTTTCGCAGAGGTTCTTCAAGATCATCAAAGCGCAGGTTAAGATCTTCGGTGAGGGATGTGATCGTCAACTTCTTGCGGGCAACGAGGCGGCTGACTCCTTCGAATTCGACGCGGATTTCGACGGTGTGATCGCCAAGAGATGATCAAACCATCTTCTGAAGCCGATGTCGTCTTTGATTTCGCCCTACCGAATCCACGGGTTGTCGGTGAGGCTACGCACATGACGGACGCCGGGGATGGTCAGGAATCGTTCTGAAAGTCGGCAGATGGTCGCCAGTGCCTCGAGGTTGAACACGCTCCAAGCATTCTCGGTCTCCTCGAAGGTGACCATGACGAAGTCTTCGGAGACGAAGCGCTCTTCAATTTCATAGAAGATGTCGACAGCCGGGTCGGATTCGTCGAACCAGATGTCCATGCGCGGGTCAAAAACAGTGGGAGGCTGACTCGCGGAACCGTTGGTGACGTCCCCGAAGCTTCCAGCCGTTTTTATGCCCTGCCCAAATAGAGCGAAGACAAGAGCTAAGACCATGAGGGTGGTGAGGAATCAGTAGCGGTAAAGAAAACGGGCCGAATCTGTGAGTTCTTCCCGTCGTTCATGACATCCTTCTTGCTGATCAGATTACTCGAAGCTCTTCCAACACGGCAAACTTGACTGATTGGTCAAATTATTGCGATGGGCGGCTTGTCAGATGTTCCTTAGCCCCGCCAAAAATACCCTGAAATGGGAGAGAGAGTGGGAAAATGGGCACCTGTCTCACCGGGAGAATCTATTTCCAACTGACCGATCAGTCAAGAATATGGGTTATGTTCTTGATCGGTGCAGTCGAATTTCACGGGAGAACCCACCATGGGAAGTAAAGAAAACCTGATCACCGCAGCTACGAAGCTGTTCTATCGCAAAGGCTACGGGTCTGTTGGGACCAAGGAGATTTGCGAGGCAGCTGGCGTCAACAAAGGGACCTTCTACCACTTCTTCCCGTCCAAATCGGCCTTGGCTCGCGACGCGCTCACGAACTACGCCATGATCATGAGCGAGAAGAACTCCAAGATTCTCGCCAATCCAGTATCGGCTAGGGAAAAGCTTGAGCTTGTTTGCGACTCCTTCTTGGCAGTGAACCATGAGCTTGCAGAAGACGACAACATTCACGGCTGCCTCTTGGGCAACATCGCCTTAGAACTTTCGCATGCGGACGAAATGGTCGGCGAGCACATCAACCAGCTGATGAAACACAATTGCGCCGGCATGGCTCTATTGGTGCAAGAGCTCATCGAAGAATATCAGATCGAAGACCCGATCGAAGCCGAAGAAGGTGCGCGCCGAATCATGGCCTATGTCGAAGGCTGCCTGATGTTCGCCAAAGCCCACAACAACCTTGACGAATTACGGAGCCGCTTGGATGGCTGTATTGGACTGCTCTACAAGTCTCGGCCGTCGGGTGCTTCGCTGTAGCGCTGAAGCACTGCCCTACTCCTTCTGCGTCATTGTGTCTTCTCAAGCTTCGCGCGGGGCGAGCTGTTAGGCAGATGATTGCCACTCAATCGCTCTTGCCAACCATTCACACTTGATCAATTCGTCTTGACGTTTGGCGTTCGATTGAGTGACGCGACATCAGTGTGTAAATTAGACGCGGTGAGTGCGGCCCCCTAAGTTTACACTTACGATCGACGAAAGCGGATCTCACCAATTTGTCGCTCTGCGATTTTTCATAGATCACGATCTGAACTCGCAAGCGCTTCAAATTGGAAGCCGATTCGTTTTGTGTTGAGCACCTAGGACTGCCATATTGCTCCATCGAAATAGAGATGGATGACTGTCCTTCAAGACATGATGGCATGCAGGATTTGAGGTTCTTAGATTGCGGCGTTCGAGCGTAAACAACTTGTTGACAGCCCCCAAAGCGCAACGGCACCGAGCACGACAAATGCTCGGCAAGTACCGAATTGCGCGCCTCATCGGCAGTGGTGGCTTTGCCCAGGTTTACGCGGCCCACGACACTGTCGAGGGAATCGAGGTGGCGCTGAAGATCCCCCACGCTCGATTCCTCGATGAAGAGCTCCTCAACATGTTCCGCAAAGAAGTGCGACTCGTCGCCAAGCTGGAGCATCCTGGCATCATTGGCATCAAGAATGCCAGCATCATTGACGGTCAATTCGTTGTGGCGTCGCTCCTGGGCACTGAATCCCTCGGCGAGAGATTACGCCGGCGCATCTCAGTCGTCCGATCCTTGCATCTTATTGAGCAGATGATCGAGGGCTTAGCCTACGCCCACGAAAGCGGCCTCATCCATTGCGACATCAAACCAGAGAATTTCATTCTCTTCGGGAGTGAGCGGATTCGGCTGACTGATTTCGGGATTGCCAAGGTCGCAACTCAAACGGTTGAAGGCTCGGGCTCAGGGACCATCGGCCGCATGGCACCAGAACAGGCCATGGGCAAGCCCACAACGCGATCAGACGTGTTTTCACTGGGCCTCATCATGTATCGCATGCTGGCCGGAGAGTGGCCCGAATATCCGTTCTTTTGGCCACCACCCAAGGCCATCAATCTGAGACGAAAGCACGTTCACCCCGACATGATTGCGCTCATCCGCAAGTCGATCTCCCTGCGCCCCAGAGACCGTTTTGCTGACGCCACGCGCATGTACGACGCCTTCAGCAAGATCTACGCCAAGACTCTGCGAAACCTCGACCGTCAGCGATAGAGCGCGATCAGGTGGCCTTCTGGATGTGGGCCACAGCATCGCCCTTGCCCCCTCCTCCCCCATCAGTGCAACCCCAGAGCCTCCAACCTGCCGAAGGAATGGTGGCCAAGTGGATTGTCCGTGATTAGGATTGGGGCATGTCAGGAGCCAAGCCAAACAGCGAAAGAGACAATGCGCCAGGATGCCTGGGAGCATTCTTTGCCCTCCGGGATCGGGTCGGTGCTTGGTGCGGGGCGCTCGGCCTTATCGGAGCCGCGTTTTTTCTTTACGACGGGCCTCAGGAAATCAGAGACGAAATCGTCTATTACCGTGAGATTGCCATCGGCTGTGGCATCTTTGGTGGGCTCATGATCCTGGCGCTCGTCTTGCGCGGCAACGCCGGATATCGAGTTCGATCCCTGCTCTTGGCCGTGCTCTCGTCCCTCGTTGGCGGCTTCCTGATTTGGTGGATCAGCACCGCCGCCCTGGACATCTGGGCGCTCAAGGCGACTGGGGAGATTCGGCGGGTCGAGGTTATTGGCACGACCATGAAGCAGAATCCTAAGACCCACACCGTCACCAAGATGACGCAGGTGTCGATTGATGGGCAACGCATCTCTGCCAAGATTAGAGGCAATCATCGCCGCGGCCAAACGATTACAATCCTGGTTGCGCCCAAACGACCCACCGCGATTGTCTCTGCATCCGTTGAGAAAGAGTGGCTTACCCTCATCGACGAGTTGATCGGGCGCTGGATCGCGCTCCTCCTGGTGAGCCTCACTTTATTCTGCGTCTTTGCCTTGCCGATCAACCTTTGGCATTTCCTCACTGGGCCGCCGCAAGGGGTCGACCCTGAAGAAGGCCGCCCATAGGCGCCGGCTGGCTAACCCTCCAAGATCTTAATTTGCCTTCGCTTTCTTCTTGGTCTTATTTGGTGCCGATTTCTTCGCTGCTTTCCGGGGATGATCTTTGAAGAACTTCCAAATGAGCTTGGTTGCATTGACAGAGCGGGATCCGCCACGGGGCCAGCCATGCTCGCCCTCTTCCAGGCTATAAAGCACCACCTCGGTCCCATTCTTGCCTTTGGCCCAAGTGTCGATGTGGGTTTTTCCCTTGTCCTTGTCTTTACGGACCGGGTCCACGCAACCATTGTGCTTGGCAAAGGCTGCGGCACTCTGCATCGCCGATCGACGGCCAGCATAGCGCGCATCCTTCCCACGGACTGTGTCGTAGGCCACGACCTTATCCTCCATCCCATGAAACGAGATCACTGAGAGCGGCGCTTTGATTTCGAGGCGATCAATGAGAAGACCAGCAACGGGGCCAATGGCAGCGATTTTTTCGGCGTGTGCGGCCCCGAAACAGTAGCTCATGTAGCCACCACTGCTATGCCCGGTCATAAAGACTCGGTTCTTGTCAATTCGGTGCTCAGCGATCAGGTGGTCAATGAGCGTGCCAAGAAACTTGCAGTCCTCTGATTTCTTGCCACCCCAGCCTTTCCATGCCGCTGGCGTGCCCAAGGCTCCGGGAAAAACAACCACGAAGCCTTCCTTGTCAGCAAGTTTCGTCCAGTTGCCATAGTAGGCACTGGCAACCAACTTCGGACTCCCACCCCGGCCATGCAGCATGAAGACA
>JBLINQ010000242.1:0-5624 GCA_047639315.1 Planctomycetota bacterium
AAACCACGCCATTCATACCGGCATGTTTCGCCTCTTGGGCGCTTCTATGGGTATGATTTTGGGCTTGGTCGTCCTGACCAAAGGACGCGCCGCTATCGCAAAGTTGAAAGAGCCAGAGCTTTTTAGGCTCGCAGGCCTCCCAGTCGTCTTGGGCACATTCTTCGGCATTATGGCTATGATGGTTGCGATCGCCGCCAGCAAACCCGCAGTCGCTGGTGCGACTCTGTCATTGGCCCCTGTGTTCTTGGTGCCCCTGACCGCCTGGAAACTAAAAGAGCGCATACCAATCCGAATCCTCATCGGCACCATCTTCGCCCTCATCGGCGTCATCATGATTTCATCTTAGCGGTCAGGACAACTTTTTGCGCACGCTCTCGATCTTGTCGTCCATAGACTGCTCGCGGTCAGTTCTCGTTCCGATCTTGATCTGAGTCGAAATTCTGGGTGCGCCTAACTCATGCACCACCTCGTGGCATTTCTTGATGGCCGCCATGACAGCATCCCATTCGCCTTCGATGTTGGTGCCATAACTATGCATCTTGAAATCGAGACCAGCCGCCTCAAAAACCTGCTGGCAAGCCGCGATATACTTGGAAACAGAGACCCCAACACCAACAGGAATCACACACACATCAGCGATAGCCTTCATTCTCTTCTCCGTCCGAAATCTACAAAGTGGAGTCAGATTCTAAACACGCAATTGCGAAGATGCGAGGCAACATGCACAATCACCCTGTGAACATCAGCGACCTTTCAAAAGAATTTGTCCATTTTCCGATCGGTCGGCGTATCCGGCACGAGCAAGAGATTCCGTCAACGAACAGTCTCGCGCTGGAAGAATTAAAGCTCGGTCGTGCGTCTCATGGTGACATCTTTGTCGCCGACCGGCAATCCTCCGGCCGAGGTCAAAGCGGCCGCGATTGGCAGTCGGAAACTGACGATGGCCTGTGGATGACCATTGTACTCATGATGGATACCCCACCGCAGCCACTGTCATTCCTACCGTGTCTGGCCGTTCATGATTACTTGAATACGGAGCTCGGATTACCTGCTCATTTGAAGTGGCCAAATGACATTTTGGTGGGTTCGAAGAAGATTGCCGGCATTTTGGTTGAAGCAACCACCAGCAATGACAACAAACCTGGGTGGGTTATCGGCATCGGCCTCAACCTCAACAGGCGTGTTTTTGCTGATCCGATCAAGGATCGTGCGACGTCGATTGTCTTGGAGAGAGGTTCTTGCCCAGACCGCTTGAGTGTCTTGAGAGGAATCATCCAACGATTCAATCATTGGATGCTGAGTGACGAGAACTTGGTTTCGGCTTGGACTTCCCGAAGCAGGATGCCTGGGCGATCCTTGATAATCCGGCGCAAAGACAAGACCTACGAGGCTCAAGTCGTTGGCTTGAGCGACGAAGGTTATCTCCAACTGGAGTTGGAAGACGGCCGGATTGAGACAGTTATCTCAAGCAGCGATATTGAGCTGCCACTTGTTTACTGACCCAATCCGGCTGCACCAAGCTGATTAGCCCAGTGCTTGTCCCATCAGCTTGCTCATTCGCTTGGCAAAACTGGGAGGATCTGCAATTGGGCTACCTTCAGCCAAGCATGCCTGATCGTAGAGCAAGAAAATCCACTCAGCAATCGGTGAGTCTTCAGACTCAACGTCAACCATGCGACTCAGCTTCTTAATCACTGCATGATCTGGATTGATCTCAAGGATCCGTTTTGCTGTTGGCATGTCCTTGTTCTGTTGGCGTAGAAGACGTTCAATATGGGCATGAACGCCACCCTCTGGAACCACCAAGCACACAGGAGAATCTGTCAATCGATCTGAAACACGAACTTCACTGATGAGGTCAGTGAGATTAGCTTCCATTTTCTCGACCAACGGTTTCATTCCCTCGTCGCGAATCTCGCGCTCTTTCTTGTCGTCTTCAGTCTCTTCTTTGTTGAGATCCAAGTCGGCACGCATGGCAGAAGTGAGCTTCTTCTCTTGATAAGAACCGAGAGATTCGACTGCCCATTCGTCAACCGGGTCGACCATGTACAGAACTTCGTAGTCCCGCTTCTTGAGAACCTCAATGTGCGGGCTTCCTTCGACGGCATTCTTGGAAGGGCCAATCACGTAGTAGATCTCTGATTGATCTTCCGGCATGCGCTCGATGTATTCGTCAAGGCTGGTGTATTCCGACTTCGTGCTTGCAAAACGGCAGAGGGGTGCCAAGCGAGCGCGGAAATCAGAATCGAAGTGAATGCCTTCCTTCAGGACTGTGCCGTAGTTGGTCCAGAACTTCTGGTAGGACTCAGCATCGTCTTTGGCGACTCCTTCAATAAGATCAAGGATCTTCTTGGTGACGCCCTTCTTGATGCTTCGCACCAATTTGTCGTCCTGCAAGACTTCACGCGATACGTTCAGTGGCAAATCATCGGAGTCGACAATACCACGAACAAATCGCAGCCAAGTCGGCAGAAGCGATTCGCAATCATCCATGATGAATACGCGTTTGACATAGAGCCTTACACCGTGACTTTGGTCGCGATCAAACATGTCAAACGGTGGATTTGATGGAACAAAGAGTAACCCAGTAAAGAGCTGGCTACCCTCGATTGTGAAGTGCGTCCGCGCCAGCGGCGATTCCCAATCGTTGGTCAGGTGACGATAAAATTCGTCATATTGCTCGTCTTCGATTTCGCTCTTGGGCCGTTTCCAAAGTGCCCCGGCCTTGTTGATCGTATCCCAAACGACTTCAACAGCGTCCTCGCCTGCTTCCTGCGTCGTGCGCAGTTTGATCGGGTGGCTCACGTAATCCGAATAACGTTGGACGAGGTGGCGGATCCTTGTTTCTTCTAAGTATTCGGCGTGGTCGTCTCCGATGAAGAGCTTCACTTCGGTGCCGCGCAAGGATTCATCTTCAACGGACTCGACTGTAAAGCTCGTCTCGGCGGTTGAAGTCCAGCGCCAAACTTCATCCGTGTTTGCTGCACGGCTGGTGACTTCGACTCGATCTGAAACCAAGAAGGCACTGTAGAAGCCGACACCAAATTGACCAATCAGGTCAACGCTGTCGGTGCTCTTTCCAGCTTTCTCGAGAGCCTTGAGGAACTTTTGTGATCCAGAATGAGCAATCGTGCCGAGGTTCTCGATCAGATCCTCTTTCGACATGCCAAGACCGTTGTCGGAGATGATGAGTGTCTTTTCATCTTTATCGACGCGAATCTTGATCTCGAGCTCGGTGTCGTCTCCAATCAGATTATGATCCGTTAGCGATTCAAAGCGTAGCTTATCAATCGCATCGGCAGCATTAGAAAGCAGCTCGCGCAGAAACACTTCGCGATGGCTGTACAGGGAGTTAATGACAATGCCAAGGACTTGACTGACCTCAGCTTGAAATTTGTACTCGTTCGTAGTTTCAGTCATTGAATTAGCAACCTCTCATTAACCTTGTAGAAACTTCGCCATCTCAATGGCGTTGTAAGTGAGAATGATATCGGAACCAGCACGTTTCAAAGCGATATGCGCTTCAACCATGGCTGCTTCGCCGTCTAACCATCCCTTTTCAGCAGCGGCCTTGATCATGGCGTATTCGCCACTCACATGATAAGCCGCAACTGGCACATCGACCGCATCTTTGACCCGACAGATAATGTCTAAGTATGGCAACCCAGGCTTCACCATGACCATGTCGGCGCCCTCTTCAATGTCGAGGAAAACCTCGCGAAGAGCTTCGCTCGAGTTAGCAGGATCCATCTGGTAAGTTTTCTTGTCGCCTGCCTTCGGGGCCGAGTCGAGTGCTTCCCGAAACGGTCCATAGAACGCTGAAGCATATTTGGCAGAATAGGCCAAAATGCCCACATCGGTAAACCCGTCGAGATCGAGGGCATTCCTGATGTAGCCAATGCGCCCGTCCATCATGTCAGAGGGAGCGACGATATCGGCCCCAGCTTCGGCCTGCGAAACGGCCATACAAGCGAGGATTTCCAGAGTTTCGTCGTTGAGAATCTGACCGTTTTCGACCAAGCCATCATGGCCGTCACTCGAATATGGATCCATGGCCACATCGGTGATAACCGTGACATCTGGCAACGCCGACTTCAGCTCACGGATGGCACGCTGGCAAAGACCGTCTGGATTAGTCGATTCACTCGCCCTTGGGTCTTTTTGGGCGTCAGAAAGTGCGGGAAAAAGTGCGACACTTCGAACCCCTAACGAACGAGCTTCTCGGACAATTTTCACTAATTCGTCGATCGAAAAGCGAAAGCACCCAGGCATGGCCCCAATCGGGACCTTCTGATTCTCTCCCTCGATCACGAATAAGGGCAAGATAAAGGACTCCGGTGAGAGCCTCGTTTCGCGCACAAGCCCCCGAATAGCTGCGCTACGGCGATTCCGGCGCGGCCTTGTAGGCAGATCGAGTGGAGCGTCGAAATCGTCGTCAAGAGAGGAGGTTGCCATGGTTTTGTCTCAACTGAATTTGGGATCAACCAGATTGGCAATCCCCATCATGAAAATCAAATCTCAGGTGGCCCAAGCCACAAAAGCAAAGATCATTTGCCGGATCCTGGCCTCTCTCCCTACTGCTCAGCCGAGATCAGGGTAAAATAGCAGGCCATGCAGGACGAAAACATAGAAAAACTCCCAGACACATGGGTTGCCGCTTTGGACGGCCCTGAGACCGAGCACAAGGCCAAGGGCTCTCGGTTTCTCGGCCAAGCATTCGCGGCCAGGACTGTGGGCGAGGCAAAATCGATCTTGCTGAGAGTGAAGAAGCTGGAACACGGTGCCACCCATCATTGCTCCGCCTACCTCCTACCTCCCATCGACGCCCCCATCGAGCGCTTTGACGATGACGGCGAGCCCTCCCAAACCGCAGGTGCCCCGATTCTGCAGGCGATTCACGCGACCGAGATGCTCGGAGTTATCGTGGTTGTCACCCGTTACTTTGGCGGGACCAAACTGGGCACGGGTGGACTGATCAAAGCCTATGGCGAATCGGCACGAGAAGCCCTCGCCGCAACGCCCAGAGAGACGATTTGGCTCGAATCGGTCATAGAACTTGATGCTTCCTATGAGGACGTGGGTTGTGCTGAGTCCTTCCTGGCCCAAAAAACCACTGAAATCAGAAACGTCGAGCGAGAATTCGCAGACCGAGCTCGCTTTTTGGTAACAACTGCACGCAGCCGCGCTGATATGATCATGAACGGTATCCGCGAGGCGTCGGCAGCCAGAATCAAAACACGGATTGTAGGATCTTCAAAATGAATTCTTCCCAAATGATTGCCAAGACCCTCAAGCTTCCGGCGGCGTCGGTTGCTAATGCCTTGAAGCTCTTTGCGGAAGGAAACAGCATCCCGTTCGTTGCGCGCTACCGTAAAGAAATGATACGCGGGATTGATGAGCTGGCCTTGCGAGAAGTATCCAACTCTGCGGCGGCTCTGAATCGACTCCAAGAACGATGCCAAACGATCATCGATAAGCTGGAGGAGAACGAAAGATTGACTCCAGCCATCCAACGCGCCTTGGAGCATGCCAACACGCTCGGCGAGCTCGAAGAAATCTACCGCCCTTTCAAGACCAGTCGATTAACCAAAGCTGACATCGCACGAGAGGCGGGCCTAAACCCT
>JBLINQ010000243.1:0-5600 GCA_047639315.1 Planctomycetota bacterium
AGAGAGTAAACTGTGCCATCGCAAATGACGACGTGAGGGCAAGCACCACCATTGAAGTGGCGAACGTTCGGAGTCTTTGAGGACGCATGGAATGCTCCAGGATGAAATCGGCGAGGCACGCGCCTAGAACAAAGTAGTTTGCAAACAGACGGAAATCGGAATCGCGCAAGGCCATTTCTTGGCCATTGCACATCAAGAATTTGTCATAACTGAGTTGCTGAATCAAAGAACGAGCCAAGAAAATCCTCGGCAAGATGAGCGCCAGCGAGGAGACCCATGAGCCAAAGTCTTCGGCCCTTACGTCTTGGAATGAGACAGGCTCAGCTTCATTGTCTCGACACTATTGCAAACACCTCTGGCGCAAGAAGTTCCTGACTTTCCGTCTGCAACTTTTCTTTGCATTGGCGTGCCGAGAGAAATGTCGTTCTTCCTAGATAAGACTCGAAAAGTGTGCGAAGTCGCTCCGCGGTCGTCTTTTCGGGTTGGTGGGCGTGGGTCCAAGCTATGCAGGTTGCAGTCTTGCGGCGGAGAGTTTCTATCCTTCCTTCTCCGACCATTCCTTGAACATTTCCATGAATTTGAATGACTGTTTCTTGAAGGCGCCAGGAAAGACAAAAGCCATGATCTTGAGGAATCCGCCGCACCGAAATTCGTGCTTCGCGTTCCAGTGCGTCTTGCCATCAGGAGTTTCCGTGAAAAAATTCTCAACTTTATTCCAAACGTTCTTGGCTTCGTATGTAGCAGAGAACTCTTTGGGAAGATTGCGTGTGGTAATGGTCTCTACCAATTCAATTTCTCGCTTACCCATCAGGTAATTGAGCTGCGACTTGGCGCCGGTCTCCCCAGGCGTTCCGCTGATCGGTTCCATGCTGACAAAACCTTCCTGCCACTTGGCGAGGTTGTCCGGATTATCGAACAGCTCCATGACGCGGGCACGGGGAAGGTCGAGTTCGATGTCTAATTCGTACTTCATTCTCAGGCTCCTTTTCATGCGCTTTCGCGCCAACTTGAATGGTTGTTCAGCGACTATCATGAAAGACCTTGACCGTCAGGCTGTATGTCGCCCGTCAAGCCGATTCGATCATCCCTCAGGATTCGTCTTCCCTCAAGAAGCCGGAAAAAAAATTAGCAAGAAGTGGCAAAACCGCCTCTCAGATCTCACGAGAGGGAAGGGAATCGCGGCAGGAATCGGCGGTTCAAGACAAAATTCCCTGTAGATTGGAGGCTGGCTTGGGCACAATGAGGTTCGGAGATGCCTTGCTTCGGCAGACATCTGCTGACTTAGGTTCTGGGCTCGGATTCACGCCAATCCATAAAGGGGATTTCACATGAAGTCGTTCTCTTTTGCTTCGGCAGCTATCATCATCGTTATCACATCATTGATCCTCCAAGGTTGCGGCGAACCGGATGCTTATGCGTTCGCAACCGGCAATGGCAACACCAAAGTGGTCGTAGTCAACACGAACCCAATCATGGGTCCAGAGACGCCGTCGATTGTGATCCCGTCGAGCGCATCCCTACCTTCGTGGCAAGTCCAAATGGACGCCCCAGACTCCGATCTTCTGGCCATAATCACTGGGGACGACTCGGCAGCCAGCGAAGATCTTTCAGGTCGACTGCGCCTCGCCGTAGAGAAGTCGTGCCAGAACCACCCCACTCTCTTACACTTCGTGGCTGAGGCGCTCGAATTCCAACGGCTCAACAAGCGCTCGCCTCGACTCCTTTTGACCAAGCTCAGTGACAATCGAGAAACTATACATGTGCGGTTCACAGTCATCGAGCAGTCCTCGAATGCCGAAATCACGCTCCATGTCGAAGCCGACGTTCTTCGTTGGATGAGTCACTACGGGCCAGCTCTTCTGCCAACCGAAGATCATGGCGTCGAAGAAGTTGAGTCTTCGCTGACTGTGACTCTGATCGACGACAACAGTGCGATTGTGGCGACCGAGCGCCTTGATGCCGCGAAGAACCGCCTCAACTAAGGTTTGACTTCAAACTGCAATTGCTGCGACTTCGATTCATGGGCGAGTAAGAAAGCCTTGATGTCGAGGCCGCCGCCGAATCCTACGAGCTGACCGCTCGCGCCGATCACCCGATGTCATGGGACGATGAGTGAGATCGGATTCTTATTGTTGGCACCACCAATCGCACGGGCTGCTTTGGGGCGACCGATGCTTTGCGCCTGCTCTCCATAACTTCTGGTCTCACCAAAGGGGATCGCTCGAAGGGCCTCCCACGCGAGCAATTGAAACTCAGTGCCCACCGGATCCAAAGGCAAGTCAAACTCCTTTCGGTTTTCAAAGAAGTACTCCTGCACTTGCTTGACCGCCTCCTTGAGTAGCTCATGTTGAGGATCCTGAATCGGCTCGGCCGAAAGGCCGACCTGCGCAATGTCATTCCGTGGCCAAAGAAGCGAGCGAATCCCTTTTGGGCTGGCAAACAAACGGAGCTCACCGATGGGGCAAGGCATGGTCGTTGTCCAAATCGTCATCTTCACTCCTTTTTCTTTTCCATCGAAGAGAGAATCATCGGGGACATCCAAAGGTAGGCAGCGGCGATCGATCGATAGGGTCGCCATGACTCAGATAGCGCTTCGAGTTCTTTCGCTGATATGGGGGTGCGCCGTCCTTGGAGTCGATCGACGGCTTTGCGCAACCCCAAGTCGCCAGCGGGAAACGCATCGTCTTCTCCCATCACTCTGGCGGCAATGAGATTCGAAGTCCATGGGCCGATTCCAGGGACTGCTTCCAACATCTTGATGGATTGCTCAAGGCCGGCAGGGCCGGCCAAGTCGACGTCTCCGGCGGCCACTGCTTTGGCAAAATGAACTATCGTGTTGAACCGAGCCTGGGGCATGCCGACCTTGGTCGGTCTTGCCTTGGCCAGTCGCTTTGGTGTTGGGAACAAGACAGAAAGCCCTGAAGGCAATGCCAGATCGAGTTTCCGACCGTAACGGCTCGCAATGCGGCCGGTCACGGTTGTTGCGCCAGCGACAGAAACTTGCTGTCCGACAATAATTCGAATGGCAGTCTCGAATCGGTTCCATGCTCCGGCAAGGCGAACCCCGGGATGCGCACCAATCAATGGGGCCAACATCGGATCACGGCCGAGGTGTTTCTCGGCTACGGACGTGTCTTGATTGAGACCGAAAAGAGAACGCGCTTTTTCGACTTGTTCCATGATTGAAGAGAACGTCGACAAATGAAGAGTGACCTCAAGGTGGTCTCCACCCCCAGGATCAGAGACTTCGGCGACCCCCGGATAACCACATGTTTCGATGGTGCGGAAGTAGCGCCCGTTTTCGACAACCTCCACGCCAGGGATCGCACGCGGCTCAAGGTAGTCAATCAAAGTCTGCCCAGCGACGGTCCCACTGTATGGAATACGAAGCCTGAGACCTCCGTCAATGGGATCTAAGACATCACGAGCGCGCCGTTTCTGCCGCAGCTCCGAAGGACTAAAACTGAAGAGCTCTCTCACCTCTCGATTCATTTGCCGCAGGCTTGAGAAGCCAGCAGCGAAGGCGACCCGCGTGATGGAGAGCTCAGATTCGTCGAGGAGACGTCTGGCTAGATGAGACCTTCGCGCTCGAGCGACAAAGTTCGGCGACGCGCCGACATGCTGATCAAAGAGTCGGAGTAAGTGCCGCGAGCTGTAGCCGACCCGATTGGCGAGTTCCTCATTCGAATGGTCATCCAGATATCCTTCAGCGACCAGAACCAAGGCCTTTGCCAGCTCGTGCGTGGGCACACCTAACCCAAGGTTCGGTAGACGGTCTGGCCGACAACGCAGGCAAGGGCGATAGCCAGCAACCAGGGCCGCAACGGGGCTGGGAATGCTGGCAACATTCTTGGCTAAGGGCTTGGCCCCGCAATCGGCGCGGCAATAGATTCCGGTTGTTTTGACGGCTTGGAATTCCATTCAATAATCTGCCACTTTCCAATCGAACTCACCGGACATTTCCCGACATCTGTGAAGAATTCTCAGGCGCGGCCATACATACCGCTGCTTGACGAGTCTCAAGATTACCCCAATTCTGAAAAATTGCTGTGCTTCTGAAGCCAGGCTCCTTTGATCGCAGAGTCGAGTTTGTCAGAGAGTCGAATTGCCCGCGATTTGAGGGCCAAAGTTCTTGCCAGAACGCCTATTTGTCCAATTGATGAGCCCCCCAAGCATGCACACAATGTGGGCCGAGCCGGCATCTGCTTCTCGCGCCCCCGAGCAGCCTCCGCCTCATGCGATATGAATACCCGGAGAAAGAAATGAAAATGCGACTTTTAGTGGCCCTTTTGTTGGCCACCTTTATCAATGTTGGTCATGCCCAGGCCATTGACCCCAAAGTTGACTTGGGTGAGCTCAAGATCCAAGCCACCGGGATTGTTGAGGGCGAGAAGCTCTCTGCCTTAGCAGATGATTGGTGGAAGCTCATTGAAGCCAAGGATGCCGAAGCTAAGAACGAGGCAAAAAAGCTCGAGAATGAAGAGGCTGACCGTGGCGCCATCAACGACAAGATCATCGAGCTCGAAGAAGAACGTTCCAATTTAGTTCTTCGCCTTGAGACGATTGCCGATGTGCTCACGGCGAAGAAGAACACCGAGAAAGCCA
Source organism: Planctomycetota bacterium (assembly GCA_047639315.1). Lineage (GTDB taxonomy): Bacteria > Planctomycetota > DRQF01 > S139-23. Next base: position 4,606 of record JBLINQ010000243.1, read on the forward strand.
CCAGCATCGCAAATCAAATCGGGACGCTGAAGACCCACGTCGACAACACCGATCCCAGTGTTCTGATATCCAAAGCCAAGGCCTGGCTGACCAACCCGGACGGTGGCATCCGAATCGGCATGAACATCCTGATGTTCTTTGTCATCATTCTGGGCGCCAAGATCATAGCCAACATCGCCGCCAAGATCTTGACCAACACCATGCGCATGTCACGCCTGAAGATCTCAGATCTTCTCCGTGATTTCTTCATTAACGCAACTCGCAAGGTCATCTTCTTTGGTGGTCTGATCATGGCTTTAGGGCGACTAGGAATCGATACCGCTCCCCTCTTAGCTGGTATTGGCGTGATGGGTTTTGTGATTGGTTTTGCCCTTCAGGGTACGCTTTCGAACTTCGCGTCGGGCGTCATGATCCTCCTCTACCAACCCTATGACATTGGCAATGTTGTCAGCGCAGCAGGTGCAACTGGCAAGGTCACGGCCATGAGCCTCGTCTCAACGACCCTGACGACTCCTGACAACCAGATCGTTATCATCCCGAATTCATCGATTTGGGGCGGTGTCATCACCAACATCACTGGCAACTCAACGCGCCGCGTCGATCTGAGCTTTGGTATTGGCTACAGCGACGATATCCCGAAGGCGATGAAACTCTTGGAAGAAATTGCCTCTAACCATGAGCTGGTTCACTCAAGCCCTGCTGTCGCAGTCCAACTTCATGAACTCGCTGATTCGTCGGTGAACTTTGTCGTCCGACCATGGACGAACACCGGTGACTACTGGGCAGTTTATTGGGACATCACGCGGGCCGTGAAGGATCGCTTCGATGCCGAAGGCATCTCGTTCCCATTCCCGCAGCAAGATGTGCACATGCACCAAGTCGAAGCCTAGATTTGGACAACAAGACCCCGCCTTGTCCCGTGCCACTCTTGGCACCAACAAGTCGGGGTTTTCTTTTGCCCTTACTCAGCGATTCTTGGCACTTTCTGCCAATCG
>JBLINQ010000244.1:0-5300 GCA_047639315.1 Planctomycetota bacterium
TGGCACTAAGGCCCGCCACCCTGTCAAACAGCCAATCAAGATTAACAGACCTGCACCGGCAAAACGAATAGTCCGAGGGCTCAGAAGGTTTCGCATTTTCCCCGACAAGAAACCGACAAAGGCCAAAGAGGGAAAGGTGCTAAGACCGAATATGAACATCAACGCTACCGACTTGAGAATAGTCCCTGACACCACTGACTGAATCGCTGCGACATAAACTACGCCGCACGGCAGGAATCCAGTGACAGCACCCAAGACAAATCGACCTCGAATTCCGCTCGTGGTTTGCACCGCCGCAAAAACTGGGGCCATCCACTGGGTTAGCCGCCCGGTCCATTTGGCCAACGGTCGGCCAGGAAGAAAAGCGAAAATTCCGGCGAGGATAAGAGTGATGGCAGCCAAGAGCGCCGCCCATGCCCTCACGCTGATGGAATCGCCAATAATCTTGGCACCCAAAGCGCCGGCCAATGCACCGAGGAAGCCATAGGTAAACATCTTGCCCAAGACATAGGCAAGAAATGCACCTGGTCCCGGTCCCGATGCGGCTTGGATAGCAAATACACCGCACATGCCAATGCAGTGAGCGGAGCTACCCAGACCAAGGGCCAAGGCAAATGAAACAACTTCTATCCAGCTCATTTGCGTTTCTCCCCAAAGCTGAGAAGGCCGTAACTCCTGGCGCAAACAACAAGGCTAGAGACAATCATGAGCGCCGCTGCCAAAAGCGGATGTAAGTTACCGGTGGCGGCGAGCCCTAAGGCGACAACGTTATAGACGATGGTCCAAACCACATTGCCGTAGGCAACTCGGCGCAATCGATCGGCACCCCGCAAGAGCAGCGTGACCCGAGAAAGGTCGTCTTCAAGGATTTCGATGCCGGCCTGAGACCTTGCTGCGGCGGTGCCATCAGCGACAGCCACACCAACATCTGCGGCTCGCAGCATGGGTGCGTCATTGAGTCCATCACCAAGCACAAGCACACGGTGACCTTCCGCTTGAACCCGTTTTAAGTGTTCGAGTTTTTGACTAGGATCCAGGCCACCATGGGCGTCGATACCGAGCTGGTCACCAATCTTTTTGACCGCGCGCTGGTGATCGCCAGAGAGAATGACAGGCTCTAAACCACGAGCCTTGAGGTCATCAACAACCTCCTGCGCTGATGGCTTCAGTCTCTGGTCGAGGTAGGCTAATGCCGAGACACGGCCGAATTCTGCAAAGGCCACCATGGTGGCCCCATGATCAGCGAGTTCATTTCTCTGCAAGTCCATATTTGGCTGCCAGTCAAAACCCTGATTGTCCATCCATGCAGGACTACCGGCAAAGCAGTCTTCGCCGTTGATCACACCGCTCACGCCGGAGCCCGGAACAACTTTGATGCTCTGTGCTCTTATGTTCTGTGAGTGGGTGGCCATGGCCAAGGGGTGGTTTGTCGCAGCCACAAGAGCTTCTAACTTAGCCACCTCCTGGGGATGGGCTCCGTTCGCGCTCTGCAGCTTGCCCATAGGCTCAGTGAGGGTGCCGGTTTTATCCAATAAGACCTGGTCGATTGTGGCAGCGGCCTCGAGCGCCCGGGGATCACTTACCAGGACGCCCTGTTTGGCCAAAGCCGCTCTCATGGCGCGATAAGCCAAAGGAGTAGCCAAGCCAAGAGCGCAGGGACAGGCCACGAGGAGAACAGAAAGCGCCACTTCCAGCCCTTCACCGATACCGGAAGACCTGGTGGCAATGAAGCCGCCGAGACCAGCAAGGCTGAGGGCAATGGCGGCTAAGAAAACGGCCATCCGATCGGCGAGAAGCATGATTTTGGTCATGCCAAAAGGAGAATCCAGAAGCCGACGAATTCGTCCCAAGGAGCCCTCCTCGGCGCTTCTGATGACCGATGCCACCAAGGCTCCCGTGCCGTTGATGGCTCCGGCGTGGACTGTGCTTTGGGCTTCGATCGATCGCGGAACGTGTTCACCGTTGACATGAGCTTCAACAACTTCACTCTTGCCTTCTTGAATCACCAAGTCGGCAGGCACCAATTCACCTGGCAAGATGACGACAATATCACCCGGAGCCAATTCACCAGGCTCGACCTCAAGCTCAGTGCCATCGGCACCACGAACGCGAGCTTTATCCGGGAGAAGTTCAGCCAGAAAATCGGCTGCGTCTCGACCACGAACACGAGAATGAGCTTCAAGACGACGACCAAACATGACAAGCACCAAGACCATCGTTGCGGTATCGAAGTAGACCTCACCCGTCTCGGCCATGGTGTTATGGACACTCAGCCCGTAGGCCGCCAAAGTCGCCAGGCAGATAAGTCCATCCATACGGAAGACGCCACGACGAAGATCGAGCCACGCGCCATGCAGGAGTGGTAATCCCAAGAGAAGAAAAACTGGCAACGAGAAGATGGTCAAGGCCATGCGCCCAATGGAGCGGATGGCATTCATGCCAGGATCATCCTCTGCGCCATAGACCGCTTCGCCGTAAAGAACGAGGCTAAATGTCATGACTCCCATGGCAAGAAAAGCAGAAAGCAGCAGCCGAGCTTCTAAGAACTCGACTGCTCCATTTTTCTTGCCCACCATCGATGCAGCCAACCGACAACCGATACAGCAGAAGAGATCTTCTGGCGCAGTCTCGATCTTGGGCGACACCCGTAGTGGGAGTTCGCAGTGAGAGCAAATGTGCGTTTCGTTAGCCACTGACTTCAATGCTAAGAGCCGTAAGAAGGTGGTTCACGATGTAGACCGTGGCCAGCACAATAAACCCGACCCAGACTATCTTCATGAAAAAGGGCATGCGTCCATGATCATACTCAAAGTCATAAGGGACTTGGTCATCGCCAGCTTGATCAGTTTTTTCCGAACTCTCGATTGTCATAATCAATCTCCGATTCCATGAGCTTATACTTTGCATCTTCAATATCGCCGAAATGGCCCGTCATGAAGCTGTAGGCCAGCAAGAAGAGGAAACCACCAGCGACAAGACAATAGGTCAATAAATGCGACCCGGCGAAACGCAGTCCATCGGAACTGGTCAAGTCCGTAAAGAACTCGTAGAGCTTGTAGAAGAACGCGGAACCTCCAGCGAACACGACAAAGCCAAAGATCCAAATCATGGTGCGATGAACTTTCGCATCTGACTCAGATCGAACAACTCTCTTCACTTCACTCATCGGATTCTCCTCGAGTATCTTCAGGACGCCACGTGCCCAACCATTGGAGGTAGGCGATGAGCGCCATGCCTTTCGCGTTCGGACCAATGGCGTCATCGACCCAATAGCTGTCTTCCAACTCAGCGATTGCATCAGCATCTCCAGCATTGTCTGCCGACAAACTTTTTGCCTTGAGTGCTTGATCGACCGCTTCGGTCCTAGCCTCTTCCGCGTCATCTCGCGAATCGTAAATATGACGACTCACGGCAATGCCGCGACCTGGATCAAGCCGACCGAAGCTCGCTTTCTTGGCATCGATCTTCCGATAAACGCGGTAGCCTTCACGAGAATAGAACGGGAAGGCTGGCATGACCGAGCCAGGGCTTGTCGATTGGGGATTATGCAAATGAGCTGCATGCCAATCATTGCTCTTCTTGCCACCTTCGTAGGTCAAGTCCGGACCAACCCGACGAGTCCCCCAAAGGACGGGCCTTTGAAGAGCGTTGTTGTCTTGCTCCGTCGTATTCACTGGACCATAGCGTTGAGCTTCGTTCGCTGCCGGGCGAACGAACTGGCTATGGCAATGCCAACAGGCATCGGCGATGTACCGATTGCGGCCAAGCTCTAACGCTTGAGCGAAAACACCGGGCCATGCCGCATCGCTCTTGGCTCGAAATGTCTCGATTTTCAGCGTGCGTTCTGGCAATGCCAAGCGCTGCATCTCTGGAGAATTCTCCAAGAGAATGAGCTCCATATCAGTATAGAGGTGCTCCGTACCGTCGAATGATTTCTCAAAACCGACCGGCCAAGAATCTTTCATCGCCTTGAAGTCAGGTAGGACGATCGATGCCAGCTCTGAAATGGGCGCCTCTTTGGTCTTAGCGTCCGTGATCAGAAATGGGTACAGGCCAGAAAGTAGGACTGAAAAAATGAAACAGCCAAAACCAGCAACGAGGATGACACCTTTGAATTTATCCATGAATTACTCCTCCTCTACCGAGGCCAAGTCAACTCGATAGTCGTAAGGGCGCCCCGTTCCTTTTGCGGTCTTATAAATGTTCCATGTAAAGCAGAGTTGCCCCATGACAATCATCAATCCAGCCACCGTCCGAATGATCCAGAACGGCTTGAGCGAATCAACAATCGACATCCACGGCGCAAGTTCTTTGAACATGAAACCATGAACCAGGCCACCGGCAGTCAAATCGGTAAACATGATGATCAAACCGATCACGCTGAGCCAGTAGTGCCAATGATTCAAGCGGCGATTGTGCCATTCGCAATGAGTTAGGCGTGGCCATATCCAAGTGATCATGCCGAAGATCCAGAAGGAGAAGACACCAAACATCACAAGGTGAGCATGGCCCGGAACCCAGTCAGTAAAATGGATGTACTCTTGGAATGTCAATGTCGTCTGGAATGAGCACTGCAAACAGGTGATGAAATAGCAGACCATACCAGTGTAGAACCAGCGAATTGGCAAGTTCGTACGAAGTGCAGCTCCCCGCCCCCACATGGTGGCAAAGAAGTTCACGATGACGGTCGTCACAACAATTTCAACAGCAATCGTCGAGATGATCGCACCGTACTGGACGCTCATCGGTATTGACGACAACAAGAAATGGTGAACACCGTTCAATGGATAAAAGAAAGCGAGTGCCCAGAAGCCAATGACCGAGAGAGCATGACTCCAGATCGGCTTCCGCAAGATGATTGGAACAAAGAAGTACATCAGTCCCCATCCCATTGGTGTCACGAAGAGACCAACGAGATCGTGAATGAACAAACCAGCGGTGGCGCCGCCAGAACTACCAGCAAGCGTCCACTCCGGAAGGGTGTTCCCCATCACATAGGTCAGGATCAACCAGACGATACCGGCAGATAGATACCAGAGCGAAACATACATGCGCTTATGCACACTCTTGGCGATCGGAATCAGGAATTGAGCGGCAACCAAGATAGCGCCAAACTCAATGAGAAAGTCCAACGGCAAGAAATTGAGCTTAAACGTACCAGGCTCGAAGCCGGTTGGTGTCTCGCCCCATTCCACAGCCTGTGCTTTGCCCAGCAAGAAACCGATGGTCACGAGCACGATCAGAGTTTGCCAGACACCAAAGATGACGAAGCCAAGTTTCTTGTTGAGAACCGGGCGCCC
>JBLINQ010000245.1:0-5300 GCA_047639315.1 Planctomycetota bacterium
TTCATGGAGTTAGCGAAATCTCAAACGGCGATCATGAATTCACCTGTAGACGGCCCCATCATCGAAAGCCAAGTCAAATTCCCGATCAGATCGTAAGGCTAAATCTGCTACGGTCCTCTCTTGTTCACATCTCCGTGGCGATTTCCCATTGGATCACTTCGCCACAGCGTTACGAATTGACTCATGACATGGGGATTCCAAGTACGGTTCGAAAATGTAGCGAAAAATTGACTGACACCGTACTTTGACACCGTACTTCTCGTTGATTTCCTGACGAGAAGTCCTCACGACCGGCCATGTGGTGTCCCATGAGGAAGGTAATTGGACTACACATCCATGCGCACTTCTCACCGGAGTCAAGTTCCTTCAATGCAGGGTTCATGAATTGGACCCCACCGAGACTCTGACATCGCCTCCCTAACGCGCCCTTGGCATCGTCGAAGCCGTTTCTTGCACAATCCGTGGGCATTCGGTCTAATGATCGCACTTCGAACAATGTGAGATGCTATGACGCCCGATAACTTTGAAACGATCCCGCCAGACGCTGACAACTCCAATTCGAGCGGTTCAGGGAATGAGCACGGTACCCAAATGGGCCTGGCTGGCCGTACCATTGGTCATTACCGGCTCATCAAAGAGCTCGGACATGGCGCTCAGGGTTATGTGTACTTGGCAGAGGACGAAAGCCTGCACCGCCAGGTGGCACTTAAGATTCTCATTGGCGGTGGCCACTCCTCGAAGAGTGCCAAGCTGCGTTTTGAACGCGAAGCTGAGACCGCCAGCAAGCTGGACCACTCTGGCATTGCCAGTGTCTTTGAAGTTGGTGAGCATGAAGGGCTTCAGTTTATTGCCTTTGAATATGTCCGGGGCAAGACTCTTGGTGCTTACATCGCTGCGACATCTGACAAGTCAATGGAGACAGCTCCGCTCACTGAGATCCATATCAACTTTGCTGACTCAGATGCTGATGATTCGCAATCGACATCAACCGCGTCAACAAATTCAGGTTCACAAGCCGACCGTGATGCCATCATGGGAGCTGTGCGCTACACCGAGAGTGCCGCCCGCGCCCTTCACGCGGCACACGAAGCTGGACTCATTCACCGTGACATCAAACCCGGCAACTTGATGGTGCGTGAAGACGGATCAGCTTGCGTCTTGGACTTCGGGCTGGCTAAAGATGAAGAGTCGGTCGAGATGACATTGACTCAATCCGGCGATTTAATGGGCACACCAGCCTACATGTCGCCGGAGCAATTGCTTGCGCATAGACTGAAGCTCGATCGCAGAACTGACATCTATTCCTTGGGCGTAACACTCTTCGAATCTTGCACATTGAGGCGGCCTTTTATTGGTGGGAATCGGCAAGAACTGTATCAAGCCATCTCGATGAAGGAGCCGCCCTCCCCTCGGTCCATTAACCCCAAGATCCCAAAGGACTTGGCAGCGATCATATTGACCGCCATCGATAAGGATCGAGACCGCCGCTATCAGACGGCTCTTGAGTTTGCTCAGGACCTGAGGAGGTTCCGGGAATACGAGCCAGTCAAGGCGAGACCAGCTGGTCCTTTGGTTAAGACGATGCGATGGGTGCAGCGCAATCCAATGGTCGCAGCGTTGAGCGCGGCAGTATTCGTCGCCTTAATTGCCGTAGCAGTCGTTTTCATGGTCAAAGAAAAAGACGCAGTAAGATCAAGAGACGACGCTTTGTTAGCGAAGAATGATGCGGAGACGGCGCGTGACGAGGCTCAAACGGCGCGTGACCTGGCGAAGAGTGAGTCCGAGCAGAAGCAAGCCGCGCTTTCCGACTTCGAGCGCTTGGCTGACGTGAAGAAGCTTCAAGAAGCTATGGAATCCGCCGATGCAATTTGGCCAGCACGTCCTGCCAAGATTGACGACATCAAGGCATGGCTTCTTAAGTACGATAAACTCTCGAATGCGCGTCCCGGTCACGAGTCATCTTTGGCTGCTCTTCAGGCAACGTCTCTCCCCTACACTGAAGAAGCTCGACTGCGAGATCACGCCGGTGACTTATCGAAGCTTGCAACCCTTGTTGAGACGCTCAAGAAAGCGAGGGCAGACCTTGCAAAAGAATCGGTCGTGACAAAGAAAACCAACATCCAGGGCTTCATCGACAAGACTCTGAAGACCATTGCCGAGCTTGAGGCCAAGACCAAGAAACAGGTTTCCTGGGACTTCGACAACGACGATGTGAATCAATGGAAGCACAATGTGCTCTTCGAGTTGGTGAGCGGTCTGAGGAGCTTCGTGGAAACCAAAGGCGGGACCTACTCAAACGTCCAAGAACGCCTTGTTGCCGCGCAGACAATTGCAAGAAAGACCATCGCTGATCATCAGGCTCTCTGGGACAAGACGGCGGATGCCATCAAGGAGTCTGACAAATACGATGGTCTGGTTCTCAGTCCGCAGCTTGGTCTGATTCCGTTGGGCATCGACCCCGAATCAGAACTCCATGAATTCTTGCACCTGGAAACTCACGAAGGCGACATCCCAGAACGAAACAGGGACGGGCGTATCACGATGACGCGAAAGACCGGCATCATCCTGGTGTTGATTCCGAAAGGGAAGTTCTGGATGGGATCGCAGAAAACTGACCAGAAGGGTCAGAACTTTGACCCTCAAACTGTAGCTGGCGGGAGACTGCGCCAAGTGGACATCACTGCTCCCTTCTTCCTATCAAAGTACGAGATGACGCAAGGGCAATGGTTGCGATCGCCGTCGTCAACCAAGAGCCCAAGCAATTATGGAGTGGACTGGAGCTTCGCAGGCCAAAAGGGCAAGGTGAGTCTGCTGAATCCCGTAGAGCAAGTCTCCTGGACGATGTGCACAACAAACTTGGGTCGAGTTGGGCTTGGCCTGCCCACCGAAGAACAATGGGAATATGCTGCACGTGCTGGCACTTCGTCGGCTTGGGTTGGCGAAACGAGCGAAATTACTGGCATTGGAGAATGGGGCAACATCGCTGGTCTTGAGACGAAGGGGCTCTTCTTCGGATCGGAAACCGAGGTCAAGGACGATTACATCATTCACGCCCCTGTCGGTCAATTCAGAGCGAACACGTTTGGTCTCTTTGATGTCCTGGGCAACGTCCGGGAGTGGACGTCCAAGAAATTGGGCTCATCCGCCTATTCGAACCGTGGCGGCAGCTACCTCGGCCCCGCCTTCAACGCCCGCGTTGCGTTCGTTGCCGGCAACTTCAAGGGGATGAGCGCCGCCGACCTGGGGCTTCGCCCCTTTTGCCAGGTCCACAACTAAGGGTGAATTTCACTAAGGACCATGCTCGTCTTTTCTGGTGTGTCACAGAATAGATGTGTGCTTACCTGTCCCTACCGTTAATGGGAAGCGCCGCGGTCACAACGCTTTACGCCAATCGAAATTCAGAGTACACCCAACCCTCAACCGTGCTGACCACGGGGACCTGCCGTTGATTTTGTGACGAGTTATCGTCCTTTGCGGTGCAGTCTCCTGGGCGCGCCTATGAGCAGGCCCCCGCTCGTTCACCGTGAAGACCGAGCAAGTCTTTCACGAGATCATAGAGACGATGGTCGTGTCGCCACTTTCGTCGTGGCTGCTTTCTGGGAAATGATCAATTCTATCTGCTGAATTTCAAGTCAGGATGCATGACGGAACAACGCGTTGTTTTGACACTTTGTGCGTTCTTTTAGCGCGTTGTTTCAGGATGTCGGTTTCTCGAGGGCCTGGTTGGCGATGCACACTTATCGTCAGCTCAGTCAAGATGAGGTGTTTAGAACGCCTACTGATTCCGTGGGTGCTCGACTGGTTGGTCACTACAAGTCAATCTGGCTCCAAAGTGAGCTGACTGGCAGAGCAAAACATCGGTCGCCAAAGGTCAGCTTCTCTTTTCCTATAAGTACCGAACCAGGTAAACCTCTCCGGCGCATAGTCACGACGAACCAAGCGGCACCCTCATTCTATAGCCCGCGCAATCCGAAGCGATCGCGAATAACTTACGGCGAGTAATTCCCCGGGTCATGATGTGATAACAGAGTGACCGACCAGCGGTACGATGCATCCTTACAGGGAGAGACTCCTCCAATATTTCTGCCTCAAATCTTGAGAATGATGAGCCAACCTTCTTTTTCTTCGCGAGCAAGGTATCAGAGTCAATTCGCAAGAATCATAGACGGAGACTTTTACCTGGTTCGGTACTCTGGTTCGGTACTCCGGTACTCCACGGTACTTCAGAAACTTGGCCATGTTGGTGGTAACCGCAGCGGTCGCCAATGGACCAATTGCGACGCACAAGAATCAGGGTTCCAGTTGATGACAGGTGAACGTGACAGCGGTCTACCTCATGTTGAATGGCAAAGTGAGGGTGCGGGAAACTGGCGAATCTGACCTGGTACCGTATCTGACGACTTGTCAACAATTGACCAATCGTTATAAATGCCTATGGCACGATCAGCTCGAAAAGAGCGAGAAATCCAAGACCGCGAGGGGAACATCCTCAAAATTTGCCGTCAAATCCTGCTACAGGACGGCTATTCTGGTCTCTCTATGGATAGAATCGCGGATGAGATGGGCTACTCCAAAGGCACCATCTACCTGCACTTCAAGAGCAAAGAAGACGTCTTGGCAGCTGTGGCTGTACAGACACATCGCCGGCGAATTGAGTTCTTCGAGAAGGCCGCCACCTTCAAAGGAAAGCCTCGGGAGCGCCTTCTGGCGATCAGCGTCGCCTTAGACCTATTCCTACGGCTCTTTCCAGCCCACTTCCGGGCCGAGCAGATCATTCTTCTGACAGGCGATCCGGACCAACTTGAGGGTGAACGGCTGCGCCAGTGCTATCAGCACGAGAATCGTTGTCTTGAGATTGTCAGTGGAATCGTCCGCGATGGCATCGCCTCTGGTGACCTGGAACTACCCGAGCATCTGGATTTAGAGACTCTCACCTTCGGGATGTGGTCTGTTTCCTTTGGCGCGCACTACATCGGCAAGACTCTCGGCAGATTCAAAGACCTCCAAATCGAAAGAGGCATCTATTCTGCTCTCTCCTCGGCACTACGCGCCTATCTCGATGGGGCCAACTTCCAACCATTCACCAAGGATTGGGACTACGAAGCGACAGAAGAGCGAGTTCGAAGCGAGATTTTCGCCGAAGAGAGCATTCTGGCGCAGGGCCTTTAGGCTTCCCCCTTCAACGGTCCGGTCCGAAGTCCAAAGTCTCAAAATGAGCACTTTATGCGCCGAATCGTTCCGCCCAGAGGTAAGCGCCACTTTTTCTGTGCCTCTTGCCTTTCGGGCAAATATCCTTTCGA
>JBLINQ010000246.1:0-5107 GCA_047639315.1 Planctomycetota bacterium
GTGGCGATGAGGAAAACGCCGATCCATATGGCAAGGGCCATGCGTGCGAACTCACAAGACCGACGACGCCAGAGACTCATGATTAATCCGATGGCGAGAGCGATGACTATGGCTGATCCGAAAATTCCGTATTCACTCAGGAATCGGAGGTATTCATTGTGGGGCTCATCAACACGACTAGAGAACCCTGAAATAGACCATTCTCTGATCTGCCGGACCCGATTGTGCTCGGAGCCAAAACGACCACCTCCCACACCAATCATCTTGTTCTGGGACCAGAGTGAAATGGCATCAGACGCCAATTCCGTCCGCACGATGTTGGTTGGATGTTCGGGGTCGACGATGCTGGAGACTCGCTTGGCGAAACTCGTCTGCAGGCTATTCTCGGGAGCAAGTAGGATGACGAGCACCAAGAGACCGACAAGTATGCCGAGAATCCGCAGGAGTGGGGTGCTCCTTGCACCAGCGTCTTCTTTCTTCCTGTTCGTGGCCTCCAGGATGACAAGAGAGAGAGAGAACACGAGAAAACCAAGCCAGACGGCTCTTGAGTCACTGATATAAACCAGAAGCAGGGTGGGGATGCCCGCCACCACTGCGAGTAAGATTCCCCGCGTTTTTTCGAAGCTTCTTGCCCAGAGGATCAAAAAGCCCATCAGCACAAGGGCGGCTTCGCCCACGAGTGCACCGTTGCCGATTGTGGCGGTCCATTCCCCTTTTAGGTGAGGAACATCGATCGGGAAGAAGCCGTAGTCTAAGAGCAGTTGGCAAAGAGTCAGTCCAGTGGGAATCAAAGCGCCGACGAGAAGTGCCTGGCTCCTCGAATGGTCACGCCAAGCGAAAGCTACAAGGGGGATGAGCAGCAGTGGGAGGCCGAGTCGCGCCGAGTCAATCCACGCACTTTGAGGATCTGTAGCCCAGCTTGCGATGAGGCTGATAGCCGCCATTCCAAGGGCAGCCGGAATGAGCATGAACAACGATTTACGTTGCCTCAGGAAGCCGTCAATATCTTGTCGCCACGCCAAAACCGCGGCCACAGAGATGGCAATGCCGACGGTCAACCATTTGCTCAATTCGAATTCTGAGAAGAGCGAAGACGCGGCGAGTGGGGCCAGAATGAGAGCAACAAGCAAAGCAGTACGCATGGATCTCTCGTCCTTTTCTTGATTCCCCGATTCGATCAGGAGGCGAACAAGGCTTCGACGAAAGCGTCCGTGTCGAATTCCTCAATATCTTCTGCTTTTTCGCCAACACCAATGAACTTCACTGGAACCGGGATCTCGTGTCGGATGCCAATGACCGCTCCACCCTTGGCTGTTCCGTCCAATTTGGTCAGGAAGAGGCCTGTGACATCGATTGTTTGCGTGAACTTGCGAGCCTGTTCGATTGCATTTTGGCCGTTATTGGCATCAAGAATCAAAAGCACTTCATGAGGCGAAGATTCGATCTTCTTACCCAAAACTTTCTCGATCTTGGATAATTCGAGCATGAGGTTCTTTTGGGTATGCAGGCGGCCAGCGGTGTCAACGATGAGGTAATCGACGTTACGGGCTATGGCAGCATCTGCCGCATCAAAGGCGACACTTGCCGGGTCGCTGCCCTGAGCCTTCTTGATGATGTCGCAGCCAAGGCGTTCGGCCCATATGGTCAATTGTTCGACTGCTGCTGCACGGAAGGTGTCGGCGGCTGCCAGCATCACCTTATTGTCTTGATCTATGAGGAATTTGGCGAGTTTGGCAATTGAGGTGGTCTTGCCGCTCCCGTTGATGCCGGCGACCAAGATAACCGTAGGGCCGGTCTTGGCCTTCAGGATTCCTGGTTGATCATGAGACATGATGCGCTTGAGTGTATTCTTGAGGAACTCAAAGCACTCATCTGTCGTCTTGATTTCTTTGTTCTTGTAAGCAGCTGTGACATCTTCGACGATCTTAATGACCGTAGTCGGACCGATGTCGGCGGAGTAGAGGTACTCCTCCATAGAATCGAGGATATTCTGATCGAGATCACGACCGAATGGAAGGACTGCCTTGAGACCACCAAGGATCTTCTCTTTGGTCTTGGCGAGCCCTTGTTTCAGTTTTGCTGTGAGTTTCTTGAACACGTTAGACCTTTAGCTCTCGCTATGTTCCTGATTAATCGTATCGAGCACGCCGTTGACGAATGCCCCTGATGCAGCCGTGCTGAATTTCTTAGCCAAGTCGACGATTTCGTTGATGGTCACGGTGGCGGGGATATCACCGCATGAGACCAGCTCATAGCTGCCGAGCAAGAGCAAGCAGCGATCGACGACAGGCATTCTAACCCAGGTCCAATTTCGTGTGGCTGCTTCGATCGTCGTGATGAGCGCTTTCCTGTCACGGAGAACACCTTTGCTCAGCCTCATGGCGAACTCGCGGGCCTCTATGTTCTTTTCCTGATCGGTGGCGAATTGGTCAAAGGTCTCGATGCTCGTGCTCTTCATGAGATCGATACTAAACAGGAATTTGAGGGCCAATTCTCGGCCCAATGTACGTTTTCTCAACATCCCTAACTCTGGCTCCCGATTTGCCGAAAGAGATCAGTCATCTCGATTGCGGTCAGCGCTGCTTCCGAACCTTTGTTGTCGGCCCCGTCGCCTGCACGCTCCATGGCTTGATCGACGGTGTCCACCGTCAAGACGCCGAAGATAAAGGGCTTTGAAGCCGCCAATCCAGCTTGCATTACGCCGTGGGTGACACCTTGGCAGACATAATCAAAATGAGCTGTATCTCCCCGAATAACTGCGCCGATGCCAATCACGGCGTCCACATTCTGCCGAGCCAGGAGTTTCGCTCCCGTCGCGGGGATTTCGAAGGCTCCGGGAACCCAGGCAATAGTGATGTTGAAATCGTGCAGACCGCGCTCTTTTAAGGTGCGTAAAGCACCTTCCAGGAGGCGAGAGGTTACGAATTCGTTAAATCGGGCGACAACGACAGCCACTTTGAGTTCGCGGCCAGCAAGGTCACCTTCAAGTTTGACGGGCATAATGGGTTTCCACAGAAATTCAGGGAGAGAATCTTATCACGGCTCCATGGGAGTCCCAACGGCTCACACCTTAACGGTCTCCGGAAGCCCGACGACGGACTTGATCTCAGGTCTGAACAAAAAAAGGCACCCGCCGTGTGCGGGTGCCTTTGATTTGAATCAGTCTGGAATTGTCTTACTTCGTTTTGCCCCGAGAGGTCAGCTGAGCTTCGCCGAGCTGGAAGCGCTCTTCGCCCTCATGCTTGAGCCACCAGGTCGATGCTTTAGTAGCCAACTCAGGGTCATCCTTCTTCCAGTTTTCGCCCACGACCTTGCCCAAAGAATGAGCCGCAAGCCTGACCATAGAAGGAGGGAGCGGGATGTCCTGAGGTCGAAGATGCTTGACCTTCTTCTCTTTCATGATCTTGGCACGAATTGCGTCGAACTGAGCAACTCCGGCCTGCTTGTAGAGAGCTTCGAGATGGCTTGCCGAGGCACCGACAAAAGGTGTCTTGTCGGAGACGAATTCGCCCAAGCAACGGATTGCTGAGATTCGCATACGACGGCCTAAGGGATCAGCTTCATTCTGACCTTTCTTAGGCGGCATCAATTGCCCCAGGACGGTGACCCAATTCTGCGCACCATAGTCGGCAAGGAAACGACCAGTTAGGAGTCTCTTGTCGTCGCCGCAAATTCGTCCCAAGTGGGCCTGAAGCTTGATGGCGGCATAGATGTCTTTGAGGCCTTGCTTCTGTTCGGCATTAGGATTCTCAACGGCCTCCAAAGCTCGGCTGCGCTTGAAGTAGTCCACAGCTTGGCTGAAGTGTTCTTGGCCAAACTTGAACGGGTGATTGTGTTTCATCGTCTCGACGCATTGGCAACCTGAGGTGCCGTAGAGTCGAGAGCCGTCGCTCTTCATCAACACGAAGTGGCCGTAGATCATGCGAGTCCACGGATTCACGTAGTATTGATCTTTCCACCACTTAAGACATTTGAGCTCATCAGGAAATCCAACGTCAGTGGTGTTGACCATGACAGGGACGGTTTCACGATTGATTTGTTCCGGGACCCCCGGAAGTTGCAGCATGCGCTTGCGCATGGCGTAGTGACCAAGTCAGGCATAGGGGCTGTCGCAGTTGCCCAGGAAACGGCACAGGAAAACGATGAAGACTGGCTTGTCGAGCTTCTTCGCTTTCGCCATGGCTGACTTGAGATCTGGTTCCCAATTGATGCCATCGTTCTTCGCGGCTTCGGCTTGCTCGCAAAGTTGTTTCTCTTGAACGTATGAATCATCAACCTGTGCAGACAGGTTGTATGCAAACGTAAACAAGAAGATCGGAATGCACGCGAGCATCAACCAGCGTGTCTTGGTGGTGTTTCTCATGATGAGTCAACTCGTCATTGGGTGAGAAGAGTATCGGGACGTAATTCTATTTAATCGGTCGTCGGGTTCGATAGCTCTTAGGATATCAAACCCCCCAGATGAATGGAATTCTCTTGCAAAAACCCTCTGGCGCATCTCAGAGACGATTTTTGTGGGTCTAAATGGTGCAGTTTGCCCCAAAATCCGACGGTTTTTGGGATCCAACGTGGAACATTCCCCATTTTGCCAATTAGAAAAAGAGGGTTCTTTTCTAATTGGCTCCGCTTCCAAGGAGAAGGTTCGAAGAATCTGACCCCTTAAACAGCGTCTGCCTCGATGACTTCCTCGTCATTTTCGCCAAGCTCGACCGGTTCCTTGTTGCCACTGCCGACAATGACGCGGAAGGATTCTCTGGCACTGTTACGAAGGTCATCAAAGAGACTATAGAAAATTGGCACAACAATGAGAGTTGCCGCCGTCGACATGATCAAGCCGCCGATAACACCTCGCGCCATAGACTCGTAGGAAACAAACCCACTTGTCGATTTCGTCAGCGCCATCGGAGCTAAGCCGACGACTGTGGTCGCGGTCGTCATAAGAATGGGGCGTAGTCGTCTCTTGCCAGCCGTGATGAGGGCCTCGGTCCGTTCGACTCCAGACAGAACACTCCGATGGGCCGCATCCATGAAAACGATGCCATTGTTGACAACAATCCCAACCAAAATGATGCCGCCAATCATGCTCATCATGTCGACCGGGCTTCCA
>JBLINQ010000247.1:0-5046 GCA_047639315.1 Planctomycetota bacterium
CCATGGGCGGTAAACCCGTCACGGTGGCTTCCTACAACGATCAATGCATTCAGATTCTGGCCCCCGGGCATGTGCGTTCCGGAGGCATACGGGTCACGACAGACGTCGGCCCGAGTCCTGATTTAAGTCAAGATCCAGAGTTCTACGTGGTCATTCTCGGCAACTTCGCGCTCGAATCAGTCACCGGTTTCGGCCCCTACGACGGCGACTACAGCATCTTCGGAGAGCTCGTCCACAACACCGAAGTAGACACATACCTCGTCTCATTGTTGGCTGGTGAAGAACTCTTCATCGAAGCATTTAATAGTGATTCAGCCAACTTCGTTGCCGACCCATTCGACCCGTCCAGTGTTGGTCCCACAGATGTCAACGCGCAAATCGAGTTGCATATCCCCAACGTCCCAATTACGCCGATCCTGAAAGACAATGATCGAGGGCCAGGTTATGCCGCTGCCATTGGTGTCGCCGACGGCCAGCGCTTCGTCGCACCTTTTACTGGAGATTTCGAAATCAAGGTCCGTTCGTTCTTGGGCCAGTCACATGGTGACTATCTGCTCAACGTATGGACAATGCCAGATGATCTCACCAGGCCTCCAACCATTCTCGGTATCCATCCCAACTACGCCGCCCCCGGAGAAGAGATTTCGATCTTCTCAACCGGACTCAATTACGTTCAATGCGCCAGCAACTTGATCGAATTTAAGGGACCGGGACAGAGTCGTATCTCTACCCCTCTCACCTTGTTGGCCAATGGGCAATACGGTGTCCAAGTTCCGGTCAATGCCGTCACGGGCCACATGCGCGTCATCAGTGCCAGCGGACTCGGATCCACACAACAAATCGATCATCCCCCATCATTCCTCATGGTGAAAACGACTCCACAAAACGAAGCCATTGTCACACTCATCTCTGAAAGCAAACAAGTCTTTGGCAGTTTGAATAGCAACTTTGACCTTGACCATTTCGACCTCGCACTCAACCTTGGGGACGTTGTTTCAGTAAGGGTTCATAGTTTTGACATTCAGAACTCCCGGTTATTGGACGAACCGCCTTTTGACTTCAACATTCTCGACGCCGAAATTCAGATCCGGCGGACTCTCTGGGGAATCACCGAAATCACTGATGTTCACTCGGGGCCAGGTATTGCGGCACACATAAGTAGCGCTGCATGGAACGCGCCAATGACCTCAACTTATTCGCTCTGTGTTCATCCTTGGCTCTTTCTTTCTCACGGAGATTACCTGCTCGACATCATCGTCAATTAGGCTTGTTGCCTGAGCGATGAGTGAAGGGTAACGCGGAATCGAAAGGGTCTGAGAAAGCCACTTAATTCGTCGTGGTGAAAGTCCCCCGCTCACACGACAATCTTCGTATGGCAAGTGCGAAGGAAGACAACAACAAACGAGAGCGTATTATCCTTGGAATTGATCCGGGGACGGCGACCACAGGCTTTGGACTTCTTCGTGTGGAGGGTTCTCAAATCAGAGCAATCGGCTGGGGAGCGTGGCGGCCACAACGCACCTTGACGCGAGCTGAAAAGTTGTACCATCTGGCGACCTCGTTAGATCAGTGCATCCAACAATTCCACCCGACAAGCGTCTCGATAGAACAGGCTTTTGTGGGGCAAAATATCCAATCGGCCTTAAGGCTGGGCGAAGCCCGAGGCGCCCTCATGGCGACCTGCGCTCAGTACCAAATTCCGGTTCACGAATATGCCACAGCGACAGTCAAGAAAGTCGTTGCCGGAAACGGTCGGGCCAGCAAAGAGCAGATCCAATTCATGACTCAAAAACTCTTGCGGCTGGAAAAGAAACCTACTCCCGATGACGCCGCAGATGCATTGGGCCTTGCCTTAACACTAGCCTTGGACGGTAGCATCATCGCTCAACGATAAGAGTGACTGGCCCGTCGTTGATCAGTTCGACGTTCATCATGGCCCCGAAAGTTCCTGTTTCTACGCACCCGACTCTCTCACGAAGCAGGTCCACAAAACCATCGAAGAGAGGTTTCGCTTGCCCTGGGGGGGCCGCCATGATGAAACTGGGACGTCGGCCCTTACGAGTATCACCGTAAAGGGTGAATTGACTCACAGCCAATATTGATCCGCCGACATCCAGGACAGATTTATTCATGAGCCCAGCGTCATCCCGGAAAATACGCAAACCGCATATCTTGTCTGCCATCCAAGTAAGTTTGGCCTCATCGTCTTCAGTGCCGATGCCGACGAGCAGCAAGAGACCTTCGTCGATGGCACCAACGATTTCTTGATCGACCTCCACGGACGCCCTGGCTACGCGTTGCAGTACAACTTTCATTCCTCTTCGTTCTCGCCGAATTCCGCGATGATCGATTCGCGACAGAACAGAAGGTTGTTCAAAGTAAAGTCGAAGTCAGCGACATTCACTCCCGAGATCAAGAGCCGGCTGGAGGTGTGAATCAACTCTCCTTGGCCTTGAGGAAGATAAACGGCGATGTCGAAATCGCTGGCGCAGTCCATCAGGGAGCGGCAATCCTGTTCGGCTTCAAAGCCGTCAATCGCCATGGTGAGACCGAGCGTCGCGAATGGAGCGCCAAACGGTTTGTGAGCCAAGAGAATGACATCTTCGCTGTCGATTTGGCCTAAGAATTCGGCTCGCCAGCCATCCGTATCGGTGTCACTCTCAAGGACAAGCGCAAACCCACGCTCATTCAGCATCCTCTTGATGTGTTCACGTACAAAATTGCTTTCAGCACGATTTAGTTGTGAATCAGTCACTCTTCAAGCCTCGATTTCAACTCTTCGATCCATCCTCGTACCCGTCGAATCTCTGGACCTTTGTACTTTAGATAGAGTTCAAAGCTGTCGATTGCATTGCTGAATTCACTGAGACGCTCGGCCTGGAACACGCCACGATTGTAGTAGATATCAGGGTCATTGGGATTTAGTCTCTCAGCACGATCCAAGAGTTCCATGGCCACAACATAGCGCCCATTCTCAATAGACGCCTTAGCATAGTTCAGAATGATATCGAGGTCTTGACCGTCGAGCTCAAAAGCCGTCGACAGATGTTTCTCAGCATCACTCCACGATGCGCTCTCAAGATAGAGCGTCCCTAAATTATAGAGCGCAACAGAATCTTCGGGTTCGAAAACTAAGTAAGTCTCGTAATATTTGATTGCTTTGTCACGTCGGCCCTTGCTGGCCTCGTAGCTCGCCAGCTTGCGAAACACGCGCGGCGGCGGCGTGAGCCCTTTCGCCGCATCCAGGTTGTGCTGATAAGCCAATTCAAATTCGCCGCGCTCTTCTAAGCTGAGTGACAGAAGTGCATGCGCCAGGCAATTATCTGAATCTATGGTGAGAGCTTCGTTGAGTAGTTGCTCTTTGGTTGGACGATCGTCTTCAATGAGTGACAGCGCTGCTCTATAGGAGGCGTGCAGCTTCTCATTATCACTGGCGTCAATCAGCCCAAGTAACTCTTCTTTGAAAGAGGCACGTGTTGTCGATTCCTTGGTGAGAAGCGCTTCGTGATAAAGAGCTGCGATGTTGGATGGTTCAAGGCGGCGAAGGTTGGCGAAAATGCGTCGCGCTTCGTCTTCTTTGTTGTCGCCTCTGAGAGAGGTGGCAAGTTGGTACTCGCGGCCTGCGGTAAATTCTCGCCATCCCGTGTTGTCGAGAGAAGTACCGCAGGCCGTTAGTAGCAGCATCACATTGAGGAGGTGCGCTGTTGTTCGGAATTTAGTTCTTAAGACTGACTGCAGTTTCCCTCGTGGCACCAACATAGCGCACACGTTCATTACGAATCTGGATCTTATTTGCACGTTTCACCTCATGATCGTCTTTGCTGTCGCCTAAGATGATATGCGAGCAATGGCCTCGTGCCGAGATCTTGATGAAGGGTTTCGTGCCAAAATCTGCAATCTTCACTCGAATTGACTTATCGCAGGTCAATTTTAGGTTGCGAATGAATGCAGTCGCCTTGCCCTGGGCAATGCTGTCCTTCGAGCCGGTGGCATCGAGGTCATGGGTGACTTCGTCCCCAGTCAGGCTAATGTCAAACTCGTAATTCTTAGAAACGTGGATAATGGCTTCATGAGCCAAAATAACGCTCTCACGGTCAATCTGAACTTCGATCTCACGTACTTCTGCGGGGATTTCATCGGCGTCGGGCACAAACTTAGAAGGCATTCCTTCGCCTTTGTCCCGCTTGCGCTTGTTTTCCTTCCAGTTGCCACCACCGGTGGTACTGGCGCACGCTCCTAAGAAAGTCATGGCAATTAGAGCAGCGATAAAAATGGAGAGCTGTTTCACGTCGATTTCCTCGAATTGGTGAGTTCTTACCCACTTCATCGGCATGAAACCGCCCACTCTTGGGTGAATTCCCAAGAAATTCAACAAATCAGAGGCGAATAGCGATCCCGCCTTTAGATGGTCGGGCCGAATCCACAGCGGGAACGGACACGATCCAAAACACGCGTGGCAATGACACGAGCTTTCAGCGCCCCTTCAGCCAGGACGTGCTCGATTTGGCCTCGGTCTTTCAACAAGGCGTCATAGCGTTCACGAGCTGGGGCAATGTGATCCTCGTAGACCTCAAATAACTTCTGCTTGGCATCGCCGTAGCCGAAATTACCGCCCCGGTAACGTGCTTCGAGATCAGCAATATCAGCCTCACTGGCGAAGTGGCGAAACAAGCTCATGACGTTGCAATTGGTCGGATCCTTGGGGTCTTCGAGACTCTCTGACCCAGTCACGATCTTCATGAAGCGTTTTCGCAGCTTCTTCTGTGGCATGAAAATATCAATAGCATTGTCGTAAGACTTACTCATCTTGCGACCATCCAGGCCGGTGATCACCGCCACTTCCTTTTGGATGAGTGGTTCAGGAACAACAAGCGTATCAGCGCCATAGGTGTGATTGACGCTCTGAGCCATTTCACGACACATTTCCACGTGCTGCTTCTGATCCTTCCCGACCGGAACGAAATTCGTTTCATAGAGCAAGATGTCAGAAGCCATCAGGACCGGATAGGCAAACAAACCGTGATTCGACTCTTTGCCATTAGCCAA
>JBLINQ010000248.1:0-5029 GCA_047639315.1 Planctomycetota bacterium
CGCGAAAATCGCATTTCAAGGACGAATACGGCCTTAATTGGCCTTTTTGCGACGACTACCACCTCGCCCAAGGCAGGGCGAATCAGCGCTGATCACCAGCATTTTGCCATCTGGGCCTGCTCTGACTCCCCTTGTGCCACCAAGAAATATGAGTCCAGGGCGCTCATTCTGTTATCACTGAAGTCGGAATTTCAATCGGTATCGGGGCCAAGATCCGGGGCATGGGAAACATGCCAACGTGAAAGCGGCCTCGTTAAATCGTTGATCTGCGGTGCGTTTCACCGCGAGCAACAAAGTGGCGTGAGACCAATTCGGATCTCGTTCCATACCGACAAGTGTCAACCGACAATTGAGTCAAGTCGAGAGTTTCATGCATCCAGTCCTCCAAGAACTTGCAGGTGCCCTACCAGACCGGTTTCGCCAACAAGGCGCGCTACACTTTCGTCGTGGCGACGTCTTACGCCTCAAAGGTGGCGGAGAGTCGTGGACGGCCGTTGTTCGTGGTTCAGGTGAGTTTTATGACGTCAGCATTGAGAACGTGTTGTCCGAGAAACCAACGCTCGATTGCAGTTGCCCTGCGACGCGACACTATGATTTCTGCAAGCATGTATGGGCTGTTCTTCTCTCAGTTGACGAGAAGTTAGGATCTAAGGGTGCTACGCCCATGCCCCGCGGCCAGTCTTGGCACACCCTCATGGAGAATGCCGCGGATGCGAAACCGCCCATCCGTCGCCCAACACAATCGTCACGCCAGAGACTCTTCTTCGTAGTCGGCCCCTCGAACGAATCTTGGATTTCCCAGTACGAAGTGAAAGTACTGACCCAAGAGATGGGCCATGAAGGCGACTGGAATCCACGGCGCGAATATCGCCCCGGAGACTTTGACCGAGCGTCTGATCAAGATCGCAAGGTGCTGACAATTCTCCAGGGCGGCGCACTTTGGGGCACTCAACGTCACTGGCGTACGGAAACAAGTGTTTTCGATATGGACCTACCCGAATTGGAATCGATCTTCGCAGACTTAATTGAAACCGAAAGAACATGGTTCGGCGAAGAGCAAATCAACTCGTCGGATCCTCTGTCAATTGATCCCGGCGAACCCTTTACGCTGAGGATCGCTCTGACCAAGAATGGTAAACCGTCCTTCGCAGCCCACTTCGTTCGTGGCACCGAGGAGATCCCAACGTCGAAGGTTCAGAACCTTTTGCCCAACGGCCACTTCCGAGTGAACGACGACACGATGCTGAGGAAGTTCACGCCCAAGTCTGCGCATGATGCGATCGAACGATTGCTGAAATCGAAAGACATTTCACTCACAACGAAAGAAGTTGATGAATGTTTCGTGGCGCTTCAAGGCACGTCCCTGGCAACTTCGGTCCTTGCACCTGATGGCTGGACGACTGAAGCGCCCTCTGAAGATAGTCCGAAGCCAATCCTCAATGTGAAGCGCACCGAATGGCAACGACTGAAGGCCACTGTTTCCTACAAGTACGACGATGACGTGGTAAATCCTGCAGAAAATCATGCTTTAGTCAATGTTCCAGAACGCAAAGTGACGCAACGGGACTTCGACAAAGAGAATCAACTCCTCGAAGAAATTGGCAAGATTGACTGTGTCGACGAAGTCAACAAGAACCACGAAGTCTGGTTCCAGGCCAATAACCTGCCAAGGCTCGTGAAGAGCTTCTACTTGCGCGACTGGACCGTCCGAGTCAACAACATCGACCAACAGGCCTCTGACGGTACCGAGGCGCAGGTTTCATCCAGTAAAGACTGGTTCGACCTGCAGGGCGGGCTAAATTTCGGCGGACAAGTCCTCCCATTCCCAACTTTACTTGCCGCTCTTAAAAAGGGCGCCAAATCTGTGATCTTGGAGGACGGCACCGAGGGAGTTCTTCCGGAAGAATGGTTGGGTCGCAAGAGTCTTCTCGAGCTTGGTGAGCTAACAGCCGACGACAGTTTGCGCTTTACCAATGCTCAGGGGCTTTTCCTCGACATGCTCTTGGATGATGCCGAGACCGTGAACTTGGATGCACGGTTTACGAAATGGCGCAATGAGCTACGCACCTTCAAGGGCGCTGCTCCGGCCAAAGAACCACGTGGCTTCCAGGGAGAGCTGCGGGAATACCAAAAAGAAGGCGTCGGTTGGATGAAGTTCCTTCGGCGTTTTGGTTTTGGTGGTTGCTTAGCCGACGACATGGGTCTGGGTAAGACAGTTCAAGTTCTGGCCGACATTCAAACCCGCAAACTGGCGAAGGCAACGAAGGGTCCAACTCTCGTAGTCGCGCCGCGCTCCGTGGTTCATAACTGGATCACAGAGGCGAAGAAGTTTGCACCGAAACTCAAGATTCTCGACTTTGGCGGCCCTGACCGTGATCAACTGAAGGACGCAATTGCTTCCGCCGATCTCGTCGTAACTACTTACGGCATTATTCGCCGCGACATCCTCGACCTTAAAGAAATCGATTTCCGCTGCATCGTCCTGGACGAGGCGCAGGCCATCAAGAACGAGAAATCTCAGACGGCGAAGGCATGCCTTCTTCTGCAAGGAACAGACCGCCTAGCTTTGAGTGGTACGCCAATTGAGAATCGAATTGAAGAGCTGTGGTCTATCTTCGAATTCCTAAACCCTGGCATGCTCGGTGCGGTGAAGTCGTTCCGCGAGCTCACCGGCAATGACCCAGAATCTCGCTCAAAACTTGGTCGCGCGCTTTCGCCATTCATCATGCGCCGAACCAAAGAAGAAGTCGCCACCGACCTACCCGAGAAAAGCGAAAGCATTCTCGAATGCGAGCTCGGTCCAAAGCAGCGCCAACTCTACGACGAACTACGGATGCACTACCGTTCGGCGTTGGACAAGTCGATCGACACCGTTGGCTTTGAAAAATCTAAATTCCAAGTGCTCGAAGCTCTCTTGCGACTCCGTCAGGCTGCATGCCATCCTGGCTTGATCGACGATTCACGCGCGGATGAAGAGGCTGCCAAGCTTGAGCTCCTCATGGATCGCCTGACTGAGGTCGTTGATGAAGGCCATAAGGCCCTCGTGTTCTCCCAGTTCACCAAGCATTTAGGATTGGTCAAGAAGAAGCTTGAGGCCGCGGGCATGGCGTATGAGTACCTGGATGGCGCGACGAGAAATCGTGGAGAGAAAATCGAACGCTTCCAAACTGATGAAGAATGCCCGGTCTTCCTCATCTCACTCAAAGCCGGCGGAACAGGCCTGAACCTTACGGCAGCAGACTATGTGTTCATGCTCGATCCTTGGTGGAACCCAGCTGCCGAAGCACAAGCGATCGATCGTACCCATCGCATCGGACAGACTCGCCAGGTGTTTGCCTATCGACTCATCGCACGAGACACGATCGAAGAAAAAATCGTGGCCATGCAACAAGAGAAACGCGAGCTGGCCAGTTCGATTCTTGACGGTTCAACCAAGACACTGAAGGATCTCACCGCTTCAGACCTTCGCTTCCTTCTGGAATAGAACTCGAAGCCGGGTTGCTTTAGAGTTTTCGAAACTTAACCACTCCGCGGGAGTCGGTGCCGCCGCTGCCCTTGATACGAGCTTTCAAGGTGTAGCTGGCGTCGGCTTTGGTTTCCCCCAGAGCAAACTTGTAAACAATCCCACGTAGACCAGCGCCACTGAAACCAATGTGCTTGTCGACAGCGATTTGTTTGCCATTGGCAAGCAAAGCCACTTCGCCGATGTCGATGGCGTGCGCACCTTTTTCATAAAGGAACACCACCTCGTAAGTGCCTGGCCCGGTGACCATGCCACTGGCAGAGAACGACACGACACTCCAGTCCTTAGGCGTCGTACTCGGCTTCCAGCCGTCGATCTTCTTGAAACTCGCGAAGTCATGGGACGTAACTCGATTGAGTTGGCCTTTGGCATATCCGATCCCCTCGATGTCCCAACGAGCAAACTGACGCTTCAGGCGTTTCTTGAAGGACTCGTAATTCTTGGTTTCCCGAGCACTCCAACCGACTTCAGCGTAAGCCGCCAACCGTGGATAAATTTGGTACTCGAGGCGTTCAACCGTTGGCACCCACTCACCCCACATCTGACATCCGGTGCCAATGATTCTCTTCTGTTCTGCGACTGAAAGCCCGTCGATCATCGGATCAAACTCGTAAGCCTTTCGGACTGGAATGCTGCCATAGCCATAGTCGAGGTAGGTCATGGAGTGCCAAGAATTGACAATCGTATGGCCATTCTTGATTGCTCGCTTGGCCAGGGCCAGATCGCCCTTCCAGAAATGCACGATCGTCTTGGGATCAAGCTTCGCCGCTTTAGCCGTTTGATTGTCCTTCAGGAAACCGTGTAAGTCGTCGCCCAGGATTTCATTCCACCCCATCACATTGCGACCTTTCGCCTCGACGATCTTGGCGATTCGATTGGTGAAATGGAGTTGCACATCTGCCATGGTCTTCAGGCCTTCTTTTGCCATCAAAGATTTGACCGAGGCGCTCTTCTTCCATTGATCAAAACGAACTTCGTCGCCGCCAATGTGAATGATCGGCGAAGGAAATAGGGATACGACTTCGTCCAGAATATCGCTAAGCATCGAATAGACGATCTTGTCCGATGGATCGTAGGTGTCGGCAGCTTTGCCGAAGACCGTCATCACATCGATCTTCTTCTTGTTGGTGCCCAGTTGTGGGTAGGCAGCAATAGCAGCGCAAGCATGCCCTGGCATGCCAATCTCAGGAACAATAGTGATACACCGATCTTGGGCGTACTTAACGATGCGTCGGATAGCTTTCTGAGTGTAGAACCCGGAGTGCGGCTCTCCTGAACGTTTGGCACTCCCCCATCCCCCGACCTGCGTGTCCGAGCGCGAACCACCGACGGAGGTGAGCTTCGGGTATTTCTTAATCTCAATGCGCCAGCCTTGGTCATCGGTGAGATGCCAATGAAAGGTGTTCATCTTGAGGGCAGCCATTTGATCCAGGATCTTCTTGACCTCAACCTCACCTTTGAAGTGCCGTGCTTCGTCGAGCATGAAGGCACGCCACTTGAATCGGG
>JBLINQ010000249.1:0-4861 GCA_047639315.1 Planctomycetota bacterium
GCGTGATGAATCCTGAAGTGATCCCAACTTTCGGCCTCCCAGGTGATATGGAAATCGCGCGTCAAGTCCTTGATGATCTCGAAGTCTCACTCATCGATGCCAAGAAACTCATCGGTGCGTCCTTGCCGCACTTGCATCCTTATGCACTGGAAAAAGACCGTCATTTTCGCGGTCATTTCCTCAATGCAATTGGCCAAGCAATGACCGAGCCATTGCTCCCTATAATGCAGGAGTATGTCTTTCAGTTCGAACGCAATGAGAGGCATAAGAGATTTCTGTCTACCGAAAAATTCGAAACGCAAGACATGGCCACGCGGATTGGCGGGCAACCTCTGCCAGAAATGGTCGCCAATGACTTCGCCATCTATTTGGCCTCGACCTCCTGCCGTCGCAATGATGGACTTAATCTGACTGCAGATTTGCGACAGGAGAAAGCCAGTGGAGAATTATGGCGGCAAGCCTTGGCGCTCTTTGGCCGGCGTGGAATCGAGCAAGCCCGGGTCGGCGATGAAGTCCGAATCGAGCTCATCCGATTCGACCGATACGACGAATATGGACTTGGGGTTCGTGGCTCGAAGGAAGTCCTGGGCCGCTATCGGATCGAGACCAAAGATTTGAAAGACGCTGTCGCCGTTTATCGCGACATCCTCTTAAGCCCGTCCGCGTCTCAACCAAAGTGGCTCAAGTCGCAATGACCCGCGACGTTAAAGAGTTTCTAAGGACCGAGGCGCCTTTCCTCCTTGACGGCGGCATGGCAACGGAGTTGGAAGCACGAGGGGCTGAGTTAGACCACGCCTTATGGTCGGCAAGATTATTGGCTGATGATCCACAGCTGATCAAGGCAGTTCACAAGTCCTACATCGAAGCTGGCGCCCGCATCATCAGCACTGCGACCTATCAGCTGAACCACCGAGACTTGGAACTTTTTGGCTGGAATGAATCGTTGTTTCGGCTCGCTGTTGAGTTGGCAGAGGAAGCCGTTCGAGCCATCGACCATCAACTGCGCTCGCGAATTCTCATTGCGGCATCATTAGGTCCTTTTGGGGCCTCGTACGGTGATGGCTCAGAATACACTGGTGACTACCGTAGCTCTGCTGCACGTGAGCTGATCGCCTGGCATCTTCCTCGAATTGAGTGTTTCTTGAAGACGACGGCTGATCTGCTCGCCTTCGAGACGATCCCCAATATCGCCGAGGCCGAAGTCATTACGGACATCATGAACGGGCTTCCAGAATTCCCCTATTGGGTGAGTTTTCAACTCAGTGATTCCGAGCACTTGGCCAGTGGCCAACGGTTGGCTGACGCCGTGGACGCAATCAAGGATGCGCCCGGATTGCGAGCCATTGGCTTCAATTGTTTGAGTCCAAGTTTTGTTGGCGGAGCAATCAGCATTGTTCAAGAACGTGCAACACACCCGATCTTGGTTTACCCCAACAGCGGTGAGTCTTACGAGAGTGGAACCTGGATCAAGGGCAGTGAATCAGCGACGATCTTGGAGTTGGCACCTTCATGGTTGGCTCAGGGAATCACAGCAGTTGGAGGATGTTGCCGCGTGGGCCCAAAGAAAATCCGCCAGCTGGGTGGCCTCCTTACCTGAGCACTCATTTGTCGTCGTGGTATAGCTCTTCTTCTGCGATCTCTTCTTCCTGAATCCGCTTAATATCACGTCGTTCTGGGTTGATCGTGTGAACGATGAGTTCAGCGTTGCAATACGATCGAAATGGAATTCCAGAAAAACCAATGCCACGAGACGTGTAACCACGCATGCCATTGAGAATCCAAGAGCCAGTGCAGAATCGCCGGGAAACGCTGGCATTGGAGAAAACCGGATTGCCACCTGGCAAACAGATTTGTCCGCCATGCGTGTGTCCACAGAGATAGAAATCGCACTCAAGAGCCGCTGCTTCATAAATGAGATCGGGGCTGTGGCACAAGAATAAGCATGGCTCATTGACCGGCACGTTGCCCAGAGCTTCGTCGATGTCGTCGGTGCCAAAAAAATGCGCGTCGTCAACACCAGCAATATGTAGCTTCTCACCGCCGACATCGACGTGAGTCGACTCATTAAGCAGGTACTGCATGCCCATGTCTTCCAGGGGCTTGACCATGCTGATTTCATCATGATTGCCCAAGACGCCAAAAACGCCCAAGGGACACTGCCGCAACACACTCATCAACGGCCGCATCTCGTTCATGACTGTCTCAAACTCACCGCGAATCTCGAGGCGAAGATCGCCAGTGATCACAGCCAGATCGAATTGAAGTTCGGCACACTTCGCTGCCAGTCGTTCGCCCAGTCCGGGTG
Organism: Planctomycetota bacterium; assembly: GCA_047639315.1. GTDB lineage: Bacteria > Planctomycetota > DRQF01 > S139-23. Next base: position 2,306 of record JBLINQ010000249.1, read on the forward strand.
CCCCATCGATGTGAATGTCTGAAAGATGAAGAATGCGAAGACCAGACAGAGACCGACCGACATCGCGCAGGAAGACAGCATTCTCAACGACATGAATGCGTGTCACTTTTCGCGTGAGGGGTTTGTAGGCCCCGGTCATCGATAAGGCCCGGCGTATCAATCTCATAGCTGGATCCATCATTTGGAATGGAATCCACTTGCGACCATCGCCGAAGCCCTGAGGGCTCCCTTCCAAGGTTCGCCGTTTCTTGACCAGGTCACGCCCTAAACGTTGTTCAGGGCTCTTCGGGGTATCAGACACGGATTTTTCTTTGAGTTGAGGCGCCATGGGGAATTTATCGGCCCCGAACATGACAAAGATTCAGTCATCTCATCTCAAGACATAAGCCGCTTATGGGTATCCATGAAAACTTGGTGGGTATGATCGCCAAACAAGACCATAGAAACCCTATCGATCTCTAAATGGGCGGTGAGAGACTTTGCCAATGTCGTGAACGCGATCTCCGATGCAGCGGCCAAAGGAAAGCGATAAACGCCGCAAGAGATGGCAGGAAAGGCCATGGAATGGCAGTCGTTTTGCGCTGCTATTGCCACTGACTTGGCATAGCAGGAGGCCAGGAGGTCCGCCTCCCCATGGGTGCCGTCAGAGTAGATCGGCCCAACAGTATGGATGACAAAACTGGCCGGAAGACGAAAACCCGGCGTCAAACGAGCACCTCCGGTCTCACAACCTCTCGGCACTAGGTTGAGGCATGCCTCGAGGAGCTCGGCACCTGCGGCACGATGAATGGCGCCATCCACGCCACCACCGCCCATGAGCGACGAATTCGCCGCATTGACGATAACATCCACCTCACAGTGAGTTATGTCGCCTTGCTGGCAAGTGACGCGCCCCAAAGCTTCTCGTTCAAGCAGATTGAGCATGAGTGTTTGCCTCCTCGAATCCGACTCATTTCGACAGTAGGGAGAAAGACCCTAACCACGAAACGAAACAATGACTTAGGTCAATAAGGAAAATTGTCCGATTTAATGATTCGTAGAGGAAAAAGGTATCCAAGACACCCCTATACGGTATTCTAATGTTGTGCTGGAACTATGGACATGGGCGTAAAGCCCATTTCGTGTTTTCGCCACAACACGTGTTGTTAATTTTATTACTCCCTAGGAGAACCGTTATGAAGAAATTCAACGGTTCACTTCTAACGATTGCAGCCCTCATGGCTTGCTGTGCGTTCGTCTCGAATTTCGCAACTGCGAACTTCGAAGAAGAGCAACCAACAAAGTCCAAGTTGACCTACAAATCGTACATGAAGTGGAACATCTTATTGCCTAAGGAAACTTTCACTCCAGCTGTTGGATCCATCAAAGTTGGTTCCGGTTTCAAAACCGAAATCGACGGCATGGCTCTGGCTATCGACTGCAACGCAGACGGTAAAGTTGATGAGAAAGCAAAAGGCACCGGCGGCATCGTTACCCTTAAGGGCAAACAAGCTGACGGATCAAAGTTCAAGTACACTGTTCGCCTTGTAAACGATGGCGGCTGGAAATGGGCAACCTCTGGTGCTCTTGAAGGCAAAGTCAACGGCGTCAAGGTTCGTATCATTGACCAAAACAATAATGGCCGCTTCAACGATTTCGGTGAAGATGCTATTTGCGTTGGCAAGTCATTGACTGCTTCGTTCTTGTCCCGCGTTATCAACGCTAAGGGTCAACTTGTTGAAATCGAAATCGACAGCAATGGCGATGAAATTTCCTACAAGCCTTACACTGGTAAAGCTGGTCTTTTGAACTTGCGTTCGAAGTTTAAAGCAAACGCTAAACTCGAAGCCGCTATCGTGGTTTCCGAGAATGGCGATTACTCTTTCAACTTGGCAAACGCTAAGAAGGGACTTCTCATTCCTGAGGGTCTCTACACCGTCAAGTCTGGCAAGATCGCAATGGGCAAAGAAACAGCTCTCATCAAAGAGGGTATTTCTAAGCCAATCCGCGTGACTGCTGATGAGCCAGCTGTGTTCGCTTGGGGCGGCCCAGTCCGCGCTGAGTTCACATACGATCGCAACGGCGAAGAAGTCACCTTCTCACCACAGAACCTCAGTTTCTATGGTAAGGCTGGCGAAGAATATCACACTTGGATCCCTACTGGCGCACCACCAAAGTTCGTCATCAAGGATGCAAAGGGCCGTGAAATCACTCAGGCCAAGTTCGGCGCCTCATGATGAGGATCTTTAACTGCGGTCACCGTGCGTGTACCGAAAGATGCCGAAATTGAAGTTAGCCTTGAGCACAAACGCAAAGCGTTTGGTGGAATCACTGGTTCTTCGAAAAAAGACAAGATCGAAGGCGGAGTTACAGGAAGCAACTAGGCTTTCCCCCATCGATCTTCCCACAACGACACTTGCTCTTTAAGACCGACGCGTTCACCCGCGTCGGTCTTTCTTTTTGCCTGAACCGATCGGATGCGCCTTCCAAGACGCACGATCGTGCGTCCCCTCCCCCTACAAGCCGGGCCTTGGGTCGCCTCTTGGCTTCATGGCGAACGAATGGGGCACCATCGCA
>JBLINQ010000250.1:0-4736 GCA_047639315.1 Planctomycetota bacterium
CGGATGCCCAACATATTCTATTGGTTGATCACCTGAGCCTGCCAGCTCGCCGTTAGGAAGCGGAATAGAAAACCCCGACTGGTTCGTTTGGAGAACAAACTTCATGCGTCCCGTGGAGAGGTAGTCCTTCCACAATCGGTCGACGACCAGAAAAATTCCTTTGTGCCCTTTCTCGACGCGGATTCCACCTGCACAAGTAACTCGCAATGGTTGTTCCACACGTGGCTCAAGCTCTCGCCTCAAAAGAGGATTAACTGCGTGACACAAATGGTGAAAATTGGCGACCCCAAGCCGGTTGTACTGATCTGACAATTGCGTCGTCGGATTATAGAAATGCAGTTTTTGGGAGGTACTTCCTTTCAGAGCGCGGCGAAACAACTTCCGCATCGATCTGAGCGAGTTCCCTTGGGAAGCGTAGTCTGGTGTACGCCCATCAAGAAAGTTGTAATGGAATAGAAGATGCCAACCGCATTGCCAGTGTTCGTTGGCAAAAATAGGCTGCAAGCCTAAGAGATCGACCTCGGTCACCGTTGGAAGAAAGACCTGATCGCCAAGTCCTGGGTCAGCCTTCGCAAGTACCTCACTGACGCCCACTGTAAATCGCTGCAGATATTCGCCCCGCAGGAGGACCTGGCGCCACTTACGAATCACGTATCGAAGTCCTCGTTTTCCATGACTGGACCAACTCGAAGTCATCGAATACTGCGAGTAAATATCGTGGATAAATGTGGGATAAACATGCCAATGAGCAGGTAGTTGATTCGGGTTAAGATCCTGATTGGTTGCTATGTGAATTTCGTATCCCTGCTGCTCTGCCGCCTGCAGGATGCGCAGCGCATAGTCAAAATGATGACCCCCAATATCTCTGAGCGAATGATCGATGAGGATAAACTTCGGCATTGATACGCTCTTCGTCCAATATTAAGTATCTCATGTGCGACAGCACAGATCCTATGCAGTACGGCACGATTTAGTAACCGCATACGGCGTCAGGCTATTTATGACAGCCCAAATTCTCGAAATGGCCCAAGCTTCAAAGCCGTCTCGGCTATTCTTGCAGCAAGTAGAGCCAGCTCGGCTCGTTCCTTTGTTAGTTGCGAGAAACGCGACCACGAAGAAGCAGATGCGCTCTGCGTTCTTTGAGTCACCAGTGCAATGTCTCGAATCCTTGCGCCACAGAGTGTTCGGATAAGACCAGTTGCCATATGCCTTACTAACGCAGCCGCATCCGGACCCGGTCGAAGAGAGAATTGTTCGATTTCTCCTTGATGCAATTCGATTGCCTTCAAGACCGAACTTGGACTGCAGACAGGTTGGCCAGGTTCCGTACTGTCAGCCAGAAGCGCTCTCCTCGTCATCCACTCAAAAACTCGTCCCGGGCAATCTGAGATCATCGAATCGACACGACAATCATCGTCGGTTGAATCCAGTCTCCCTTCGATAAAAAAAGAGATTTCATTGTACTCATCGGATGATAAAGGCTTGGAGTCAGCAAGTGCGTAGCTCATTGACAACCATCGGGGCGCGCGGCGATCACCTCGAAAGAAAGCGCTCCCGAATTGATATTCAATTGCACGGCCGACGAGATTGGCCTTGACTGGATTTTCTTCTATGTATCGGACCAACGTTTCGCGGTAGATGTCGGTTTCAACTCGCTTAGAAAGCGAACCGCCCCCGGAATAGCGGGCCACCTCGACGACGTCCACGATTGAAATAATGCGAATAGGTAGTTTGAATTCGCAGCATACATGATGAAAGATCTCCCAAGGTACTTTCGATGTAGATGTGAAAGTGAGTGGCCATCAAGCAATAGCTGAATACCCGAATCGATCCGCGACGAACTTCTCTGGCCAAAAGAAAGAGAAAGACACGCATGTCTCTTCTCGATTCGAAGAGAGTTCGGCGCCCGATCGCTCGATTCATTACGTGGTGATGTGCTTCTGGTTCATCTAGACGACTGCGTCGTGGCATGCTTAAGCCCTCCAGAACATTGACGTCAACCATCAATAGCTGGACCTACAGTCAACTTGAGAATTTGAATTCGGATGGTTCGACAAGGAGGCGTCACTGGATTGGGCTGTGAAGAATAACCTGACGCCGTACTCATTATCGTCGCGCAGCTTGGACCGAAGCATCTATCGCTAAACTCCACCAAATAGCGAGGTGTTTCGGTACTTGCGAGATGACCCAAGGAAGCGGATCGTCCGAACACTCGATTGGTGATATCATCCGCCTTCGCGAGGCCGAGACGCGGTTGAGTTCACCGGATTAGAATGCCAGGAAGCACAGAGGGGTCGAGCCTCAAAGCATCTCAAGGCTCAAGGGGAAGCGCATATGACCGAAATTGACGACAGCTCGAGGGTGCAGAGCCCTATGCGACGGGTTATCGGCAATTTCGGGTTCTTAATGCGAGGACGAGGCATCGCTGCGGTGATGACGCTCGGTGCTACTGCACTTGCAGCGAGATCGCTTGGCTCTGCTGAGTTTGGACGCGTCATACTCATCTTGACTTACGCGCTTCTTATTCGCGGCTTGCTCAAGATCCGGTTGTTTGAGGCGATTGTCAAATTTGGCGTGCCCTCCCATGATGCCGGCGATCACACGACCTTGAGGCGTCTCGTCCATGCATGCAAAAGAGTCGACCATTTAACCAGCATCATCGCCACTGTTGCCGCCGTGCTTATGGCGCCCTTTATCGGGCCGCTGATCAACCTGGATCAAGAGCACGTTGTCATGCTCACCGGGTATAGCCTGGTTCTGCTTACGTCGGGAGTCGGAACCGCCAATGGGCTCCTGCGTCTGTTCGATCAGTTTGATGTGCTGGGACGACAGATGACGATTAGCCCAGCTATTCGTTTAGTTGGACTGGGCCTTGCCTGCTGGTTTGACAGTCCAGTGATTGTCTTCATCTGCATTTTTGCTCTCGCGTCCGTCTCCGAAGATCTGTACCTAAAATGGTCTGGGAGGCGCGAGTATCTCAAGCGAGTCGGCGAGCCGGTGAAGGGCGAGAACGTGGGCGACGCGAAATTGGCTGAGTTCCCTGGGCTTGGTCGTTTCTTGTGGATCACTTATTGGCAATCGAATGTCGACCTTGTGCCCAGGCAAGTTTCCATCATGTTGGCAGGATATTTATTGGGACCTGCAGAAGCGGGTCTATTGCGCCTAGCCCGTCAGTTTTCAACTTTGTTGTCAAAACCAGCAACACTATTACGCCAAGTTGTTTTCCTCGATCTGACCAGGAGCTGGAACGAAAAAAGCGACAATTTCAAATTGGTTACTTACCGGACAGCCTTACTCGGTGGCGCACTCGGGCTGTGTTTTGTGGCAGCAGGATATTTCTTTGGCGACGATTTCTTGCGGGCACTTGTTGGCGAAGAATTCACAGCCGCCGCGCCAGTGCTCACCTTGATGCTCCTGGCAGCCACATTCGACTTGGTTGCTTCGTCACTTCGTTCCGCCGCCTATGCCATGGGGAAAGCTGGCAACGTCTTGCGCATCTACGCCGTATCCGCGGCGATCTATCTCGCTTTCTTTCTGGCTTTCACTTCATGGTTGGGCCTGATCGGCGCTGGAATAGCCGCTTGCATCGGCACCGTGGTGCCTCCCATTGCCATGTCGGTGCTGATACACAAAAGTGAGCATAAGAGCGATGTGGATTCGGATTAAGCGCATTTTATTCCTGGCTGCGGCCGCTGTGTGAGTAAGAGCCCTCATCATGCGATTGGTTAGGAAGGGGAATGTTCTCGTCGCCTTGCGCTTACTTTAGTCGGAGCGGAAGCGTGACTATGAGGGCGAGAATTGCAGGAAAGTTGCGGTTGTCAACGGAGCATTGAAGCTCAGACTAATCGACTAACCTCGAAAGGCTTGAGCTCGAACCTGACGAAGGTTCTTCCAGCTTCGTCTTCACGACGACTTCCTTGCTGTCAGCCTTGAGCAGATGGACTGCTTCCATGGCTTCCTTCAAGACTTCCTCGGAAGGATCGCATGAGTCAAGTTCAAGGATCTGAGCACCATTGAAATGCAGATCTTGCATGACTTTGATCTTGTCGCACAGTGTCGCGTAGTTGTGATCTGGCTTGCGGGTAAAAGCCGTGTCGGCATCAACTTTGAGCCTGATCACCACAGCGGGCAGATGGTTGGCCATCCACTTGTACATCTGCTGCTCACGCGCCGCCAGCTTGCGCGCCATCCAACTCTCTTTGTTGATCCTTTTCAAACCAGGACCATCATAGAAAAAGCCTGGAACCTCAGCTTGTGGGTAACGATCGGTAATTACAAAGACACCTTGCCGACATAAAGCAAGCATACGGCGAAACTTGTATGCGCGCCATAATGACAAAGCGAAGATCCCGATGGTCGTCAAGCGATCATGGGTTTTGACCTTCTTGTCGTGGCTACGGTCGGCTTTTCGGACGAGGAAGCGTTTTACGCAGGGGCCGATGATCGGCAGAGTATTGACCCAAGCGGCAATATGACCGGAAGACTGCCCGAGATAGACAATCTCGGAAGGACCATCTTGGCTCAAATGCTCAATCATGTCCGCCGTTACTGTGGATTTCCCGGAGCCGTCACAGCCAACGACAGCTACAAGGCCTGGGAGAATCTTAGAACCGGGTATTTGAGAGGGACAATTCAAGCTTGTTAACCAAATCTATTTTGCTGCCTAGCAATCTACGACAATTATGACCCCAGAGCCAATAATTCGGCCTTGCCAGCCCATCACATCCCCCGCCTCT
>JBLINQ010000251.1:0-4697 GCA_047639315.1 Planctomycetota bacterium
CGGTCTTTGTGGATCGCGCCGACGGGGCATATGTCTGGGATCAGGACGACAAAGACTACGTCGATTATGTCCTGTCGTATGGCCCGCAAATCTTGGGTCACAACAATCCTGTGATCAACAACGCTCTCATTGAGGCGATTTCGCGCGGCACGTCCTATGGTGCCCCCACCGAAGCCGAAACCGAGATTGCCACACTGATCTGCGAGATGGTGCCTTCGATTGATCTCGTTCGCTTGGTGAATTCCGGCACTGAGGCGACGATGAGTGCCATTCGCTTGGCTCGCGCCTTCACCGGTCGGGATCGATTCATCAAATTTGATGGCAACTACCACGGCCACGGTGATGGTTTTCTCGTGAAAGCTGGCTCCGGAGCGTTGACACTCGGCAATCCCGACAGTCCAGGCGTTCCAGCCGGATACGCTGAATTAACCAGCGTCGCGGACTACAACGACTTGCCTTCAGTGCGAAAACTCTTGGCAGAATATCCCGCAGAGTACGCTGCCATCATTGTTGAGCCAATCGCCGGTAACATCGGGCTCGTTCCCCCTGCCGAAGGCTTTCTTGCTGGTTTGCGCGAGCTGTGCGACGAATTTGGCGCGCTTCTTGTATTCGATGAAGTGATGACTGGCTTTCGCGTGGCTCCTGGTGGGGCCCAAGAGCTTTACGGGGTCCAGCCTGACCTGACCACGCTCGGAAAAGTGATTGGTGGCGGTCTCCCCGTCGGTGCTTATGGCGGCCGACGCGACGTGATGGAATTCGTAGCCCCTTTGGGCCCCATGTATCAGGCCGGCACACTTTCAGGGAATCCCTTGGCTGTTGCCGCCGGATTGGCGGCCCTGAACGAACTGCGCAAGCCAGAGCAATACGAAGTGCTTGAGGCCAACGCTGCAGCCATCGTCTCGTGTATCGAGGACGCGGCGAAAGAAGCGGGTTGCCCGATCGTGGTGAACCGCGTTGGCTCTATGTTCTGTCCTTACTTCACCTCTGGCCCAGTGACCAACTTAGCCGAAGTTATGGCTTCCAACCGTGACCAGCACCGCCGATTCTTCCATGAGTTGTTACGCCAAGGAGTGATGCCAGCTCCATCGCCTTTTGAGGCCTGGTTTGTCTCAACCCAGCACGGCCAGGATGCTCTGGATCGGACTTCGAAGGCGATGAAAGCGGCCTTCTTGGCAGCTGTAGCAGACGGTTAATTCGGCTAACAACGAGAGAATCGGGCGCGGCAAGCTGAGCCCGTCGAATCCAGTCGAGGATCGAGGGATTTCTGGCCCTTGTGATGCTCGGATCGCTGGATATATTGTCCGTCCTCGTCACCAATCAGGTGGGTGGAATCTAAAGGAAAGAATCATGGCTAAGAACAAGCGCAAGATCAAAAAAGCCAACGGTGGCAAGCGTCCTTCCAATCACAACGCTCGACGCACCAAGAAGTGGTAGCCTTTTCGGCTACTCTATTCTTGAGCTAAGTCTTGTCGCTCCAAGCAGTTGGAGCGCAATATCTTGGCGTCTGCCTGCATTCTCAGGCACTCCCTCGCCGGGCATCCCGGCACGGAATCCCCCATACAATTGAATCATGCTCAATCACCGGAACTCTTTGCCGAATCACTGTTTCGGGTTCTCCGATGCCCCAATTGGACTTAAGATCCTGAGCTAGCATCTCTCGTTCACGGTCAATCAGGCGGATTGAAGTCCGATACCGGATGAACTCTGCTCGGTCGAAAGCCCCAAACAGAAGGCAAATTGCTCATGATCTCCCGATTTTTCTCTTTCGCCGTCGGTTTGTTGACGGCCAGCTTGGTCGTCTCATGTGGAGGCCAAGGAACTGAGAATCAAGAAGCGCCCACGACGTTTTACTTCACGGCGATTCCCGACAACAACGAGTCTTTGCTGCGGCAGCGATTTGACCCGATGGCTGATTACCTGACCGCTGAGCTGGGGATTACAGTCGTTTACAAGCCAGTCACCAACTATCAGTTGGCCGTGACGGCCATGACCGGCCAGGAAGTATTCTTGGCGTGGTTTGGCGGGCTCACAGGAGTCCAAGCCCGAGCACGTACGGCTGGCCAAGCCATTGCCCAAGGAGCGGCGGACGCCGAGTTTTACTCCTACTTCATTGCTCATCCCTCTTCGGGGCTGAAGTTCTCCAACGAATTCCCTATGGGCATGGCTGGCAAGACATTTACTTTTGGCAGCAAGAGTTCCACTTCTGGGCGCCTGATGCCCGAGGCCTTTATCCGCCAGCACATGGGGAAGGCACCTAACGACGTGTTCAAAGGTGACACGGGGTTTACCGACTCTCATAATCTCACAATCGATGCGGTCGTGAGTGGAGCTTTCCAAGTCGGAGCCGTGAATGGCAAGACCTGGGAGACGATGAAGGCTGAAGGAAAGACTGGCGATGCTTTCATCATCTGGAAGACTCCGACCTACGCCGACTATAATTGGTCGGTGCCAGGTGACATCGATGAAGTCTATGGGGCTGGATTCCGAGACAAACTCCAAAAAGCTCTCTTGGCACTCGACTACACCAATCCAGTGCACAAGAAGATCCTCGATGCCTATCCGCGTAAGAAGTTCATTACGGCTACGAACGATGACTACAAGGGCATTAAGAGTACAGCTGAGTCTCTTGGAGTCATCCGAGGTTAATGTCGTCACAGAAAGCCCATGCCTTTCGGATTGAGCAGGTCAGCAAGAGCTTTGGCACAACCAAAGCCCTCAGCTCGGTGTGTCTGAGTGTTGAAGAAGGTGAAGTCGTCGGCATCGTTGGGCCAAGTGGCAGTGGCAAGACAACATTGCTCCGTCTTTTGGGCGGCATGCTGCAACCCAGCGCCGGGCAAGTGCAATCTGGCGGTCGAATGGTGGCCCATTTCTCTCGCAAAGAACTTCTCCATCGCCGACGCAACACAGGGTTCATTCACCAATCACTCAACTTGGTTCCCGAGCTCAAAGTCCTTGCCAACGTCTTGGTTGGGCGGCTCGGCTATATGGGCGTGTGGGGTGCGTTGCGTGCTTTGCTTTGGCCTCGCAAAGACGACTTATTAGCCGTTCACAAATGCCTCGAGCGAGTCGCCCTCACTGAAAAGATGTATGCGCGCACTTCCAAGCTCTCTGGTGGTCAACAACAGCGAGTCGCGATCGCTCGCGTGCTGTTTCAAGATCCGACCGCCATCTTTGCCGATGAACCAATCAGTGCCGTTGATCCGGCAAGGGCCCGCGATCTTCTCGAACTCTTGTCTGGTATCAATCAAGAAACCGGCAAGACCATCATCGTCTCGCTCCACAACATCGAGCTGGCCAAGGAGTTTTGTTCTCGGCTCGTCGGTATGAGAGCGGGGCAGATCGTCTTTGACAAGCCAGCTGGCCAGGTGACAGAAAAAGACTTGGCCGCTCTCTACGAGTTAGAGGCGCGGAGCTGATGAACGAAGCGAGGCTGTCAACAGGGCGTGGTCATCTATTCAAGTTCTGGTCCAAGTCCTGGACTCTCGTTTGCATCTTGTTGGTCGTCACGGGCATATGTATCTCCGGACTCGATTTGTTTGGCGATGGACGTCCGGAAGGTGGCGTCTCTCAGCTCAAAGATTTCGCTGGTGCCGCCTTCAGGCCAACCATGACTTCTGAGTCTGACGGTCTGACCAACCTGTGGCCAGGACTTCTCGAAGCGATTGAGACAACCATCGCCGTGGCATTCGCTGCCATGAGTCTTGCCATCGTCGGCGGTTTTGTTTTGGGATGCCTGGCCAGCGAAGCTTTTTGGGAAACAGACTTCGTCATTACCGAAGATCGCAGGCTCAGGTTTAGCCGCAAAGTTCTTAGGCCCTTCATCTTGCTCAGTGTCCGCTCATTCATGGGACTGATGCGTTCGGTCCATGAACTCTTCTGGGCAACTCTGGGCGTCGCTATTTTCGGCCTCAGCGTCACCTGTGGTATTTTGGCCTTGGCCATCCCTTACGCTGCAACACTGGGGCGAATTTACGCCGAACTGATCGACGAGACCGAAAGGGACTCAGCCCAAGCGCTCAGGGATTGCGGCGGTTCGAGTCTCGGAGTCTTTGCCTTTGGGCTCCTCCCCCGCGCGGCAAGTTCGATGTTGTCGTACACCTTCTACCGATTCGATTGTGCGCTTCGATCGAGCGCAATCCTCGGGTTTATCGGCTTTCCAACTTTGGGCCTCAGTATTCGGAATGCGGTGCGCTACGACTACTATCATGAGGCTTGGACTTACCTCTATATTCTGTTTTTCATTCTCATCGCGACTGAGGTTGTCAGCGGTTTGATGCGTCGGAGGATCGCGGCATGGCGCTGACTCCTGACGCAAGGTGGGGCGAAATCCAAGAAGCCAAGAAAAGCGCGCCGGGCGACCGCGTACTTCTGGTCGGCGTCATCGTCTTTCTTGGCTGCTGCGCATTAAGCTGGTTCACTCTGGACTTGGGCCTCACCCATCCTGTGACTGGCAAGAGCCGTTTTGAGATCCAGCCGCAATTTGTCCGCGACGTCATCCCGTTTCCGCTGAGGGAGCAACACGAGGATGGCAGTGTGTCGATGCGCTGGGACACGGGCGTGTTCCTTGATTGGGTCAGTAAGTCAGCTGCTGAAGTTGGTTGGTCGGGCGTTTTTGAAACCGTTGCCATCTCCATTGTTGCCATCATGATCGCGGCCTTGATCGCAATCTTTCTCGTCATTCCGGCCTCACGTAATGT
>JBLINQ010000252.1:0-4685 GCA_047639315.1 Planctomycetota bacterium
GATGTCATCGGCCTCTTCTTGAAGCTCGTCAATATAACTTCCGGGTTCGCATGTTGGTTTAGCGAGTGGTGGATTGGTGCTGCTTCAACCGAGGGGTTTAGACCTGGTACGGTACAGTACAACCGAGGGGTTTAGACCTGGTACGGTACAGTACCCTATGGGTGGAGCGTTAAGGATGTCGCGTTACTGGCAAATGTGATTCCCGATTCGTCGTAGCCGACAAATGCATGATGCAAGACAATGCCAGCAAATGATGGTGGCGACCCCGCTGGGAGCAGGAAGATTGTTCGAGCACTGCCGGCACCGTTTAGCAAAGCGATCGATTGAATGAGCGGAATGGAGTTTGGGACATTCAGTGTGTGGTCGAAGTAGCTGTCGGGGTAGTTGAGAGGGATCGCAAAACCTGATGATGTAACACCAGGGCTTGTGCCACCTGCTGACCCAATCAGAACGTGGAAGTCATTCGCTGCCACGGGCCCAGCGCTCAGAAACATGCGTTGATAGCCGCCCGCAGACAATGACAGTCCGTCTCGATCAGTGACGAGTGAGTCGCAAGGAAGAAGCGCCCACCCAGCGGCGACTGGATCGAAGCCGGTGTTTGAGAAATCAGTTTGGCAGTTGTAGGTCGGCGTTCCAAAGACTGTCGCCAAGCCCGTGGCACTTTTTAGGTCGGCAAAACTGAAGTCGGCATTGGCAATGCGTGCTGTTGTGAGGTTTGCACCGGTGAGATCTGCGAATGAAAGATCGGCACTTGATAGATCGATGTGGGTAAGATCCGCATTGGTCAGCCAAGCGCTGGCAAGAATGGCATTGGGCATGACCGTATCTGCAAAACTACTTCCACTGAGATCGGCAAACGAAAGATCGATATTGGCCATCTGTCTGAAGGAGTGATCATCACCCGAGTGATTCTCGCATTGATGGTTGGAGCCTGGTTGGAGTGGGTGGGTTCCAGGAAGTGAACCAACTGAAGGGCACAAGATTGTTGTTCCTGATCCCGGTCCGCCTTGAGCGAACAATGGGGACATTAGGCACAGGGTCATGATTGTCGTCGAGAAGACGATCGCTGGCAGTTTCATGCACTGACTCCAGAGAGTTGTTCGAATGAATTGTTGCATCGATTGGATCAAGGGGCCGCCGGGGGCCGTGAGTGACGGTTCCGGCGAACCGCAATGATAGCAGAATGGAAGTAGAGTCGGATACAGTTTCCTTCTCATCCGCCAGAATCGTGGACCTGTTGCGCGTATCAAAATACAGAACCAGGCGAGATGGGAAGTCCTATCTCTCTATAATGGGCGCATTTATCCTCGCACTTTTCGGTGCAACCATAGTGCCTGGTTCAGTTCTTCGAGAGGCGCGATCGCAGGACACAGACGATGCCGTTGGAGTCCTTGTCTATGCAATTAAGGTCGCGGGCGAGCCAACATGATCTCGGAGTCATTCTGACTGAAACTTGCCGACCAGACTACTGCGCCGGTGTTATTCATACGAGGAAAGTCGCCGTCAGAGGGCATGTTGGCGAGGTTGATTACGTTCACGCCATTGTAAACCAATATGTCCGCCCTTGGCGTCCCATTGCCACCTTTCCACGAGACATGGCCGAGGTCATTGATTTGCGGTGCTCGGTCGTTGAAGAACGCGCCGCCCGTGCCCCCATTGTCAGTCAGCTGCAGAGTCGTTGCGCCGTCGAACATGAAGATCTCGAGATCTGTGGAATCAGTCGTGGTGCCGGCCCACGCGAGTTGGCCGAGTGAGTTGATGACGACGTCAGCATCAAAGAGATTGTTGTCGGTGACTTGGGTCGTCGTGCTTCCATCGAACATGAAGATCTCATAGTCGTTGCCGTCGAATCCGTTCCATGCCACGCTTCCCGTCGAGTTGACCACAGGCGAGGTGTCGTTCTCAGTATTGTTCGTTAGCTGGATTGTGCCGGCCCCGTTGTGCAAGAAGATCTCGGAGTCATTGCCGTCGTATTGCTGCCACACGATCGTCCCATCGTTTCCAATTGCAACTGCTGTGTCGTGCACCGAGTTGTTCGTGATCTGCGTGGTTGTATTTCCGTCGTAGTGGAAAATTTCGAAGTCGTTTCCGTCGTAGCCGACCCACACAACTTCCCCTGAGTCATTGATGGACGGGCCTATGTCGTCGAGCGTGTCGTTCGTCAGGCGGATTGTCTGGGTACCATCGAAGAAGAAGATATCCTTGTTTCCGACCCCGAAATAGGTCTGCCCAACCCAAACCACTTGGCCGGAAGCGTTGATCTCAGGAAGACGGTCCTGATAGTCGTTGTCTGTCAGTTGGATCGTCTGGTTCCCGTCCCTGTAGTACAGCTCAAGGTCGTTGCCGTCAAAGCCGGCCCAGACGACCTGGCCGCCATCAGCGATCCGTGGCGAGTGATCCGTCGTGTTGTTGTGACTGATCGGGCTGACGGCGTACTGGGACATCGCAACTGAGGTCAATAGAAGAACAGTGAGGGTGATTCGACAGGTAGAGATGAGCATGATGTTTGGTCCTCGGCTGGGCGTGATTGGAGTGAAACGGAAAACATAGGGAACCCATGTGGAATGTCAATCTGGGCGGCCCTGTGTCGCTATTTGGGACAAGTGAGCCATTAGGTACGGTACCATAGAATGTACGGTACCAGGTCAGATTACGTCGCCAATTGTGTGGATGTCCTCGACCTCTTCTTGAAGCTCGCAAAGACAACTTTCTGCTTCAACCGAAGGATTTAGACCTGGTACGTTACAGGCGGTTGGTGCTGCTTCAACCGAGGGGTTTAGACCTGGTACGGGTACAGGCGGTTTAGGTTCGGTTGTTGAGTTGATGGACGACGCAGTGGTCGGGGCCTAAGACTTCTTGGGCGCTGTCGCTTACGGATTGGTGGTGGGTGAAGAGGAAGACTTGGGTTTTTTGGGCGAGTTCGCCGAGGACCGAGAGGGTGGCGGCGGTGCGGTTGTCGTCGAAGTGGACGAAGATGTCGTCGACGATGAAGGGAAGGGTGGGGCCGGTTGTTAGGCGTTGCTCTAGGCTGGCAATGCGAAGGGCTAAGTAAAGCTGATCGGCGCTGCCGTCGCTGAAACCATCCAGGCCGACTGACTGGCCATCGCTGCGTTTGCCGACGATGATCCGTCGATCGTGGTCATCGTATTCTGTGTCTAAGCCTTGGAACGACCCTAAGGTGATTCGCTCGAAGATTTCGCTGGCGCTTTCGAAGATCGGGCCGCGGCTTTCCTCTTCATAGGCGCGCATTCGCGTCTCAAGGAGATAAATGGCCAAGTTGAGGCGGGCATAGTCTTCGGCCAAAGTGCGGCAACGAGCGAGAGATTGTTTTGAGCGGCTGAGGGCGTCTGCAGCGCTGGGGCCGCTGTCGAGTTGTTCGATCGACTTGCGCTGTTCGCCGATCGCTTGAAGTGTCTCGTTCATCTCAGTCTTGAGCGACTCATCTTCGCGCTCGCGCTGTTCGAGTTCGGCTTTCGCCTCGTCAATCTCGATCGACTCGCACTCTTCGATCAGTGCTTCTAAGTCAGCTCCGTTGCCAAGGCTGGTGATTTGAATCTCGAGTTTTTCTTTGTCGTTCGTCAAGTCTCTGAATCGCGCCGATTTCTCTTCTGTTTGAGTGAGCTCTTCGATTGTTTGGCATTGAGATTTTTGGATGAGCTCGCTGAGGCGATTCTTTGCACTCTTGGCAGCCTCTTGTGAGTCACGAAGGGCTTCGTTGCGTTCGCGAATCTGCTTGGCTAATGATTCTGAGCTTGTTTGGTTCTTGCGATTTGTATGAAGCTGATTCTTCAGTTCGCGGGCGAGAATAAGCGGGGGCTCTTGAGCGATGTCTGGAATGCAGCGAGTTGCCACCTCTTTGACTTTGGCGGCAAAATTATTCATGTCCTGACGGACGCTCGTAAGCCTAACATTCGTTCCGCGAATTTCTTTGATCGATTCAGCGATATCGGAGCAGCGATCTAAGATGGTCTCCATGACTTCATGGCTGACACCTTTTAGTAGCTCATAGTCTTTTGAGACATTGGCCCACGATTCTTGCCAGGCTTTCAAGTCGTCCTTTGATTTGGCGAGTCCTGCTTGGGCTGCCTCAAAGTCGGCCTTGTTGCGCTGGATGTTCTTCAGACGCTCGCTTTCTCGCCTTTGACCTTCGGTATGCTCTTCAGTGAGTTTGCGGGCTGTGGCTGCGAGCACAGCCAATTCGCTGCCTTCATCGACTTCGACTTGAGATTTGCGCAGCGCTTCAATGAGTCTCTGCCCGAGTTGGGACACTTGGTCACTCAGCTGTTTTGTCTTCAGCTTTTCAGCGGAAGCGGCTTCGATCTTTTCTTTCAGCCGTGCATGATCGTTTAGCCAGGAGTCCATTTCTTTGGGCGAGCGCGCAGCGATACTGAGTGGTGACCAGAGGGCCAGCCATTCGTCTTGAATTGTTGTGCTCTTGTTCTTGAGATCGGTTTCTTGTGCACGCAAGTCACTGATTCGACTGGTGATTTGCTCTAACTCGGCCCGATAGAATGTCAGCCTGCCGGCTTCTTCGGCGCAGCCCTTTAGGATGTCGGAGATGTTGTCGGCACGGGTCATCGCTGCCTTGAAGGCATCTGGTAGCGACCGTTCGGCATCGAACGATTTCGATTCTTCGGTGGTGTCTTGACCTTCAATCCAAGTGTTCTTGACGAGCGTCCAGCCGC
>JBLINQ010000253.1:0-4564 GCA_047639315.1 Planctomycetota bacterium
ACTCATTTCCTGTTTGGCAAAATATCTGTCCAGGGATGAGATTGGGAGAGGGAGGGGCGTCTTCTTGTTAGTCGGCGGCGGCGGTACCTGGATTGTCATGGCTCTTCGGCAAGGAGAGATCAGCCAATTCGCCAGTGGATTGGTTATTGCCGGTTTCTATGCGACATTCAAAAAGCTGGATGCGCGAAACAAGGCTACCGGTGTCCTTCGCTTAGGCGATTAAATCAGATCTTTGGCCCGTAACAGAGATCGCCAGCATCACCTAACCCTGGGACGATGTACCCATGGGAGTCGAGCTCTTCGTCGCAAGTGGCAAACCAGACTTCTGCCTGTGGGATGTGCTTGACGATGCGGTCATAGGCCCCGCGCCATCCCACGAGCCCCGCCACGATGAAGCGTTTGGGTGTTTGTTCTGCTTCACAGAGGCGGCGATAAACATCGACAACAGTTGAGCCGGTGGCAATCATGGGATCAACGAAGATCACGCTGCGCCCAGCACTTGGCGACATGGCCGCATATCCCATATCAATTTTGAGACTGCCGTCGGTCTGTGGCGCCGCGCCAATAGCCCGTGCCGCGCCAAAGAACATGGTGTCGGCCTCTCCGTAGATATCGAGCATACCGTCTAAAAACGGCATTCCAGCCCTCAAGGCCGTGGCCAAGATGGGGAGCTCACGCAATGTCTTGAGGGATTTGGTCCCGAGGGGTGTTTGAACGTCAACGGCTTTAGAATCCAGGCTCTTGGCTATCTCGTACGCCAAGAGGGTTCCGACCAAGTGAACATTCTGCCGGAAGACCTTACGCCCCTTTTGCTGTTCGACGCTTCTGAGCTGCCCGAGAATCGCACCGAGGGCCGGATTTTCATTGTCATCAAGGATATTGAGCATGGCCGGATCATAAGGGGGACCAGAAGATCTGGACAGCCATTTTTGAGCCCCAGGAAGAAGGACCTGAACCGACTTCTCCGGCATCTGTGGGGGGAAGTGGAGATTTTTCGGCCAGCTACGCGAAGAAAATTATTGACTTTCCTTGAGGTGCAAAAACTCTGGATCCCCAGGATCTTGGGGTTCTGGCGTGTCTTGACCCGATTATCTGGGTTTCTTCTATATGGTGCACAAGTCTCCTCAAGATATCACTTTACAGCTTGTGGGGCTCAATGTACTTTTGTGTCGGTTAGTGGGGGTGAGAGGGCCTTGAGGCCTCAATCTCTCTGAGACTCGGATAAACGTGGCGGGCTGTGGTGGTTCCGCTGGGGTTTGAAGAAAGACTGGGAGGCTGGTGTGGTGCCGGCGCCTGGAACTGATTGCGATCGGCGGAGAATGAAGGCCTCCGATTCTTCAAAACTAATCTGGGTTCCGGTCGGAGGGCCGGAGACGACAAAGTGAGCCTTGGTCCCGGGTGAGAGCGGGACCTCGGCCTGCTGGTCGAAGAGGGGGCCTTGGAGCCCCTGCATTTGAGGAGTAAGAAGTCGATGTTGCTGGGCCGCCTGTCCAACAAACTTACGGTGGACCAGAAGGGGAGGCTTGCCGTCCCTGCGAAAGTCCGTGAAGCGACGGGGACTCCCGTCGCTGCACCGGGCGAAGGCTCTATCCATCGGCCTGTTGAACTCTACATCGGTTGCCCAATGGAGCCCTGCCTCTATTTGCACACCGAAGAGCAGCATGAGATTTATCTCGACACAATTGAGTCTGTCTTGGGGCAAACCGAAGAAGATCGGCGCCTCTTGAGCATGCTCAATGGTTCTTTTGCACTTGTCACTACGGACAAGTCAAATCGAATTACGATTCCGAGCTTCCTCTTGGACATGCTCGGGATCAAGCCAAAAAACGAAGTCGTCATGATTGGGACGCGGCAACGAGTTGAAATCTGGGAGGCGAAGGCGCACGAAGGACTCGGAACGACGCACAAAGACGACTTTAAGAAGAGTTTGGAAGCGACAAACAAGCTCATCAGTGATTTGAATCGTCGCCGCCGCGAACGAGACGTTGAGGATCATGAGTGAAGATTTCGGGCATGTTTCGGTCTTGGCCGACGAAGCCCTTGAATTCCTTGACCTTAAGCCAGGCAACCATGTCTGCGATTTGACCTTAGGGGCCGGGGGACACAGTCAACGCATTCTCGAAGCCATTGGCTCTGAGGGACGATTGATCGCATTCGATCAAGATCCCATTGCCCTTGGCATCGCGAAAGAACGACTCGCGCCTTATCTGGATCAAGTGCAGTTGGTGGAAGCCAATTTCTCCGAAGCCGATCGGTGCCTAAGAAAATACAAATGGGATGCCCTTGATGGGGCTCTCTTAGACGTTGGGGTGTCATCAATGCAAGTTGATGATGCCAGCCGAGGTTTCTCCTTCTCGAAGCCAGGTCCTTTGGATATGCGCATGTCTCCAAGCGCAAAACGAACGGCCGAAACGCTCCTCGCGAATTCCAGTGCAGAGGAGCTTGAGCGTATTTTTCGAGAATACGGCGAAGAACCTCGAGCACGCGTCATTGCATCAAAAATCGTTGAAGTGCGGCGGCGCATCCGCCTTACGACAACAAAAGAGCTCGCCGAGCTGGTTCGAACAGTCGCTGGTAGTGGGGGTAAAAAGACTCACCCTGCAACTCGTGTCTTTCAGGCACTCAGAATCGCAATTAACGGCGAGCTTGATGTTCTCAACAAGGTCCTTCCGATCTTGATGGATCGATTGCGTCCCACACGTCGTCTCGTGGTGATCAGTTTTCATTCACTTGAAGACCGAATCGTAAAGCAGGCGATGCGAGCAGCCGCTGATAGTGGCTTGGGGACCGTATTGACGAAGAAACCGGTTGGGCCGGGCAGAGAAGAGTTGGCACGCAATCCGAGGAGTCGGAGCGCGCGCCTTCGAGTATTCGAAAAAGGGGAGCCTCGGGGATGAGAGCGAGCGTTTTTGTGCTAGCTGTCCTGTCGATTTTCGGCATTCTCGCCTACACGGTGTGGCTGGAATCGGCGATCGTTGCTGAGGCTTATGTGATTTTTGAGCTTCGCGAAGAAGAAGCTGAAATGCGTAACCAAATTCGGATCCGGACCGCTGATCTTGCGGCCCGAAATCGAGCAGCGGTGTTGAAGTTGACGGCGGAAGAAATGGGGTTGACGGACCTTGAGCGAAACGTCGCCAAGGTGGTTGCCAACCCAGGAACCAAGAATGCGGCTCGAGGAGCCGACTGAGACGAGGTAGATCATGTCGAGTGGCAGGCATAGACAGGTCATGCGCATCTCGCTGCTTCTCTGTGCGATGTATGCCCTGTTGGCCGCTCGTCTCTACCATGTTCAAGTAACCGAAGCTGCGACTCTCAGTCGCACCCAAATCAAATATCAGACTCGGCTCCCTTATCGATTGGGTTCGGCTCAATTTGAGCGCCCCCCTCGTGGTGCGATCTATGATCGTAACGGCAAGTCACTTGCCGTTGGCTATGACACGTTCCGATTGCTCCTCGACATGTATCCCTTGCACAAACCGCGCAAGAAGAACGCCAAGCCGTTGTCGATGGCTCAACGAATTGATGTTCTTTCTGGCGTTTTGGATGACTTGGCGATTGAACATTCCAAGCTTGACATGTTGGAAAAGGCAGCCGACGGCTACTACAACAAAGTCATGCCGAATGGCGAGGACAGGCGAGTCTGCAAGCGCGGCATTGTTCTTCTGAAAGGACTTTTGCCGTGGCACCGACGCTACATCAAGAAAATCATGCATGGCTTGCGAATCACTAACTTCGGATTCCTTGCCGACGCGACCCGTCAATATCCACATGGAGAACTTGTAGCCGAAATTGTGGGCTTTGTTGGTCAGAACAAAGAAACCAAGGGCGAGATTGCTGGACGTGCCGGCATTGAGGCGTCCATGGAAGGAATCCTCGCCGCTACACCCGGAAAATTCGTTTGCGAGAAAGACGGCAGAGGCAAAGAGATGGAGCTCAATGCCAGCTGGCAAGATGAGCCCGAATTCGGCTACGACGTCAACCTGACATTGGATGTTGATGTTCAAGAGATCGCGGCCGACGCACTGGCGAAGGCGTGTAAGGCATTCAATTGCCCGAGCGGTTCCGCCATTGTGCTCGATAGCAATACCGGCGAAATCTTGGCCATGACCAGTTACCCACGAGTCTCGGTTGAGGCTGTGCGAGCTGGAGACATTTCCGCCAAGGACTTCACGTGTTTGCCATTCACGGCGACCTTTGAGCCCGGGTCAACGATCAAGCCTTTGATCTTGGCCAAGGCGATTGAAAAAGGGAAAGTTCGTTGGTTGCAGACATTCGACACCAACAACGGACGCCGAATTTTTCGCAGCGACAAACGCAATCGGTGGGTGAGTGACAGTCATCCCAACCAAGTTTTAACCGCCGAAGAAGTCATCATTAAGAGTTCGAACATTGGCATCGCCATGATTGGCTTTGAAGAGATGGGCTACGATGAACTCGTCAACTCGATTCACGAATTAGGGTTACAGAATCGTATCAAGTTGCGCATGCCTGGTTCGCCAAAGCACGAGGTGCCAATGCACAATAACCCGCGTCAAATCGACGCCGGTGTTTCAGTTCCTTTCGG
>JBLINQ010000254.1:0-4500 GCA_047639315.1 Planctomycetota bacterium
GAAAGCTGGCGACGACTACATGATCGAATTGACGGTGACGTCGAATCGTGTTGACTGTCTCGGCATGCTGGGCTTAGCGCGCGATTTTTCTGCGGCCACAGGTAAGCCCCTGGTGAAGCCAAGTCTCACTGCGCCGACCTCGAATGACGAGGCGAAAGATGTCTGCAGCGTCAAGATTGAGGCTGTCGAAGAGTGCCCGCGATATTCGGCCATGGTCATCGAGGGTGTCAAGGTTGGCCCATCACCGGCATGGATGGTTGAGCGGCTCGAGACGATTGGTTTGCGCACGGTCAACAACATTGTTGATGCCACGAACTATGCACTCTTCGTGACCAATCAGCCTTTCCACGCCTTCGACTTAGACAAGATTAAAGACGGTCAGATCATTGTGCGCCAGGCGCGTGCCGGTGAGAAACTGGTGGCGATCAACGACAAGGAGTACGAACTCGATCCGTCGATGACATTGATCACCGACTCGAGTGGCCCCGTGGCCATCGCCGGCGTTATGGGCGGGGGCCCAACCGAAGTTAGCGACTCAACCGCACGCGTGTTGCTTGAGACCGCTTACTTTGAGCCGATCCGAATCCGGAAGACCTCTAAGAAGCTCGGCCTTTCTTCCGATAGCTCTTTCCGCTTCGAACGTGGAATTGACGCTGAAGGAACGCTTGATGCAGCTGCTTATTGTGCGGCCTTGATCGCTGAAGTCGCTGGTGGTCGGGTGCGAAAAGGTGCTGTCGAAGAAAACCATGTTGCGCCTCGCAGTGACGAAGTTGATTTTCGGCACAGCGAAGTGAAACGCATCGTCGGCATTGATGTCCCTTGGGACATCTGCACGCGGATCTTCGATCAACTCGAGTGTCAGGTGACTGGTGATCCAGAGACAGGAATCAAGATTTCTCCTCCAAGCTATCGAGGAGATGTCACCCGCGAGATCGATTTGATTGAAGAGATCATCCGCAACCATGGTCTCGACAAGATTCCAGAGGGGACTTCGATGCCGGTCATGACCGTGCAGACGAACCATGCTCAGAAGATTCGTCAGATCGTGCGCGATGTCTTTGTCGCCTCGGGTTATCAGGAAGTGCTCACCACTTCCTTCTGCAGCGAAGAAGATGCTCAAGGGTGTTTCTTTGCTGAGACGGCACCTGTGACGATCGCCAATGCGATGCGTAAAGACGAGAATGCACTCCGTCAAAGTTTGATGCCGTCGTTGTTGTCCGTACGCAAGACGAATCAAGATCACGGTAACGCCAACGTCCGATTGGTTGAATGCACCGTGGTCTATCTGGCTCACAACAAGAAAGACTTGCCTGAGCATCTTTCGATCGCAAGCGTTGTGAGTGACGCTGATTTCAGAACTGTACGTGGCGACGTTGAGCGTGTCTGCGCCAATCTCGGAATTCGAGGATTGAAGTTTGTTGACTTGGATGATGCCGGTAAGAGCCTGCTCGATCCGAATCATGGAGCAACGATTCAGCTTCCTGATGGAACCGTCATCGGTTACGTCGGCAAACCAAAATCGAACATTCTAAAACGCCATGATCTCAAGCACGAACCGCTCTACATGGAACTCCGGCTAGACCGCATCGCCGAAGCTGCGAATCTGGAACCTAAGTACAAACCATTGTCACGGTTCCCGGCAGTTAATCGCGACCTTGCTATGGTCGTAGACGAGGGGACGCGCTGGGCCGAGATCACCGACGTCTTGAATGGGCTTAGCTTGGATCATTTGGAAGGGCTCGATTTCTTCGACGAATATCGCGGCAAGCAACTGCCAAGTGGCAAAAAGAGCCTCGCGTTTTCGTTGACCTATCGAAGCTTCGAGCGAACGCTCACCGGTGACGAGGTTGATGCTTCTCAGACCCGCGCGATCAAAGCACTCGAGGAGAAGCTTGGGGCTCAAATTCGAGCTTAGATCTTCTTCGTGACAACTAAAGTGGGGGAGCGGTCGTCTGTTGGCGAGCGCTCCTTTTTTTGTGGGCGCGCATTCGCAAAAAAAGACAATTGCTTCCTCTGAACACAAAATAGGTGATCAGATCTCCGAAATCTGAGATAGTCGCTTAGCTCTCTCACCGCCAAAGGGAATACCCATGAACCGTCACGTCTTCTTGTTTGCTTGTGTTGCTATCTTCGGAAGTGGATTCCTTGTTGCCTGTAAAGACGAAGGCATCGATGTCTCGAAAGGGGAGGCTATCCCTGAGATGTTGGAGGCCGCGGATGAAATCATCATCAAGAAGGGGCAGGTTCGTCTCGAGCGAATCCCCACCATGCAAACGTCACAAAAAAACCGGGTCCTCAAATGGCGCCTCATTCCAGGTGACGATAATCTCGTTCTGTCCTGTGGCATGACCGGAAGTAAGGGCCATGGCTCTTTGTCAATGAGCGGAACTTCTTTAGGGCCGGCTTTGTCCTCGGGGCTTCTCATTACTTTCGACGAAAAGACCGTTGATGGCGAATCAGTGTTGTCGATGGTTGAGCTCCTCGGAAGCAAAGATGCGAAGAAAAAGCTCATGGAGGTAGAACCCAACTTGGAGAAAAGCGAGTTGATCTGGTACGACCTTCAAATGTACTCCAATACGAAGGAGGGTGAGTCAACCACCTCGACTTCAGGCGTCGTCCCAGGGTCGGCGCGCGTGTCTGTGGAAGCGCTCTATAATCGGTCCGAGAAGGATGGCATCAACTATTTCTCGGTTGGCCAACGATTTATCTTAGCCCGATCCACTTCAATTCCTCTTGGTTCTAGTTTCTCACATGGTGTCAGCAATGATCCCCTCACCTTGATGATCGACGGCAAGTCGATTCCGA
Organism: Planctomycetota bacterium; assembly: GCA_047639315.1. Taxonomy (GTDB): domain Bacteria; phylum Planctomycetota; family DRQF01; genus S139-23. Next base: position 2,806 of record JBLINQ010000254.1, read on the forward strand.
TTGAAGAATATGAGTACCCAGCATGGGTCCTTTGGGTGGAAGTGAACCTCAAGAAATGACCGACGACGAACCAGCAAGTCTTGTGAATAAATGGCGCCGGCGCTTTGCTCGCCTCGCTGTTTTGGTCGTTGTCTTGGGCCTGGTCCTCTCGTGGTTGGTCGGTGGTGAGCTCGTTAGCTCGAAGCCAAGTGTAGTTGGTGAAATCCCCGATGATCTGGCCGGTGAGTCGCTCACACTGAAAAGCGAATCTGGATCAGCGTTGGCTGCTTGGCACATCAAGGCCAAGACCAACGATCCTCGTGGCGTGGTCGTTCTCCTTCATCCTCTTGGCTTTCCGCGGAAGACTATGCTTGGCCGAGTACGCATGCTGGTCAATGCCAACTATGCATGTCTTCTGTTCGACTTTCAGGCCCACGGCGAAAGCCCGGGTGATGTCGTCACCTTTGGCTCTTTAGAAAAGCATGATGTCGTCGCAGGTGTCGCTTGTGCCAAGGCCCTTTATTCGGATAAGCCTGTCGGTGTCATTGGTTGGTCGTTGGGTGGCGCTGCGGCACTTCTCGCATCGCCTTTGGATGTCGATGCTCTTGTTTTAGAAGCGGTTTACTCTGATATTGAAGAGGCCGTTACCAATCGCGTCGCCATGTTTCTCGGCCCTCTTGCTTGGCTTCCTTCCCAACTTCTGTTGCTTCAAGTGAAACCACGCTTGGGTGTGAGCACAGCTGACCTACGTCCAATCGATCACGTTGGCGACGTCAAGTGCCCGGTCTTTGTCGTCGGAGGTGAGGCCGATCGGCGCACACCGGCCACCGAAACCCAAGAGATGTTTGAAGCTGTCACCAGCACCAAAGAACTGTGGCTGGTGCCGGGCGCCGACCATGTCGATTTCCATAAGTATGCTAAAGCAGAATACGAGCGCCGTGTCCTGGCGTTTTTCGCAAACCATCTCAAGAGGTCGCGGTAGTTCGCTCAGCAAATGCCGTCGAAGCTACCATGCAATACGCTTTACATTGAGTACAGAATCCGGACATGCGGGGATCATGATTTTTTTCTTACCAAAGTCGAAGTTGGCATTCTCACCTCGATGCAATGATTGAGGCCAGCCATAACTGACTTGCAGTCTGTGGTTTAAGCCACTGGAGACTGGTGGTTGCGAATTCGTGGTCCTATTTGCATAGATTGGGCGAATAGGCCCCACAATTGCGTATCATAATTATCGCTGCCGCTTATCACTTGAGACCCAATCAATGCTTACAAGAGTCACTGCCTTCTTGGCCGCCTGTCTGTTCATGCTTACATCGGAGTGCTTTGCCGATACGGTCAATGGCACAGTAGTGAATGCCACTGGTGTGCCGATGGCTGGGGCTACGATCGAAGTGTTTGAGAATAGCGCCACGGCCATCACCGACGCCACCGGAGCCTTCACTCTCAATCTTGTCCCGGGAACTTATAGTTTTCAGGTCGTTCCTGCGGATACGGCTCTCTTCGCCCCCATTGTTCTGAAGAACAAGATTGTCAATGGGGCCACAAATCTTGGCGTCATTTCTCTCAATGGCGGCTTCATTCTCTCTGGTATCGTCACCGACAGTTTTGGCACTCCGATCATCAATGGCGACCTGGATGTCTTCGACGACGAAACAGGAATCAAGTTGTCGGCTGAGGATGACAAGACGACGGCCACAGGATCATTTTCGCTTC
>JBLINQ010000255.1:0-4473 GCA_047639315.1 Planctomycetota bacterium
CGACGTTGCGAAGGACGCAAAAGACAGGGGATCTTTGCCCGTCTTCTTGGGAGGCGATCATTCAATCGCTGCAGGTACGATTGCTGGAGTCGCGTCTCATTTCAAAGCTAAGAACGAGAAGCTCGGTCTTATCTGGTTTGACGCCCATACTGACATGAACACACCAGCGACATCGCCATCAGGAAATGTCCATGGAATGCCTTTGGCATCTCTTCTTGGATACGGGAGTGAGGCATTGAATGCTGTTGGCGGAGACGAACCTGCTATTGATGCAAGTAATGTCTATGTCATTGGCGCGCGTGATGTCGATGAGAATGAGAAAAAGATGGTCGTCAAGAGTGGGATCAATGTCTTTTCGATGAAAGAAGTTGATTCCCTGGGCATGGCTGAAGTCTCAAGGTTAGCAATCGAAGGAGCATCGAAGGGCACCGCTGGTATTCATCTTTCGTTTGACATTGACGGTTTAGATCCAATGGTGGCACCGGGAGTAGGAACGCCTGTTCGTGGCGGAATCAACTTCCGAGAAGCTCATCTTCTCATGGAGTTGATTTCGGATAGCCAGTTACTGACTTCCGTCGATATTGTTGAGCTTAACCCTGTCGAGGACGTGAGAAATCAGACAGCCGATGCTGTTGTGCATTTGATGCAAAGCGTCTTTGGGCGTCGCATTCTCTAAGTCGAATGGTGACCTCTCAGGAGAGTTCATCAACTTCTGCGAGTTGCTGCCAATCATCCATTCCCTCCCGCCACACAAACGTGGCGGGTAGGACTAATCCTGAATCGGCCAACGCCAAAAGCGAACGTTGAGAGACCGGCCCAGCAGTTTGACCGTCTTCTTCGTAATACCATGAATGATTGGCGAGGGGTGGGGCGGTTGCGACAGCGCGTTGAAGCGGTCGCTTGATATTGCGGGTGTCTAATCCGATGGCCAAGTCGTGAGCATCGAGGCGACCTCTCATTTCGGATTTCAGCGAAGCGAGTTTGGATGACTCTTTCTTGATGCGTTCATTGACGCGTCGATTCTGCCGGCGTCCGGTTTCTTCAATCGCATGAGTTTCGGCTGTGTCGCTGACCAAGAGCACAAAAAGAAGACCGAAGCATTGGAGAAAGAATCCTCCCAGTCCCCAGGCAAGCGCGGAACGACCTTTACTTGCAGCTAAAAGAGCACAGATCGCGGCGAAAAGAATACTGCCAGTAATCTGAAGAGTTCCGAGGCTAAAGGTCGTTGCGAATATCACTTACAGTCCTCCCCCAATTCCTACGTACCTCCTCGCTCATCCATCTCAAGTGGAGTCTAATGACTCGACTAAGGCATTTGTCAGAAATGACTTAGAGACACTTGGGATGGGACGTTTGAGGTCTCATCCAAAGCGATACGGAGTGCTTGTTGGATATTTTTAGGGAATTACCCGGATTTCGACTGGCACTGTGAAGATCCTCTGGTCATCTCGATCAGTCACGATGTAAATTCGCGCTCGTATGACCCCCAGCTTGCCGCCGGGATCTGCAGTTACTTCTACGACATGCTCGGTCGCTTGCTTGGATTGGAGGGTACCAATCAATACGCGTGGGTCGTGGCACGTCGCCTTGGTGAGAGAGAACGGCTTACCACTTGTACTGCGGAATTTAATCTTCGCTGTGTACGTCTTAGTTTTCGATAATGGCGGACACTTCAGTTTCTTGGGCTCGATTCTCAAGTCGCCTAAGACGTCGCCAACAACAGCAAAGCGAATGGCGTCCAAGGCACCGCTCTTCAGATTGATTCTGACGGGGACCACCAGCTTGCCGGCCCTCGTCATTGGTGCCAATTTCGCGGTCACAAGGATGCCATGCTCTTCGTTAGCCTTGCCGAATCGTTTGGCATCGATCTTCAATGCCGGCTCATTGAAGGCGATAGACTTGATCTCTGGCCAGAGTCCCGGCAAGGAAAAGATGCGCATCTTGATCAACTGCGCTTCGTTACTTGGGATCTCTCCGAAGTCGAGGTTTTTCGACTCGAGCCGATACAACGGTTTGATCTCGCCAAACACAGGAATGAACACCTGTTTTTCACTTGGCGAATTGGTGCTGATCACGATGTGTTTCTTGATCTTCCCACTCTGCCTGAAGCTATCGAGGTTAACGGTCAGGATGCCAGTCGCATTGGGAAGGATGCTTTGTGATTGAGGCGTAGCTTTGAGACAGCCACAAGTGACTTTGGCAAAATGAATGACTAAGGGTTTGCTGCCGATGTTCTTGAGTTTGAGCTTCTTTTGCTTTTGAACTCCCTGGGTCACGGTGCCAAAATCCCAGCCTTTCTTGGGATAAACCATCTTGGCCGACGTCAGCGGAGTTTGTGCGTAAAGCGCCATGGGCGCGAGAGAGACAAGCAGGATGAGGATGGAGAATTGGCGTATCAGCATTGCATTAAGATATCAGGATTTGCTGCCGGAGATGATCAAAATTCAATCTTCTTGTGGTCGATTCAATCTTTCGCCGTCGTCGTTACCAACATGGACTCGACAACCTCGACGCCGTCAATCTGCCTCAACTCAAGGTTAATCAGAGACTCTAATTCTTGGAGACTCGAAGCTCCGATTTTGATCGCTATATCAAATGAGCCTAAGACACGGTCACAAGAGATCACATGTTTCGATGATACGAGTGCGTTGATGGCTTGTTGTTGATTTTCTGCATGCTCGACCAACTTCATGTGAACGATCGCCATGGCCCCTAATCCCAGCGCTTCTGGGACAACTCGGGCCGAATAACCAAGGATGATCCCTGACTTCTCTAATCTGCGGACTCGTTCGAGGGTTGCGGACTCAGACAGGCCGACTTCCCTTGACAGAGAGGTGTTCGATATTCGACCCTGATCCGAAAGTTCACTCAGAATTCTCAAGTCGATGTCATCTAATTTTGCCGAGATGGTCGTTTTCTTTGCCACGATGGAACACTCCAGCAGCGAGAAATACAGTGGACTCGCCATTGTGGCAGATTTGGCGCAAAGTTGGAGACTAAAGTTTCATAATATCCGATAAAGTTGGATAGCTGAGACTTCGGGTAGGCTCCCAATTTCTACATTGGCTCGATCAGATTGTCTTTCAGCGGGACTATTTGGCGGGCTTCTTCCGAGGTGTCGTTGGATTTGACGAACGGACGGCTCCAGCGAAATTCTCGAGTCCGCTCAGCACTTCTTTCTTGGCACGCGGATTTGGCCCAGCTTTTTCGAAGCCATTCTCACGGGCCGTCTGAACACTCGCATCCAAGCCTTCGCAGGCCGAAGAAACGGCTTTCATCCAGCGGTAGATCTCGCCCAGGAGTTGAGCTTGAGTCTTGTTTTTGAGCTGCAGTGCCATTTTCTCGTTTTCGAGCTGATCGACCCGTTTAGTAAGTACTTCAAGTTTCTTTACGATTTCATCTTGGACAGCCGTGGGGCTGGGCACGGTTTCGTTTGCCTGTACCGGCGTTGAGTTGCCACTCAAGACCGAAGATCCAATGATGGCGATAAGGAACAGAGCTACAGTTGCGAATGAGCGCATGATCATCTCCAGAAAGGTCGTGCACGGTGCCAAGTGCCTGCAATACGAGAAGGGTGACCGGATTGGGGAGAATTTAGCTCTCTTTGTTCCGGTAGAACCCCACGGGCACAATTCGATACCAGGAAAGTGCCTAACTCTTCTTCGGCGGAATGTGGGGAAGTCTGTACGGAACTCTTTATTCAGACGCTATTTGAGGCGCATTCAGGACTTAAAAGTTATCTTGTTTGCTGTTGAGCTGCGGTGGCTTGGGCTTGCATCCGTGTGCGAACCAAGGATTGACGCGCTGCGACACGCGATTCTGCCGACTCAGGGAGGCCGAAGTAGTTGCGACGAGTCGCAAGACGTTGTTCTGGTGATTGCACGGTGACGACAGTTTGCTGGCCAGGATAGACGTAGCCCGGATTACTGACATCAAAGAAGAATCGGATGGGCTCAAGGGCGAGGTCCGTAAGGGTGGCAGCAACGCCGGCGGTTTGGCCAACAAATTCGTTCTGTACAGGGACGATTTGGTTGAGCACCGGTGCGTTAGCTGGATTAACATCAACGGAGGAATTGTTGATGCCATCCTGTGTCGCACACGATGGCAATAGGGCCAAAAGCGCACAGACAATCATGAATCTCGATGTACCTCTTCTCATGGCTGGAAGCATAGAGGTTCAAGAATTCAAAATCAAGTCGCAAAAGCTTCTAAATCCTTGAAACAGTGGGGTTTTAGCTTCCTATGTACTGAGCGTAGAACTGCCTGGCCTCTGCAGCATCAGTCGTCCCCTTGATGAGAGCCCGCCCGTCTCGAAATAGTGTCATTTCGAAACGATCTGTTTGAAACTCAAGGAGCGTTTCTTGGGTAGTGACACGCCCGGACGGGGCGAGCTTGATGGCCAAGTCTTCCAGGTCCAGCTCAAGTCTTTGGGCTGGGCGAATTTGGACCGAGTCTCGACCACAGAGGACAGTC
>JBLINQ010000256.1:0-4339 GCA_047639315.1 Planctomycetota bacterium
ATCTTGATTCGTGGCGGCAATGATCCGCACATCAACTTCGATTTCCTTGGTTCCGCCCACTCGGCGAAAGCACCTCTCTTCCAAAAATCGAAGAAGCTTGGCCTGGAGAGGCAGGGGCATATCGCCTATTTCATCGAGAAAGATTGAGCCACCATCCGCAAGTTCGATGAGCCCGGCCTTCGCGGTCACAGCACCAGTAAAGGCACCTTTTTGATGGCCGAACAATTCGCTCTCCAAGAGATTCTCACTGAAGTCGGTACAGGTGATCGTCATGAATGGACGATCTGCACGTTCAGATGTGTAGTGCAGACGCTTGGCCACCACGTTCTTACCGGTACCACTCTCGCCCAAGATAATAGCGGTCGAAGCGCCGACGCTGTTGAGTTTGCCGATGAGCTCATCGAGGTCCCTCATGACCGCAGATTTTCCGATCAGAATCGGTGCTCTATTATCTTCGTTATGGGCGCGACGTAGGTGCTCAACTTCGCGCCGGAGCTTTGTTGTCTCCAGCCCACGTTTGACGTGCTCGAGCATTTCAGCGAATTCAAAAGGCTTCTTTACGTAGGTGTAAGCGCCCGCTTTCATGGCCTCGACCACGCCCTCAATGGAGCTGTAGGCCGTCATCATGATGGTGACTTGGCCAGGACAGGTTCCAGAGATCCGCTTCAGGACTTCAAGCCCATCAAGATCCGGAAGCTTGTAGTCGAGAAGAACCAAATCAACGAAGCGGTCCTCTATGATCTCCAAGCCTGCCATTGCAGTCGCAGCCTCTAGGACATTGAAACCAGCCTTTTCGAGTCTCGAAGTGAGTGAGAATCGAATCAAATCCTCGTCCTCGATCACGAGAACTGTGTCTTTTTGCGTCATTTTCCTCATCTCTTGATCGACCGGCGTGTCTTCCTGCGGAATTTTGCGCACAATTTGTTCTCTTAATATACAGCGAGCTTCGTTGGATTCACGGTGGTGATCCCAAATAGCCTAATTCTTGCGGTGACCGCTTTACCAAGGAGAATCATTGCAATCCTCGGGCCGAAAACGGGCCGCCCGCCAACAGGAATGGTAATTGCTTGCATGGAGGCTCAACGGCCGCCACTTTCTCGATTTGGAAAGGACAATTTGTGTCTACACCTGGCTTAACCGACCGGCACCGCGACTACGCGGTCATGATTGTTGAAGACAATAAGGATTTTGCTGAGAACTTGGCTGAAATCATCTCCCAACTCGGCCCAATTCCGACGGTTTGCCTGGACATCAAGTCGGCTCGCCACGAGCTCAAGAGCATCAGTCCCGACATTTGCTTCATCGATTTGCGCTTGCCTGATGGCAATGGTGAAGACCTTGTGACCGAAGTGGCGAATGACCATCCTCAGACCCTCACAATCGTGCTCACTGCGAATGCGTCGATTCAATCAGCCATTTCTGTCGTGAATGCAGGAGCATTTGGATTCTTGCTCAAGGATATGCCGGTCAACGGAATTCTGACCTGCTTCATCCGGGCCTGCGAACGTATTGATCTCGAAAGAGAAAAGACCGAGCTTCAATCGAAACTACGTCACCAAGAACAACTCGCTCTCATTGGCCAGATGTCTGCAACTTTGGCCCATGAAATTAGAAACCCTCTCACCGGAATTAGCCAAGCGCTTGAGCTACTCTTGGAGTCCGTTGGCGAACCGCCTGAGATGAAAGGCCTAAAGGACTCGATCCTCAAACGCTTCCGAGCCATGAATCACCTGGTCGAAGATCTTCTCGAGTTTTCAAAACCACTCAACGTCAAGAAGACAGAGGTAGAGTTCGGCTCCCTGTTGTCAGTAGTCGAATCGGAAATGCGTTCAGAGGGGGCGCTTGACGACATTGTTGTCAACAAGTCAGCAAACATAGCAGGAACAACGGCGAAAATTGATGAGGTTCATTTTCGCATTCTCATTCGCAACCTTTTGCGCAACGCTGAACAAGCGATGCAAGAAAGCGAGACGAAGATGGTCACGATTGACACCGAGCAAGCTGGGAGCCGCCTACTCCTCAGATTCTCAGACACTGGCTCTGGCGTCCCTTCCAGTCTTGAGAATCGGGTTTTCGAACCATTCTTTACGACCAAAACCCGTGGCACAGGACTCGGGCTTGCGTTGGCGTCCAGAATCGTCGGGGAGCACGCTGGCGAAATCTCGGTCGTCAACCTGCCAGGTTCAGGGGCCCAATTTACGATCTCGATCGACAACAAGAATTAGGGTTCATCACGTCCAATGAACGAGAATTTTGAGAGTTTCAAACACTACCTCGGGGTTGATAGGGAAACCACAACCACGATACGTTGCCTCCAGCCCGTCCTGAATGATGGGCTTGAGAAGATCGTCCGTGGCTTCTATTCCCGCATGAGGGAGCACCCAGATGCCATGTCGAAGTTCCCTGGCGGTGAGGTTCAGATTGCCCGCCAAGAACTGGCACTAAGAGGCTGGCTCATCAACCTCATAGCCGACGCTGGCCTGGCAAAGTCCAGCAAAGCTCAGATGCGAATCGGCGCAGTGCACATGGCAGCCTCAATCAACGAGGAGCTGATTGTCGCGTCGATGAACTGGCTACGCCACGAAATTGCCGATGTCATCCGTTCGGCCGGTACTCTTCCTGGCTCGTGCACCGCGGCCGACGGTGTTGACGCCATCAACAAGCTTCTCGACTATAACTTAGGCCTGATCCTCACGTCGTATTGGCGGTTCCTACAGGATCGCGTCATGCGCGCCGACCGTCTCATCCAAATCGGCCAATATACTGCGTCAATCAACCATGAGTTGAGAAATCCTCTCGGGGTCATTGGCACCTCCGCCTACTTACTTCGCGCATCACTCGGTGACTCAATTGCACCGAAGGCCGAGATGCACTTGGACAAGATTGACCGCAATCTTGAACGCGCGCAGTCCATCATCGCCGGCTTGCTCCGGCTTCTTCGCGTTGAACAGCCCAAGCGCGAGAAGATCAAAGTCGGTGATTTCCTCAGCGAACAATTAGAAAACCTAACGATCCCTGATGGGATAGAGGTCGAGATTTTTAGAGCTGATCAAACGAATGGTCATAGCTCTTTTGATCCGACACAAGTTGGCCAGGTCATTGAGAACTTGGTGCAGAATTCGATCGATGCGAGCGGCAAGGATGAGGGCCGAATTCAGATCAAATACGAAGTGGATTCCGATGGCCTGGTCATCCACATTCGCGATAACGGATCAGGGATCGACCCGAACTTGACGCACCAGATTTTTGACCCGCTCTTCTCAACCAAAAGCTTCGGGACCGGCCTTGGCCTCACCCTGGCAAAAGCAATTATTGAATCTCACGGAGGTTCATTTGAACTTTGTGAAGGCATAGATGACAAGGGCGTTGGCTTTGAAATTCGGATGCCTCACCATTTAGATTCCATATGAGTCGGAACCCGCCGGAGCTGATACGTGAAGAGTCGAGTCCCTCCCATGGGGAGGGGCAGCCCGAGAACATCAAGCGGCGAAAATTGGGATAATCCGCAAGGCGCGGCTCCAGTCGGGGAATCCCACCCAGGGGCGGCGGACCACTACAGGACCGACCCAACTGCCCAAGCCCGCAGAATCCATCACAACACGAGGCGATGCAAGAATAGCGGGCCGGTCATCAGCGGATTCTCGCAAACATGGACGATCGACAAGGTCGGCATGTTAGTTGCGAACGAATTGCAAAAACCCAAGGAGACTCCGATGCCGATCCCTACGCCACATGAGCACGAATCCTGCTGCCAAGCCGATCCCGCAGCCGAGCAATCTCTAGTGAAATCGCTGCCAGAGCGGCACCTCATTCGCATCTTGATGAGTGAGCACGAGGCCATTCGTATCAACTTGACCGAACTTGAATCTCTCGCCACAGAGTTGGCGGTCGAAGGGGGCTGCACTCCTGAACGGCTAAGTCGAGTCTATGAACTCGGATTGGCGCTGGTCGCGGCCGAGCCCCACCATCGTCGCGAAGAAGAAGTGCTATTCGTAGAAATGAATGCTCGCGGCGTCACTGGCCCGCCAGCAGTCATGCTGGAAGAACACGAGCGCATCCGGACGTTAAAACACTTCATCGCCGCAGAAGCTGGACGTCTGACTAAAGAACTTGGTGATGTCGGAGAACTTGTTGCGAAAGCTGGTGAGTTGGTGTCAACCTTGCGCGGGCACATCAACAAAGAGAATGGCATCTTATACCCAATGTCTTTGGGTATCATCCGTGAGACAGAGGTGTGGGACACGATGCTCAAGCAGTCCGATGAAATCGGATATTGCTGCGTTGGGCATCGTGACTAACCCGAGTTATTTGAAGTCGGAATCCTCTGTCTTCGGCAGAT
>JBLINQ010000257.1:0-4309 GCA_047639315.1 Planctomycetota bacterium
ACTGGCTGGATCCACAGGATCATTGCTCCATCCTGCTGGAACAGTGAAGATGGTTGGATTGCCAGCCCCGTTGTTCCCGGCCAGCATGTCGAAACTCTCTGTGTAACCGACGCCCTGAACGGGTTGGTGCAGGTTCAAGGTTGCAGTGTCATTTCCTGGATCTTGATCAAGACCTGCCCAGACAACTTTCACTTCAAGTGTGTCTGAACCAGCAACAGAAAGATCAACGGGAATTGTGAAAGTGAATGGAAAGGAGTCGCCTTGGTTATAGGGCATCGTTGTAACGGATGCATCAGTGGCCGCCAGGACACCGTTAACTCGCAGTTCATAGAGAAAGACGGTGCCAACAGGAATCTGGACTGAACCAATGGAAGTCGTTGTCACTGCAACAAACTCGTTCGCTGTCAGAGTTGTGTTGATACAAGCTTCCTGATCGGTGACAGGTGAATCAATAGAAGTCAGTTCGAGATCGTTTTGGGCTGGTTCAAAAACGTCAATGTTGTCGACCAACCAGTACCAGTCATAACCGGAGACATAGTTATAGCGGACCTGAGCGTTTGTTGCGCCACCAGCCATGGTCGTGATGTCAAAGGACTCACGCATCGGGTTCGCTTCGGTAAAGACGTCGACAGCGGTCACTGCTTGGACAACATTCCACGTAGATCCATCGAAAACTTCGGTTGTAATGGTAGTCCCTGGAAAAGAACGCAACCAGTGGTCCCACTCCAACAAAAGCATTGTTTGAGTTGACGCATCAAACGACGGCGACGTCATAGTCGCATTCGAAACCAAGCCTGGTCCAGCGAAATCAGAATCGCAGATTGCGATCGGTGCAATCAACGGCACATTGATAATTCGGGTACCAGGGTTGTCAAACTGCCACAAAGCGCCAGCTGCTCCGCCAGCCCCAGTGGTCGTAGTCCACCCTGCAGGAGGTGTGGTGCCAAAGGCGGTTGAAAAGTCCTCAGACAAGACCGATTGTGCGCTTGACGAGCTTGCTAAGGCAAAGAGCGCTATCACGCCGATGCGGACAACCGCTGACCATTTCGAACTATGCATCCATTCTCTCCGTTTTCACCACTCTGCGCCAAAGACGTGTCCTCGCTAAAGGAAAGCAACAATCTCGCCGGAGGCATTTCTATCTTACAAAGTAACTTGGACATGACTCATTGACAGGGAGGGAGGTAATTCGACCAATACAGTTTTCATGGCGAGGGTCCAATTGAGAATCGTGACGAATACCACCATTGTTCACTCCATACTTAAGCCCGCAATAGGTCAATGATTTATTGCTTCAGGCATTGATTTATTCTGCGCATTTGATGGAATTCGAACGCGATCGGGAGAATCCCCAGGCCGCGCCGAGGATCTTGCTTGATTTCGACCCGGAGAAAATAAATGCGCGCCAGCATCTTGAACCGCAAAGTCCACCGTTGGGGGGCCATTCTGACAGCAATTCCAGTATTGTTGGTCGTCACCACAGGGGTCCTTTTGCAGCTCAAGAAGCAGAGCAGTTGGATACAACCTCCGACCCAGAAAGGCAGCACCTCCACAGTCTCAGGGAACTTCGACGACATTCTCCAGGCTGCGCGCGCCGGCAAGCATGCAAACATCAGTTCTTGGGACGATGTCGACCGACTTGATGTTCGCCCCTCGAAGGGCATCGTGAAGATTAAGGCAAGAAATGATTGGGAACTGCAAGTCGACTTAGAGACTAAGGAGATCTTGCAAGAGAGTTATCGACGTTCGGACTTCATTGAGAGTTTGCACGATGGCTCGTTCTTTGGCCTCAAGTTTTGGATCTTCTTGCCGAGTGCCGTCATCTTGCTCGTTCTTTGGGGCACGGGCCTTTACTTGTTCTTCTTGCCTTACATTGCCCGCCGTAACTATCGACGGAAGATGCAAGCCAAAGAGAATTCCTCAGAATCTTAGCAATGAAGGAATGCCCATGGCCGAAATCAGTTTCACCAGCAATCTAAGACGTCACGTCGCATGCCCTGACGAGACCATCTCTGCCGCCACTCTCCACGAACTCCTCCATCAATACTTCGCGAAGCATGAGGGGGTTGAGGGTTATGTTCTGGATGATCAAAGTGTCCTTCGTCAACACATGGTGATTTTCATTGACGGCGAGCAAGCCAAGGATCGCTTGTCCTTTTCAGACGCACTCCAAACCAACAGCCAGGTCCACGTATTCCAAGCACTTTCAGGAGGATAGATTTCATGAGTAACCGCATTCTCGTTTCGACACGAAAAGGACTATTCACCTTCGACCAGACCGACGCTTCCTGGGCGATCACACAAACCGCTTTCTTGGGTGATCCAGTCACACTCACGATGACGGAGGACGGTGGCGAGAAGATACGCGCAGCTCTCGACCTCGGCCATTTCGGTTGCAAAATCCAAGAGTCCACCGACGCCGGAGAGACTTGGCGCGAAGCTCCTTGCCCAGAATACCCAGCTAAGCCGGAAGGCAAGGACGACATTGATCCCGTGCAGCAAAAGCCAATGCCTTGGGACCTCAAGAAGATTTGGGCCTTCGGCAAGGGTGGTGACAAACTCTGGTGTGGGACGATCCCTGGTGGGCTCTTCCTCTCGCGCGATGATGGCAAGAGCTGGTCAATTGTTGACTCGCTTTGGTCAGACCCGTTGAGAAGTAAATGGTTTGGTGGTGGCACTGACTATCCGGGCATTCACTCGATCGTTGTCGATCCTCAAGATTCTGATCATGTCACCGTAGGTGTGTCCTGTGGCGGTGTGTGGAAAACCAGAGACGGCGGTGAAACATGGAGCATTTGCGCCAAGGGCATGCGAGCCAACTACATGCCTCCCACTGAGGCATTCGATGAGGCCATCCAAGACCCCCACATGATTGTCTCGTGCCCAACCGTCCCTGAGGTCATGTGGTGTCAACATCACAACGGCATCTTCGTGACCCGCGACGATTGTACGTCGTGGCAAGAAATCGAGGATGTCACCCCATCAACTTTTGGGTTCGCGGTGGCAGTCCATCCTCGCAACCCAGATCGCGCATGGTTCATTCCAGCCGTGAAGGATGAAGCTCGTTACCCCACCGACGGCAAACTCTTGGTCAATCGAACCAGCGACGGTGGCAAGACGTTTGAGGCCCTCACAAAAGGCTTACCACAGTCACACTCCTACGACCTCATCTATCGGCATGCCCTTGCCATTGATGAATCCGGGGAGCGCCTGGTCTTTGGTAGTACGACAGGCTCGTTGTGGATCACAAAGAACGGTGGTGACACTTGGGACACTTTGTCGAACTACCTACCACCGATCTACGCAGTTCAGTTTGCCTAGTCAGTAAGCGCCCCAAAAAAAAGAGCGGCGATGAGATCATCGCCGCTCTTCTTATTTTTGAGACTCGCTACCGAATCTACTGAATCGAAAGCTCGACGCAGTTTGAGAACATCAGACCAGTGCCACCGGAATTAAAGATAGCGCACTGGAAAGCGCCCAAGACCATTGGCGGCAATGAAGGAGCTGTGAGGCCGATGTCGGTTTGGCCCGATGGCGAAAGCACAAAGAGCGAATTCACGAAGCCAGGTTGAGTTCCGTCACCCACGATCGACAGACTGTTTGGCAATCCGCTTGCCTGAAGTTGTCCGCCAACATCCATGAAGCCGATACCGCTGAAGCTCGCAACACGTGGATTCAAAGGTCCAGAGAACATGACAACCGCTTGGTTGCTCTGCCCAGACATGCTGATAACCAACGCGTCATTGGCGACGACAGAAGTGAAGTAAGGCCCAGGTTGACCAAAGATGATTGGATCTGAGTTGATGTTAACTGAAGTGTTCATCTCAAGAACCGCAAAGCCAGGAGTCGGTGGTTGACCAAGGGCTTGCAGTTGATTGAAGAATGTCACGTCGTCGATGGCAACATCGTCAACGCCTGAGGCGTTGTCATTCCCACAGCGGAAAACCATGCGTACGACATCAGGCATGAATGCCGCCAGGTCAACAGCCTTGCGAGTCCAATTACTCGTACCGTTGCCCATGAAGGAAGCCACCGACATCGTCACTGTGCCACCGGTCGTCTCGTTGATGACATCGACTGACAAGATATTGTCCGAGGCTGAGCCTGGTGTTGGGGTACTGTGATGCCAGAAACTCATCGCAGCGGATGTCGCAGCAGTCGAGGTATCGAAACATGGTGAGATCAAATTGATGTCACCGGTGTCGTTCGAAGAATCCTCAATGTACATATACAAACCAGAGCCACCTACTCCCTGAGTATGATCAGCATTAGGACCATTAGCGGCCGCAACGCCTTGAGGTGCCCAGTT
>JBLINQ010000258.1:0-4296 GCA_047639315.1 Planctomycetota bacterium
GTTGCGAACAAGAATGCAGTTATTATCACTGAACGAATCACTTCGTTTCACCCTTGATAAGAGAGCGCCGGGTCAATTCCTCAACAGGAGCGTGATCGTCAGTGAGGAGCACAGCGCCATCATCGATAGGGGCAGCTCTCTGAACTCTGAGGGCATGCTCTTGAACTGACTGAAGTTCCTTCGGGACGTCGATCTTGGTGAGCGCCACGGAAACTCGATTCGATCCGCCCCACAGCATTCGGTTGCCCCAGTAACGAATCCAAGTGCTGTGAAGACCACGAAGTCCACCGGTAGCCATGGAGCGCAAGATTGACTTCGTCAGGGCCGCCTCGGGATCCTTGGCGCTCACATTGAGTGCAACGATGCCGTTCGACACGAGCCTCTGAGATAACATCTCGAAGAATTCGACTGTCGTCATATGAAAAGGGATATCGACCTGACGTGCATAAGCATCGACCAAAATGAGGTCGAACTTTTCGTTCGTCACCTGAGCATAGGCGCGGGCATCCATGGCGACCGACTCGATACGTTTATCTTGAGTCTCACCATGTTCTCGCGCCATCGAAGCTGCAAGCTTGATGACTGCCGGGTCGATCTCAACATCAACAATACGCCCGATTTGCTCCGGCCAAAAAGCACAGAGCATCTTTGACATGGTTCCCATTCCGCTGCCCAGAACAAGAATCTTGAGCTTACGATCGGGAGAAAAGAGAGTCGGGAGAATAGCGAAGTAGTCATAGTACTTCCCAAGCGTTCCGACTCTTCCGTGAGTGTCTACCGAATGAAAATCAAGGAGGCCTTCATCCAGGCAGAGTTTGGTTTCCTGAATCGAAGGATCTTCAACGGCGGGTTTCTTCACCAATCTCAAGTACTGATAGCGGCTCTCGGCCTCAAAGAGCAGTTCCTCACCCTCAAGAACCTCTCGGATCGGGCCAGAAGAACTGGCGCTGCCGAGAACGACGACAGAGAGAACGGCAAAAATACACGAAGCGACTTTCGCCTTGTGGTTGGTGCCGAAAAGGATGGCTGCAGGGAGAAACAAAAGCCCAGCCGCAATAAAGAAGCTAATCAGCGTGCCGAACTGAGGGACGAGCCAATAGGTGGGCAGGAACGTGCCGACGAGGCTCCCAAGAGTTCCCCACATGAAGACACGCCCTGAGGCGCGCCCAACACTCGCGCCATTGCGAACGACTTCCTGGATGATCTGTGGAGTCAGTGTGGCCAGAAGAAAGACTGGCGGGCAAAAGAGGCAGATGGCAGCAACCAAGGATCCTGTTTGCAAGCGCGACCGTGCATCAGCTGAATCTGCCAGCGCCTCGGCGCTGGGCAGTAGGAACTCGGCCAAAGCTGGGAAGGCGATCTTCGCAAAAAGTGTGAGCAATGCGGCAAAACTAAGCGTCCAAGCGATTCGGGTAGAACCCGGTCCCTTCTCCGCAAGTTTGCCGCCAAGGTTGTACCCCAAAGCCATCGCCAAAAGGATCACGCCTATGACGTTCGTCCAAACAAACGTCGACGCACCGAAATAGGGCTGCATGATTCGCGGGGCGAGTACCTCCACGAGCATGGTGCCAGCGCCGGCGAGAAAAGCGATCGTTAAGAACACCGAAGAAGTCACAAGGCGACTGTCATTTGAATCCGCGGTTTCGTTAGTCACTCGATTATGCTTCTCTTTGTGCCGTCGTCCGATCTCATGTTCTACCCGACTTCAAACGCCAATTACTTCTTGGCGTCGTCAGACTTTGCGTCGTCTTTCTTTTCCTTGTCATCCTTCTTTTCGGCTTCCAAGGAGAATCGAGGAACAACAATGAGGCTGGTCAAGGCACGATGAAAATCGGTTCTCGACTTATCGAATGTCCTCAGCATTCTCTTAGCACTGCGATCGGGTACACGCGCATCGACCTGACGACCATTCACTAAGATTTGAATCGGCTTACTCAGGTCCAACACGGTGTCGTTGAGGAACAAAGAAACCCGATAGAAGTTCTCGCCAGTCAGTTCAACCGTGTTCTTCTCACGGTCAAACTTCGCCCGACAATCAAGAATTTTTCCTTCTGCGATATCGTGCTCTGTCACCTTGAGCAATGCGTGACTCCGGAAAATGCGGTTGTTACTCGTGATCCTGATTTCTTTAGGAGCTGGATCCATGGAATGCTTAGTGAGGAACTCAGCGATCATCCCATTGGCCTCCAAGATTGGATCTGTGGCCTGATTGGCCAGCATCTTGAGTGTTGGCTTCTTGTTCTTGCCGAGCGTTGGGAATGTCTCCACTTGCAGCGAAGTATATTTGGTTTCGCCCTTTGACTCTTCCTCGATCATTTTCCAGGATTCAGCACCAGCGCCTTCAGAGAAGATGCCGCCATCCCTCATCATGAAGAGCGTCGGTGTGAACTGAAGCCCCTTGATTAGTTTTGGATCACGCAACTTGCCGTGGCGCGCGATCACACCAGCAAAACGACCGGGGGTCATTGCAGCCAAAGCCAAAGCAGCGTCAGCTCCTTCGCCGACACCTTCAATGAAAATGCGCGTCGGATCACAATTGTAGGTCTTGCGCAATTCATGCAATGGCAAAACCATTGATCGAAGATGGTAACTGTTGAACCAATCGATCTTCTTCGACGAAGTCTTCACACTTGTTTTCTTACCGCCGATAACGACCTTGACTTTTTTCCTTGGCAATTTGTTCGGGATGTGGGGAACAATCATGATGAACTGATCACAAAGTGCCTTGGACTCTTTTGTCCCATGCCAAACCTTCTTGATGTAGGACTTGCCTAAGTCTTTGGCCTCTTTGTCGTGGAGGCACAGAAGAACAGGCCAAGATTTAGCAGGATCGTAGTCCTTCGGTACATAGATCGAATACTCATACAAGAGATGCTCGCCCTTACTGGACAAGGTAAACTCTTCTGTCTTGATTCTGCCAGTGCCGTATACTTTCCGTTTCCCAAGCGAAACAGCATTATGGCGACCGAACATGCCAAGCCAAGCTTCGACATCGGCAACTGGCGACGAGACTTTGTTCTTCTCTGAGTAGTCCTCCATCGCCTTGAGAAGGACTCCCTGGAAGTTAATCTTGTCGTCGCTCTTCTCTGCATTCAGATACTTGATCAAGAGCGGTTCAAATGCAGCGATGTCTTCTTTAGTGAGTTTCGCTGTTTTGACTTGATCGCCAGCTTCAGCCTTTTTGGTGTCGTTGGCACCCTTGGCTTCTTCCTGTCCAAACGCCGGCATTGCCAGGGTGAAAGAGAGAATGATGGCAAGGCAAGTAAAAGTGAAAAGTCTCATGTCTTTGAATCTCCGCTTCCCCTGTACCGGGGATGGCTGATCTTGAATTTTCTCTAAGCAGTGAACCGCCGCCGAATTTTGGGCCTCGAGTCAGGGTTGGACGGTCTAACACGTCCGGCCCCACTGCCCTTGATACGAGCGATTTTGGGGGGAAACGAGGACAAACCCACGATCCCTTTCCCTTCAAACGCCTGGACGACTAATTTGGCGCTTTGGCTAAACGGATTCTCGCACTTTTGATCAACTTGAGGTAGTACCGGGAACGCCAGTTCTTACTAGTATTTTCGCCATCTTCCGCCGTTCTTGACTTCATGGCCCGCTGTATTCGGGATTTGGCCTCATCGAGTCGCCCATTTTCGAAGTAGAGAACTCCGAGATTTTCGTGGGCATCAGCATTGAAATTGAAGATGTCGATCGCCTTTTCGAAGGCCTTTTCCGCATCCTTGCGACGCTTCTGCCCTTTCAGGCACAATCCGAGGTCATTCCAAAAGCCCGACAACCGAAAACCTTCGACCGCCTCCTCATCGCAAATGGCCTGCAGAATCTTGGCGGCCTGGTCAAGTTTCCCGTTTTCCTTGAGCAAGATCGCTTGACCACGTCGAGTTTGGGCATCCGCCCCGGCAGTGAGCAAAAGCGTATGCAATTGAAGCGCCGCATCGAATTTCTTGGCCGCGACGTACGCCCCGACAAGTTCGGCGACTTCAACACGGACAGCAGGAGCCGAGGAATTGAGATCCATGGCCAGTCGGATTGTCTTATCCGCTGCGGTCAGTTTCCCCAGGCGGCGTTGCACATTGGCCAAATGGCGCGTTGTTCTCCAGTTGTTCGGAAAAGCTTTGAGGTACTTCCCAAAGGTCTCTTCCGCGCCTTCGGTGTTACCTTGGATTGCTTGGGCATATCCTAAGTAATAGAGAGCATAAAACTCTTTGGGATCGGCCGTCACAAGAGCTTCCAAGATGTCCATATGTGCGGCCGGGTTTTTGATGCCCTGGCAACCGAGATCCAAGACATCGT
>JBLINQ010000259.1:0-4269 GCA_047639315.1 Planctomycetota bacterium
ATTGGTACCGAGGAAACTCAGGTGGGGATCGTTCAAACGACTCTTGTGAATGTTCAGAACCGGAAGATCGACGCGGTTCGAGGTTCCCAATCCACGGTCCGAAAGCTTGTTGTTTGGGCGACCTGGGTCTTCGAACTTGTCAGGGAGACCAGGTAATGGAATCGGCAAACCGTTGAAACCAAGTGCTGGGCCACCGAGGCGACTGCCTTGTTCAAAGACACGATAGATGTTGCCAACCTGAGTCACTTCCCAATGGGGTAAAGGAGCGACCAAAGGTGAGATACTGTGCTTCTTAGCCTCTTCTGGTGTTACATCGCGCCATTTGCCGTCATCTTTACGAACCAAAGATCTGATGCCTTGGTAACGACCTTCAGGGCTATAGCTCTCACCAAAAATGCTGCGCTTTTGCGAGACGACGCCATTGGCATAGGCGGCAACGCCCCAGAAGTGAGCGACGTGAGTCATGACTGACTTCTTTACGTTCAACACTTCTTCTGCATGACAAGGCGAGCAGGTGACGTGGGCGACCCGAAGATCACCAGGATTCACGAAACGGACGAAATCCCAGTTCTCATACATGAAATCCATGTACGACATTTCTGGATTCGCGGATGTCGGGAATAGCTCCGGATGATCAGCCTTAGGATGGGCCTCTTCGATCGTAGTCGCCATGCCATTGCCACCGTGACAATCGACACAGGACATATCGAAGCGGTTATCACCATGAGGATCATGCGTGTCTTCGTGACAGCCAACGCAACCGGCACTGCGTTGGTTCGCAATGGCGGCAGTTTGTTTGTCAAAATTGACGGTCACACCGCCGACATCACCCATGTGTTGGTCTGGCTCAACCGGCTGCTGGTGAGGTGGCCGATTATCATGACCACAACTCACGACAATAAGAAGAGCAAGCAAGGATGAGGAAACGAAGAATGAACCAAAACCCATAGGCTTCTTGTTCTTCCCATTCCGTTGTTGAACTGAATTCATATTACCGCTCAATACGTGATTGTCACATCAAAGAATACAGAATAAAGCACTTCGTCTGACTGATAGAGCTTTTCCATTCCGTCACCCGGGAAGAGGCAAGAGGCGCCAACCGAGAGCAGAATGTTATTTGTTAATAATGGGCGATAGAGAGTCCCGAAGAAGAGCTCCCAACCGATCTCGTTGTTGAAGTCTTCAACTTGGAGATAGACCTCAAGTGGCTCAGTCTGAGCAAATCTCAAGTAGTTCACGCCAAATTGAGCGCGCCACTTTGGCGTCAACTCAACATCGATGGCTGCACCAAACAGGAACAACCCAGGGTTCACGAAGTTGGCTTGGCCTTCGAATTTCGAAGAAGTCAAGTCAGGCAGAAAGCTCAAGCGAGGTGTCAAACCGACACCAAGCAAGCGGATCTCCTGCCGATTGAAGAATGAGAATTCGCCGCCAGCGAAGTTGGGGGCATCGACAATAGCGTCAAATGCTTCACCGTCGCCGTCGAGAGGATTGTCATCACCAGAGGCGTACATGCCGTAGACACGCAGGCGCAACCAATCGAAATCGTAGGAGACCTCTAAGGCCACAAACTGGGCATTGATTTCGGTGTCTTGCCCAGAAAATGCGTTGTTCTCTTCTTGGCCAACAACCTGATAGAAGGCGTGAGTGACGTTAAAGCGGCCAAAGTGACCTTCGCCCGCCCAACCAAAATAGAAGGCATCGACTTGCTTCTCTCGTGCGACACCGACGGCCTGTGGCCTAGTCAGGAAGTCATTCACGTTGAAATGCTGGGAACGTTCATCATGATTCCAATGGAAGGAAAACATGATGTTGTAGCCTTTGACCAAGAAATCTTGACGATAGACATTGGCGATGAAGACCTGTTGGTCGCGATCATCAAAGCTGTTCAACTCTGAATTTGTGTCCTTCTCCAGCATGTTGAAGAAGACGGCGTTATATTGCCATAAGTTATCATCGGCGTTGCCGAAGATACGAACACCGGCTTGAATGTCATCGAAGATGAATCCACGGAAATCGCTACGAAAAGCGAAAATTCCGATCTCACTCGACATAAAGTCATAGCGGTCATTCCAAGTGAACAAGTGAATTTCGATCAAAGCTTCTTGGAGTGAGATGTCGCCAGTGTGACGGTTCTTGCCATCCTTGATGTTCGGATTTACGACGCCCAATTCGTTGACATTAAGACTAGTGAAATCGAAGACTGGTGTGATTCGAATCCGCCAATCCACCGGCTTAAATGCCTCTTGACCCTTAAAAAAGTCAAAACTGATGGCTGTCTTCGCTGTGAAGAAGAGTTGCTCACCATCACCAAAGAAGCTTGATGTGTTCGAGCCTGGCCCAGTAATCCCTCGTGGCGTTGGCACGTTTCGGCCTTCGACAGTCATCTTCTCTGTGAGCGTAAAACGGAAGAAGAAATCATCGTCATCGATAGGGTAATCACCCTTCAACATATTCTGGCGGTACGGGTCCCAGAATTCGTCGCCAGGCTCATTGATCTCGTAGATCGGCTTGTCGAGAAGTGCCCACGGATTGCGATACCATCGGCCTTCGAATCCGGGCATAGCATCGACATTGATGAAGTGACTTGGCGAAGCCTCAAGATCATCAACGGCCTGCTTCTTTTCTTCGTCCTGATTTGTTGAATTCGCGCTAGAATCGCCTTTTGGTGGCTCTTCTTGAGGTTGGGAAGCGGCTTTCAGATCGACCAACATTGAATCGAGCTTGTCTTCTAGAGTAGCCCTCTTCTTCAGTCGGCTCATTGTCAAAGACGTTGATGCGCCCCCCTGTTGCTGGGCGGAAAAAACCAACGATTTGCCAACGACCGCGTGGCCACCAACACTCCCTGCCGCAGTCCGTGTGCCGGTCGTTGCGACAAGCAGGAATGCAACCATGAACGATGCAGCAGCCTGCAATGTGGTCGCCATCGATCTCTCCCTTTTCCCTGACTCACCCGAATCGAAACAAGCCATTCATTTTGGCTTGGCTTGAACACTAAGTTCGCCCTCTTATTTACGCTGACGCGCAAGAACACTTAGCTGATCAAGTCCGTAAATCACATGCGATTTGCTTTGTTCGGTCAAGGGCATCACCGAAAAAAATGGAAGATGGGGTAGCCACTCTTCTTTTGCTGGCCTATCTTGGCCTTCGGAATAGTCAGGATTACTCCCGTCGTGCGATTCATGCCGACCGGGAATGACCATGCGTTCGCTACCACAATTCATATGTCTTGATGGGACTGGTGGCGAGGAGAGAACAAAGATGACTTCTTATCGATCCGCCCGTTTCATATTGACATTGATCCTCTTTCTCATGGTGTCCATTCCGCTCACCAGTTGTAGCGGTGGCAGTGGCAGTGGAGATGACATCTTCTTGCCAACATATGCACCTGTGCAAACAACGGATGGTGCGGTCGTCACTCAAACGTCAAGTTTGACCCCTGACGAAGTGACCTTCATCATGAATCGGGCAGCTCAGGCTATTGATACCCCAGGGTTGATTATTGCAGTTGTTGATCGTGTTGGACGACCACTGGGAATTTGGTCACGACAATCTCAAGTCGCCCTCATGGCTCAATTGCCAGCCGGGTCAGGACTAGATGATGTCAACAAGGCCATTGCAATCGCGCGGACTGGTGCGTTCATGAGCTCAAGCCAAGGCCCGATTACGACGCGCACGCTCGAATTCATCTCGACGTACCACTTCCCAAGCGTCTTTGGGGACCTAACGGCACAACCGATCCCAAATAATGCATTCACCTTGGACCCAAGCCTGCCGCTTCAACACGAGACGATTGCCGTGGAGCAGACGTCGCAAGGCCCGCTTTGGCAGATCTTCTCGTCGAACCGCGGTGCTCCTTACGCTGGGCAGGATCTGACCAACTCAGGCATTATTATGGGAGACGGGTTCCCAAACTCGACTTACTCCGCCCCACTCAATAATAATTTTCTCGATCAACGCCTCCCTGCCCCAGGTCGAGTCAACTTCGATGGCTCCCTGATTGCAAATCAGTCAGGCACAGGCTTGTGTTACTTGGGTGGTGGTATCCCGATCTACAAGAATGGCATCGGCACCGCCGATTTCGTCCCACGCGTCGTCGGTGGCATCGGGGTTTATGCCACAGACATCAATGGTGTGCCTCTGCCTGATGCAGCCGAGTTTGCAGCTATTCACGGGCTGGGCGGCATCGATCTAAATGGGGCCAACAAATCCGAGGCGACCTTTGGCCAAGGGCAGGCTGTCCCAGATGACACTCTCAACTTCTTCTTC
>JBLINQ010000260.1:0-4152 GCA_047639315.1 Planctomycetota bacterium
ATTGTCACCTATTGTCGGTTCAATCGAATCGGGGGAGCGGGTTTCGCCATGAAGATCCATGTCGCCGCAGACGACCGGCAGAGAGTCATTCATGACCTGGTACGCGAGGTCGTGGAAACCGAGCCGCCGATGACTCACTTGACTACGGAAGACCTTGCCGCCCTGGTGTCAGGAACGCTCTTTAAGACGGAGTGTTCGCGCATCGAGAACCACCTACTAAGCTGTCCAACCTGTGCCGAACGGGCCAGTGATATTCATGATGAATTTGAAGCTGGGGTGGTGCCCATTCTATTGCGGCGTGCGACCGGATCCTCGGCACCGGCCCTCACGCTTTCTGCCCGCCTTACGCGGCGGTGGTCACCTTGGATCCTTGGGATCTTGGCAGCCTTGTTGGTTCTGACCATTTCAGCGACGTCATTATGGCAATGTGGCGGGCAAGTTCGAAATTCAAAAACAGATCTACTGGTCACGCGTCGATTGGGCACTCCTTTCAGTGGCCGGGAGGGTTCAACTGCGAACCTGAAACCCATCGAACCCGGCAGTTGGTTGAATAAGGGGGACGTGCTGAAGCTCAACTATGGCGATTGGATCGAGGCCATAGATCGAGAGGGCGCCTTCTGGCAGGTCGACGCGAATGAACAATGGAAAGCAGATTCGTTCGTTCCTTTTAGTGCGAGCCTTGCTCACAAGGCGTGGAGTGCCAAAGGAAAACTCATGGAGGAGTCGAAAGACGACTCTGTGTCGCCGACTGCAACAAAGAGTAAACTCCATGTGATCCACCCTCGTCACGAAATCTTTGAAACTCGGCCACAAGTTCGATGGGGAGGATCACGCACGGCGCGAGAATATGTCGTCAGGTTGTTTCCAAAAAGTGAAACCAAAGGTAAAGAGATCTTCATCGAGAACACGCGAGGGCGAAGTCTGCCCTGGCCGGTCAAGATTCTCCCTCTTCGGCCTGGTGTCGAGTATGTCGTAGAAATCAATGCGGCCTCAGGGGCGAATGACATCATTGCATCGGCGACGTTTACTGTCGTTTCCGGGGAAAGACGTACCCAGATTCAGAAGGACTTCTTGAGTATGGACAGAATGCTGGGGAAACGGCCAAACATCCTGCGTGGTGAATTGTTACGTCAGCACGGTCTACACGCCGAGTGTCGTGAAGAGTTGGAGCGACTCCGCGTTTCTGAAACTGAAAATGTCTCTCTCTTGCGACGCCTGCGTGTGGCCTTCAAAGCCTTGGGACTCACCGAGGAGGCGAATCGAATGTCTCGTCTGATTGGCAAGCGTCGTTGAGGGGTCTTCTGCCCAGAAAAGGCGAGAATGCCATGGATTTCCGGAAAAGGACAATTGGCGAAAGGCGGGAGTTGCAATAAAGGTCAAATGCGGTAATCTTCGCCAGGACGGTACTTGTGTCATCTTTGAGCGCCAAGAAGTGGGTGCCGAATGGGGCAAGAACAGCAGCTAAGCTTAGGTAGGGGGAGTTGTGCCCATGGCACATAGTTTGTCTGTAAGCGTACCTGCGGATCCCTGCTATCTCAGGTCGATCCGCGGTTTCATTCAACCAATCTTTGAAAATCGTTGTGATGACGATGACGTAAGGCAGTTGGTCTTGGCCATTGATGAGGCTTGTTCCAATATCATCAAGCATGGACAAAGTTGGTTCATGCCCAAAGGCACGATTTCGGTTTCAGTGGTTGACATGAAAACGAAAACGGTCGTTACGGTCCACAATTACTGCCGCGTCAAAGAAGTTGAAAAAATCAAGCCAAGAGACCTGGACGACATAAAGCCAGGAGGTCTTGGTACACATTTCATCGCTGAAGTGATGGATAAAGTCGAATTTGAACCGTGCACGGAAAGAGAGGGCCGAATGGCTCTGGTCATGACCAAGATCACGGGCGGGAAAGAAGAATCATGAAGCTCACTATTGAAACTCAAGATGCTGCCGATGGCGTCGTTCTCCAGATCAGCGGCGATGTGGATATGGAAAGTTCGCCACGTCTACGGGATGAGATTAAGAAGTCGATTAAGAAGAAGCCAGCCACCTTGAAGTTGCGGTTGGCCGATGTCCCGTACATTGACAGTTCTGGCATCGCAGTCTTGATTGAAGGTATGAAGTGGACCCAGAAGAAGAAAGTCGCTTATGCTCTCGTTGATATTAGCGACAGTGTCCGTGACGTCTTGCAGATGTCCAAGCTTCTTTCCGTCTTTACAGTCGAAGGGGATTAAGCTTCTATGAGCCGCGTCGCCAATATCTTGCTTACGCCAATCGCCTGGCTCGGTAGACCGGTCGTCAATTTCTTTGCCGGTGCCAAGGGCGGGGTTGAGGCTTTTGCACGAGTCTTTCAGCTTCTCTGGCAAACCTTGTATTGGACTTTTATTGGGCCATTCACCGGCAAGACGCGCTATCGTCAGCTGGTTTTTCCGCTCATGCAACAAATCGGTGTGCGCAGTCTCTTTATTGTCTGCCTCGTCGGTTTCTTGGTTGGCTTTATCCTCATCCTCAACACCGCCGACCAACTCAAACAATACGGCGCCTTGAGCAAAGCGCCCACGATGATTTGCATCGCTGTGGTGCGTGAACTGGGCCCGCTGATGACGGCCATTGTGCTTTCTGGGCGTGTCGGTGCTGCCTTTACCGCGGGTCTTGGCAGTATGGTCATCAACGAAGAAGTCTTGGCTTTGGAAACCATGGGAATCAACCCAGTTGGTTACCTGGTCGCTCCTCGTTTCATTGCTATCTGCGTGATGCTTCCTTGCCTCACGATGTTCAGTTATCTGGTCGGCAATCTTGGCGGATTGGCTGCAGGCAATTTGATGTACAACATTTCATTGGATGTCTACTGGAAGACGGCCATGGACGCGTTTGCGCCGGTCGACATGTTGGCAGGCTTGATCAAGGCACTCGTGTTCGCGGCGACAATATGCATGGTGGCTTGCTACAATGCGTTCTCGGTTCGCGGAGGCCCTGAAGGTGTCGGTCGCAATACCATGATTTCAGTTGTGAATTGCCTGGTGGCGATCATCATCTCGGATGCCCTTGTCACGGCAATCACGGCTAAATACTTCTGGGTATAGAGCAGGCTAAAGAGGAACCGGGTTACATTCATGTCGATCATTAAAGTTGAGAACGTACACAAGACTTTTGGCTCAGGCGACACCGCGGTAAAAGTACTGCAAGGTGTCAATTTTGTCGTCCAAAAGGGCGAGACGCTGTGCATTCTTGGCGGCTCCGGTGGGGGCAAGTCAACACTTCTGAAGGTGATGATTGGTGCCCACGATGCCACTGAAGGTCATGTCTTTATTGATGGCGACGATATCGTTGGCATGAGCGAAAAGGGCCTCAACAAGGTCCGGCGAAAATTTGGTGTTCTGTTCCAATCGGGTGCACTGCTCAATTCGATGACGGTGGGCCAGAACGTCGGCTTGCCGATCAGTTTTCACACCAAACAAGCTCCTGAGACGATCGATATTATGGTCAAGGTGAAGCTCGAGCAGGTGGGGCTTCTCGAAGCCAAGGAACGACTGCCATCAGAGATTTCCGGTGGTATGCAGAAACGAGCAGGACTAGCCCGCGCCGTTGCCCTTGACCCCAAAATTGTCTTCTATGACGAGCCCTCCGCCGGGCTCGATCCGATTGCCACAGCGGTCATTGATGAGTTGATCAATGACTTTAAGAAAACCATGGGCATGACCAACATTGTTGTCACCCATGTGATGGAAAGCGTTCGGAGAATTGCTGACAAGATTGTCATGCTCGATAAGGGCAAAGTGATTCTCTACGGAACGTTGGATGATCTCCTCAACTCTCAAGACCCCAAAGTGATGAATTTTGTCCGGGGTGAGATTGACGGGGATGGGGCCGACGAAGAGGCCCAAAGACGTTTCGTTTCCGATCTATTGCTATAGCCTTACACATTGTCCTGGGGGAATCCTATGGGGATCCGCAAGTCAGAATTTGTCACCGGCCTCTTTATCATCGCAGCGTTCAGCACGCTTTATTATGTCGCGATGGGGCCTCTCGCTAATAATAGCAAGGGCAAGGAAGTTGAAGTGCATGCCTACTTTGACAACGTCGCTCTTCTCAAGGATAAGGCTCTTGTTGCGGTAAACGGTATCAAGGTTGGCACGGTGAAGAGTCGCCAAAGAGAA
>JBLINQ010000261.1:0-4125 GCA_047639315.1 Planctomycetota bacterium
GAAGTGCCGTGAAGGAATCCATCGTCAAGGGCCGCGAGATCGAGTGCGGCTTGTTTCATGAACACTCGGTTTGGGTGTGGTGTCGAACCAACGATGTGAACGCGGCGGGATTCGAGTTTGATGACGAGGAGCGTGTAAATGGTGACAAGACCCTTCGTGGTCCAAACTTCGGTCGTGAAGAAATCAGAGGCGGCCATCGTCGACCAGTGAGTTCGCAGAAACTGAGACCAACTGGTCTTTTTCTCACGCTCGGGTGCTGGTTCGATCCCGTGATCTAAGGGGATGCGTTTGACTGTGTTGTGGACGACGACATGCCCAAGGTTCTTGAGGGCGCCCTGAATTCGTCGGTAACCCCAGCTGAGATTCTCCTTTGCCATTTGGACTGCGAGTATTTCGATTTCCTTCATGACACCAGGACGGCCTTTGCCTGATTTGTTTGTCCATTTCTGCGCGATCAGTTTTCGATGCCAGCGTAGGATCGTGTCGGGTGTGACGATGGTTGCGTATTCACCGAGCAATCGCCGACCGATTTCCCAGCCCTTCGCTGCAAGACGACGGCGTTGGGTATCGGTCAAACGGACTCTCTTCTTGCCGAGTTGTTCTTTGAGGACTCGGTTTTCTTCACGGAGGTAGTCGAGGACCTTCTGTTGTTCTCGATTGAGCCACCCTGCGAGAGCAGAGATGATGAATAGGTGGGGTGTGAGCGCGGTTTTCATAGGCCGCGAGGATATTGCGAAGGTCGTTTAGCTACAAGGGTTTACAAGTCGGCTTACTTTTTTGCACGGTACGGGTTCTACATTTTCTCCGACGTTTCAACACCATCAACTGGTGATTCACCGCGAGGGGGATTCGACCCCCAATTGCTGAAGGCCCCTTCTAACCGCGAGAGCAAGAGCCGCGATGAGGTGATTCAGGTGCAAGGGGAGTTCATGTCAAACCGTGTTTGACCTGTTTGAGGGCGGGGTGTAGTCTGAAATTCGATTGGCGTAATGCGTTGCCACGACGGCGTTTTGAATATACGGGATGGACAGACACACGTAGAAAAATGCATCGCAAATGAAGTGCCGTTCTCAAATACAATGAGAATGACACTTCAGTTCAGCTATCTCATGTTAGATCAATGCTATTGCCGCCGACTTGCCACACAGTCAACGATGTGGACCCATCGCTACAAATTTCTCCACTCAAGATCCATCCATCCCCGAGGGTTATGAGATAAAATCGGCAGTCGCCATCAATCCAAGCCGGTCCGTCAGCGTAGTTGTAGATTTTCCCGTTTATGATGATGTTGCCAGCCAACTCGAAGGTGCCTCCACCCGCAGTCTCGACGCCATTCATCGAGGCTCGGTCGGCTCCAGTGCTACCAGAGACACTCACCGTAATTTGTGCTGACGCAGTCGTCGCCAAGAATCCAATCGCGACAAGAAAAAGTAAATGCTTCATAGATGTTTCTTTCCTTCCATTGAACTAAAAACACGATTTGCCGAAATCTAGTAATTGGTCATGAACGCCTTGATTAGTGCGCTCGAGATTCTGTTCTTTTCATTAAAATGCGACTGCATTCTTGTTCGTTCGTTCTCTGATTTGGCAGGAGCAAGGAACTGATTCTTCTGCTCAAGCGCAGCCTTAGCCAATTCCATCGCTTTCTCTTCACCGAATTCTCGAATGAGAGCGTCACGTTTAGATTGTTTAAGACGGCTCCCGAGACTCCTACTCCTTCTCCGAATGTCATTCGTGGCAGTTTCGTCCAAGGGTCCTTGGATCAAGTGACGACCGTTCTTCGCCCATTCTTTGCGACGCTCCTCAAGAACAGACTCTTTCCCCATAGACAGTCGCCGCCCAATTCGGAATTCTTGAAGGGCTGTCAAACCAAGGGCTGGTTCCTCTGGGAGGATGTCGTCACCCAGCTTCAACTCATTCTGAAGTCGCGCGGCCCTCTCCTTTGATTCCGATAACGCCGAGTTTAGGTTGTCGATCTTCTTTTGAAGTTCTCTTACCACGACAGTGAGGCGTGCTTTCTCAGAAAAGGCTTTTGCTTTTTCCTTTGGAATTCGGCGCACCGCATCCCGACCATTCTCTTGGGGAGCGGCAGCAGCAATCCCAGTGGGATACAAAGCATCCTCTCTTTCGGAAGAGGACAAAATCAGGAATGTGATGCAAGCTCCGACGAGTGCGGAGACGACCGCCAGTGCGATTGAGTTCTTCATATCTCTGTAGCTCCAAGAGCATGGACTTCAAGTCAATGGTGAGGCAGCGTTGAGTGTCTTCATCAGATGCAGCGTGAACGCAGATCGCATTTCAATGCTTCCAACGCCCGAAATTACTAAATGTCGTTGTGAAGATGGACGCGGCTGCGCCCTAATTTACACCTATGATGAAATTACTTTTCCAACGATCAGAAGTCAACCATATCTTGACTGAAAGACTACGAACTTTCCCAGCACTGCTAACCACGCGGACATATCGTGGATCTTGTGACGAAAACTCGTAATCTTGATCGCAGATTCACCCACTGCTTTTCGAGCGAGAAACTGGAGACTGTTTCGATTAGAGCAACGCCGTCACCACTTACGGGTTTCCTAACCCGTCTATTCCTTGATCCGCCCTGCTTGGCACCACCAGGCGGGGCGGCTTCTTTTTGCGCCCACAGCGCGCACGTCGTAAACGCCCGGTGATCCCATGGTGCTGATGCATCGCAAGCGGCGTTCATTGGGGATTCTGAATCGTTGGTGATGATTGAGCGCGCCGAGAGGCGCGGTCGCTTCTTCGCTTAGCTCTTGGGCTGCGAAGCAGCCCAGGCCCACGGCGTAAGGGTGTGGGCCTCGGAGGTTGGTGTAGTGCTGACCTTGGTCAGCACGTCTTCCAGGTAGGCTTGCGGATTGATGTCGAGCACCTTGCAAGTGCCGACCAGCGAGTAGAGCACGGCGGCGGCGTGACCGCCTTTGGCGCTGCCAGCAAACATCCAGTTTTTTCTTCCCAGTGCCACTTGCCTAATCGCACGTTCAGCAGCGTTGTTCTCGAGCTCTGCCTCTGGGTGTTCGAGGAATGCAATGAGTGTTTGCCATTGGTTCATGGCATAGATGACGGCCTTACCGATTTCACTCTTGGGTAAGACGTCGTGTCTTTCGTCGAGCGCTAAGAGCATGACTTTGATTTGCTCTATGATCTTTTGCGAGCGACGTTGACGCACTTTTGCACGCAGCTGATGAAACTCTGTAGCTGTCATCTCGCGCTTGTCTCTTCTGGTCTTAAGGGCGGCTTCGATTCGAAATAGTTCCGCCATCAAAACCATCATCGGACCGGCATGTGCCTTCGCACTTTTCAGTGCGTCATTGAATTTGCGTCTTGCGTGGCTCCAGCATCCGGCTCGGGTGAGTCCGTTTCTGACGACGATTTCGTTGTAGCCCGCGTAGCCATCAGTCTGGAGCGTGCCGGCGAAGTCCTTTAAGAATGCGCTTGGGCCATCGCGCTTTCGATCGGACCGAAAGTCAAAGAGGACTTTGCTCTTTGATCGGTAAACCCAAAGGTAGCCTTGGCTCGATCCCTTCTTGCCCTCTTGCAAAACGGTAATCGGAGTTTCATCGGCTTGAATGAAGGATTCTTCGACTAGTTCCTTCTTCATTTGTTTGATGATGGGGTCGCCAGCGATTTCGACGACTCTTTGAATCATGTCGCCCATTGTTGAGCGAGGAATCGTGAAGCCTTGACGTTTGAAGATGCTCTCTTGGCGATTGAGTGGCAGGTGGTCAGCGTATTTCGAGACGACTATGTTTGCGTAGACCGAAGGCTCGTACTTGCACCGTTCAAGGATCGGTGCCGGAGCTTCCGCCGTTTTCACTCCATGACCTTTTGGGCAAGCGTACTTTAGCTTGATGTAGCGGTTCACGACTATTTGAGCAGGAAAGAGATGACCGCGCTCGCAGATGTCTTCGCCGATGCTGCGAAGCTCTGCTTCGCAGACATCGCACGTCTTGTCGTCTTCTGCCAGGTCGCAAACCCAATCGGCACGTTGAAGATGATCGGGGAATGGTTGGCGGCCATGGCCGCCTTTCTTCTTGCGCTTGTGGCCTTTGATCTCTTCAAGCTCTGGTTCTTCGACGACCTGTGCCTCCCGAAAACCCAGGG
>JBLINQ010000262.1:0-4084 GCA_047639315.1 Planctomycetota bacterium
GCAATGGCATCTGAGGAAATCGCAAAGGCTGTCTGCAAGCGTCCGCCACAGGAGTCGTTCGCAGCTGGGCTGTTGGCCAATATCGGCAAGATGGTTCTCGACAAGTTTGTTGTCCGCGAGATCGCCTCGATTCGTGACTTGGCATTCGACCAGGGGTTCTCGCATGATCGTGCGGAAGCAGAAGTATTGGGAATCGATCATGCTGAAGCTGGGGCGATATTGCTCGAACGATGGAATCTACCCGAGAAGATTGTTGAAGTCGTTCGATTTCATCATCGGCCGGGACTTGGATCAGAAGAGAATCGCCAGCTCATCGAGTTGGTTCACATGGCAGAGCATGCCACGACTCTTCTGAGTCTCGGCGGTGGAAACGACGGTACAAACTATGAGTTCGATCAGTCGTGCGCCGCTCGTTGGGGACTCACCGACTCAATACTCGAGACAGTTCTATGTAGAACAATGTCACGTTGGGAGGAGACGCAAGACTTCCTCCCAGTCTTAAGCGGACAGGAGGTTAATCATGAACTATAATATTCTCATTGTCGATGACTCGCGAACAGTTCGCGCGGTAATCGCAAAAGCGCTTCGAATCACGAAGATCCAAACAGAGAACGTTTTTGAAGCTGAAAACGGAAAGATCGGCTTGGAGATCGTTGCTGATAACAAGATCGACCTCATCTTCGCCGACATCAACATGCCCATTATGAATGGCATCGAGATGATTGAGAAACTGAAGGCCAATTCTGCGACATCGCTCATCCCAATTGTCGTCGTTTCGACAGAAGCGAGTTTGGCGAGAACGACAAGATTGGAAACCATCGGCGTTCACGCAACGATCCAGAAGCCTTTTCATCCGGAACAACTACGCGTCGTCGTTAACGACGCATTGGAGGGAAGCCATGACGTTTGACAACGAACAGGTCCTGGCAGATTGTATGGTACGCGTCCTTGAGGAGGTCTCGATGATCTTTGGGGATAAGGTAGAAAACGATGACATATCATTTGACGCCGATGCGGGACCTTTTGTCTTGGTCAAGATGGGTTTCTCCGGGTGCAAGTTTGGAGAAATTGAGTTTCTTGCTTCCGAATCTCTAGGATCCGAAATTGCCGCTGGCGCATTGGGGTGTGAGCCTGATTCTGCCGAGGCGGCTGATTTCTCCAAAGACTCACTGTGTGAGTTTGCTAATGTCACTCTCGGTCAGATTTTGATCGAAACGCAAGGGGAGAAGGCTGTCTTTGATCTTTCGACTCCTGAATTGTGCCCGGCCACAGTTGACGACTGGAGCAGGCTCTTAGCGGAAGAAGGGACAGTGATCGTTGATGCTGACGACAGTCTCATGTTCGCGAATTTTCGTGTTCTCGGTCCACTTCAAGGATCGGGGTCGCACAGATGAGCAGAACGCTCGGCAGGCCGATCCGAGTCCTCGTTGTCG
Organism: Planctomycetota bacterium; assembly: GCA_047639315.1. Classification (GTDB taxonomy): domain Bacteria; phylum Planctomycetota; family DRQF01; genus S139-23. The sequence continues at coordinate 1,434 of JBLINQ010000262.1, forward strand.
ACGATTCGTCGGTAGTTCGTCAGGTCCTCTCACTCGAACTAAGTCGTGATCCTCAGATCGAAGTCGTTGGAGCTGCACCTGATCCGTTTGTCGCTCGTGACATGGTTATGCAACTGCAGCCCGATGTACTTACATTGGACGTCGAAATGCCCCGCATGGACGGCATCACCTTCCTGCGGAAACTGATGCAATATCGACCGACACCCACCATCGTGATCTCATCTCTTACGGAGACGAACAGCGCACTGGCAGTTGAAGCGATGGAGGCCGGAGCGGTTGAAGTTCTGTGCAAGCCTAGCGCTGCTTATAAAATTGAGGACATGTCAGTTGAGTTGGTTCAGAAAGTCAAAGCTGCGTCCTGTGCCCGGCTAAGCCAAATGGTGCCGGTCAAGAGCACCAAGGCTGCGCCGCACCAGGCTATGACAAGTACGACGAACAAAATAATTGCCATTGGAACGTCAACCGGAGGGACGGTAGCGCTCAGGCACGTCCTTCCTGCGCTATCCAGGAATTGTGCCGGAATCCTCATTGTCCAGCACATGCCTGAGCATTTTACCCGGTCGTTTGCGCAGAGTCTCAATCGTGAATGCGAACTTGAAGTAAGAGAAGCAGAAGACGGGGATTCGATCATCCCAGGAGTGGCATTGGTTGCGCCCGGGCACAGCCACCTTCTTTTGCGCCGTTCTGGAGCACGGTATTTTGCTGAAGTAAAAGAAGGACCACTTGTGAATCGACATCGACCAAGTGTCGACGTTCTATTTAAGTCCGTTGCCAAATACGCGGGTGCGAATTCTGTGGGCGTCATTATGACTGGAATGGGGAATGATGGTGCTCAAGGACTAAGAGAGATGAAGGACGCCGGAGCTCATACGATTTCACAGAATGAAAAAAGTTGTGTCGTTTATGGCATGCCGAAGAAAGCTGTTGAAATGGGGGCCCATTGTGAGGTCGTGCCTTTGGATGGAATCGCAAGAGCGATCGTGAAGGCCGTCGATGCGCTGTAGAGTGAATTCCCGTGATCTGCATCTATAGTGAATTCCAATCATTGAACATTCGTAGCTTCATTGATGGGATATTAGAGGATTGACGTCCATCATCCGGTGAATAAGTAAACTCCCCTTGGCTTCCGCACGAACTTGAAGCCCGAACCGGCTAACATCATCGTGCCGACAGCGCGTGAAGAAAATCTGCAAGGTATCTTGGAAGCGCCGCACTGGCGATTGTACCACGTTCCACCAAGGCTGCGCCGATCGAAGGCCGACTGTTGATTTGCAGGACCAGAAGTTCTTCGACCTCAGCGGGTTCCATGTAGCCGAGTTCAACAGCATACTCGCCGAACATCCGTGCTCCTCCTGTTTCGCCCGCTTTGATCCGATCATCGCCTTGGGAGCCTAATATTCTCATGACTTGATGAACGTTGAGGCAGCGATGTCTGAGTGCGATGCGCCCAATCGGCTCTTGTTGTTCGTGTTGCCAACAAAGAGATCTAAGAACATCTCGAACTGTGACGATTCCCCGAGAGACGAGATACTCCCCGAATCGCATTTCCTTTTCCACTGGTTGATAGTCCTCTCTTTTGGTCGCCGAGTCGGTTGGGGTTTTCCGGCACATTTCAGGCCTCACCAGGGCGCGGCCTGGCCAATTAAGCTGGCGACGATTGCTCGATCGATTGGGTTGTTTTGCCCATATCTGCATCGCGATTTAAATACTCTTCTCGCCCGAAAATTGCAATCAGAGACTTCAATTCACAAACGACTTGACTATTAGCGTCATCTTGCCTTTAAGGATTCGAAGCGAATGAAATTTCTTGTAGCCACCATGACGTTCTTGCGGTTTTATCCTGAGAATTGTCATGCTGCATTTGCAGTACGCTTGAGCTACGACGACCGAGCATTTTGCGATTTTCTTCGCAGGGCCCTCGAAACTTCATGCACTTCTTCCACGAAGGGCTCTAATTGATAATCGGCATTTTGATGGTGCTTACTGCCGCGTATTTCCACAAAATGAGATGGGGTTTCTCTTCTGTTTTCTCAATGCTCTTCTCCCGCTTTGTGTCGTGTTGACCCATTAAGCGTACCGCATCCACCCGTTGAATTATTCCCAGATTTGGTGCTTAGTAACTCTTAGAATTTTACCCTATGGTTCCATCTCCAAGAAACTCCCTGTCCAGTCCCCTCCAAGTGCGGATGATTCCGGGTGCGGCTGGCTGAAGTCCCCATGTGCCCGTACGGCCCAAGCAATACTTGTTCGCATTGAATCCACTCGGTGAGTGTTCTCGTTTCGACCAGTGTGCAAAAGTTCCTGCGGTTGAATAGTCCATTGCAGTGATTTCTGTTGAGGCTCTCCATTTTCGCCAATGCAATGCCGAATTTTCTGAAGCAACCGACAATCGATTCGATGACTACCCGGCTGGAATTCGCGTAGCCGCTCCGCTGCAGCGACACTCTTGTCTTAGTGGGCGACGAGAAACATCGCCCAGAAATAGGCTCGAAGTTTGAGACAATGATTATCCGGTTCCGCGTAATCAATAATCGCGACTGGGTTCTTGTCATGTCAATGTTGATTTTGGCGACGACGAACCGATTAAACTGAAGTGCCTCAACCGAAAAAAAGAGAGTCGAATTCATCAGGACGATGCCACGCTAATAGAG
>JBLINQ010000263.1:0-4042 GCA_047639315.1 Planctomycetota bacterium
CCCTGTGTTTCGCGACCGGAGCCCGACGGACAAGACCCTCAACTACTACCGACACCGACCGAACATGTACGGTGCCTTCACCAAGATGGAAGTCGCTCTAACTGCTTGCCGGCGGCTTGTTTCACGGGCAGAGAAACAAAACGTCAAAGTGACGATTGTCATTCTTCCTGTTCATGCTCTGCTCCTCGAGACATTGGACCATGCCAAATTGTGGTCTATGTGGGAGGAATGGAAGAGGTCCTTGGTGAGAATGGCCACCCCGGCCGGCACGATTTGGGACTTCCAGAATTATCACTCATATGCCACTGAGGTCATTGTCGAGGGAGATGGGGCAGGCTCAGAGCCATTTCTGTTTTTCGATCCTTCCCACCCATCGATCAATCTCTGCGCGCAAGTTGTAGACCGTGTGTTCGGTGAGATCCCCGACCAAAGCAAGTCCAAGTCGTTCGGGAAGAAGCTGAGCCCGGACAATCTCGATTCCTGGTTGTCTGAGATCCGTGCCGAGCGAGTTCGGTATGCGGTATCTTTCCCGGCTCAAGTTGAGTCCGTGCTCCAAATCTTAGAGAGGCCTGGCCGCCGGGCCAAATCGTTGAAGTAAGCCCTCCTCGCTCCGTGGCCTGATCCTGATCCTTGAATATTTGCCCCAAATTACGCCTGACGCCAATCAGCCGACTCGGTGATTTCCCATTTCAGGGTGATGACCAAGGCCCAGGCCGCCAATTTGAGTGGTGAGAAGTCCCCGCAAGGCCGTTCCGTTCGATCCGTTCATTCTCCAGGAATGGGCCATGAATCTGCTCAGGAGAGCTGCGAGATCTTTCAGGATCCTGGTGGGAGATCCATTTGTCGCATCTACGGCAAAAAACAGGTTGTTGCCTTACTAAGAAGGGCCGTCATCGTTAAAGTCGGCACGGTTAGCGGGGATGGGGATGAATGTCGTGTTCGACAACCATCGAACCTCTCATCCGCCAATTTGCATTCGACCATTTTGGGTCGATTATGGAAGTGCTGTCCAAAGCAAAATGTGGGCAGACTAAGCGGAGCTCAAAATATGGCCGATGGAATCGGTAAATTCCTGCTTTCATCCTTAGGGAAGAAGCTCATCATGGGATTGACGGGGCTTATGCTCGTCGGATTCTTGATAGCTCACCTCTTAGGCAACCTCACGCTCTACGCTGACGTTGCTGAAGGTTCGAGTTTTATTGCCTATGCCAACAAGCTGCACGATCTCGGACCATTACTTGTGGTCATGGAGTTCGGGCTGGTGGCGTTATTCGGCATCCATGTCTGGATGGCAATAAAAATCACCAAGGAGAATAAGGACGCTCGTCCTCAGGGATATGCCTACAAGAACAACTTCGGGCGGTGCAGTGTTGCATCCCGAAGCATGATCTACACGGGCATGATCATTCTTGGCCTTCTGGTCATGCACTTGCTTCATTTCCGGTTCCTGAAGGGGATTGCAGCCCCTGACGCTGAAAGCCTTCACAAGCGGGTCGTTGAAGTGATGAAAGATCCTTTGTGGGGTAGCCTTTACGTGCTGATGGCCATTGTCATCAGTGTTCACTTGGCTCACGGTTTCCGCAGCGCCTTCCAATCCTTGGGAGTGAACCATCCTCGCCTCAATACTATATTTGGTCGCTTAGGAATCGCATTGGCGATCCTTTTGGGAGTCGGGTTTGCGTCCTTCCCGATCATCGCCATGTTTGCTTGGGAGAACGTATAAAGATGAGCTCCATACTTGATTCGAAGATCCCGGACGGCCCATTGGCCGACAAGTGGGACCTCCACAAGGCGAAACTGAAGCTTGTGGCCCCGAATAACCGACGCAAATTCAACGTCATCGTTATTGGGTCGGGCTTGGCCGGCGCCTCTGCTGCGGCCAGTCTCGCTGAGATGAACTACAATGTGACTTGCCTGTGTATTCAGGATTCACCACGTCGCGCACACAGTATTGCTGCCCAAGGTGGCATCAACGCGGCTAAGAACTATCCGAACGACAACGACAGCATTTTTCGGCTGTTCTATGACACCATCAAGGGTGGTGACTTCCGTGGTCGCGAAGGCAATACCTATCGCTTGGCCCAAGTCGCCAACAACATCATTGATCAGTGCGTAGCCCAAGGGGTGCCATTCGCACGTGAATACGGTGGCGTTCTTTCCAACCGTACCTTTGGTGGAGCTCAAGTTGCGCGAACATTCTATGCTCGCGGTCAAACTGGACAGCAGCTCCTCTTGGGGGCTTACAGTGCTTTGATGCGGCAAGTGAATCGCGGCAAAGTTGACATGAAGCCGCGTCGCGAGATGATGGACTTAGTCAAGGTCGACGGCGTGGCGCGAGGTGTCATCGTCCGTAACTTGGTCACTGGTGAGTTGGAACGTTACGCCGCCGACGCTGTGCTCATGTGCACCGGTGGTTACGGCAACGTCTTCTATCTCTCGACCAACGCCAAAGGGTGCAATGTCACGGCTGCATACCGTGCGCACAAGCGGGGGGCCTTCATGGCCAACCCTTGCTTCACGCAGATTCATCCAACTTGCATTCCTGTCTCCGGCGATCACCAATCCAAGCTCACGCTCATGAGCGAGAGTTTGCGAAACGATGGCCGAGTTTGGGTGCCAAAGAAAAAGGGCGACACACGTCCACCGGTTGAAATCCCCGATTCAGAGCGGGATTACTACTTGGAACGCAAGTACCCGAGTTTCGGCAACATGGTGCCCCGTGACGTTGCTTCTCGTAACGCCAAGGTCGCCTGTGACAATGGACAAGGTGTGGGTTCCAGCGGCTTAGCCGTTTACCTGGATTTCCAGGAAGCAATCGGACGTGAAGGCCGGGATGTGATCGAGGCTCGCTACGGCAACCTCTTCCACATGTACGAGAAAATTACCGCTGAGAACCCATATGAAGTGCCGATGCGGATCTATCCAGCGGTTCACTACACCATGGGTGGCCTGTGGGTCGACTACAACCTGGAGAGCACCATTCCTGGACTCTTCGTGTTGGGTGAGGCTAATTTCTCCGACCACGGCGCGAATCGCCTTGGTGCGAGTGCTTTAATGCAAGGATTGGCCGACGGTTATTTCGTTGCGCCTTACACAGTCGCTGCCCACTTGGCAGAGCGGAATTTGCCAGCGGTCAGCACCGATGACGATGCTTTCAAAGCTGTCGAATCGGATGTGCGAGGTCGCATTTCCAAGCTGCTCAGTGTTCAAGGAACAAAGAGCGTCGACTACTTCCATCGCAAGCTGGGCCTAACGATGTGGGACCACTGCGGCATGGCCCGGAACGAAGAGGGCCTGAAGAAGGCGCTCAAGATCATTCCAGAACTTCGTGAGGAGTTCTGGCGCGATGTCCGAGTCCTTGGCGAAGGCGGCAACATGAACCAAGAGCTCGAAAAGGCTGGTCGGGTTGCCGACTTCCTCGAATTCGGCGAACTCATGTGTCGCGACGCTTTGAATCGAAATGAAAGCGCTGGCGGGCATTTCCGCGAAGAATTCCAAACACCGGAAGGTGAAGCGTTGCGCGACGACGAGAACTACAAGTATGTCGCTGCTTGGGAATTCCAAGGAGAAGACAAGGAGCCGACTCTTCACAAAGAGGAGCTTGAGTTTGAGAACGTTGAACTAACCCAGAGGAGCTACAAGTAATGAGCGATACGACTTTCTCACTCAACTTGAAGATCTGGCGCCAGGCATCTGAAGGTGCACCAGGCAAGATGGTTGATTACAAAATGGACGGTGTCAGCGAGCACATGTCTTTTCTCGAGATGTTGGATGTTTTGAACCAACAGTTGATCGAGAAGGGCGAAGTGCCAGTGGCATTTGATCATGATTGCCGTGAAGGCATTTGTGGCACATGTGGGTGCATGATTAACGGGCATGCCCATGGTAAAGACTCGGAGACGACGCTTTGCCAGCTTCACATGCGCAAGTTTAAAGACGGCGATACGCTGCATTTGGAGCCGTTCCGCGCTAAAGGCTTTCCAATCGTTCAAGATCTCTGCGTTGACCGCAGTTCTTTTGACCGTATCCAAGCTGCCGGTGC
>JBLINQ010000264.1:0-4024 GCA_047639315.1 Planctomycetota bacterium
CCTGGATTGGGCTTCATCAGTCGGCGGGACATTCGCGAGTACTTCGGTAATGTCCGGTATCGACATCGTCCTGAGACTTGGATCCGCACTATAGAGCACCAGTTTCGGTTCTTCGTTGTCACCGACCTGGACAACAGCCTTCAGACGGCGTCATTAACCCTCAATCCGATTGAGATTGCCAATCAAGATGGCGATGAGATCGAGCTCGCGATTCGGGTCAACCAAGAAGTGCTTTCCAACAACTTCGAAATCTCTGATGGTGTCGTGATCCCGGTTGGCACCTACTCTTGGCTACGATACGGAGTGCGCATTTCATCATCGGATGTGCGAGAATTCTCATTCGACTTGGATGTGCAAACCGGTGACTTTTTTGAAGGCAAACGAAGCGACATCGACTTTGACTTGGAGTGGCGTCCTTCTCGGCACTTCTTCATGAGCCTGGGGTATGCCCACAATAATATTGATCTCGATTTTGGGAGTTTTGAAACTCACATCGCCCGAGTTCGAATCAACGTATTGTTCACTCCGGACATATCGTGGAACACCATCATTCAATATGACAACGTCAGCAAGCTTATGGGTATCAATAGTCGCTTCCGCTGGATCATTGAGCCTGGGCGCGACTTCTTCTTTGTCGTCAACCAAGGGTTTGAGGTGAACCAAGACCGTTTTCAGTCGGTCGGAACCCAGATCACGGCCAAGCTGGGCTGGACGTTCCGATTCTAAACTTGGTTCTGGCGGCCCTTAGTGAGCACGCATCCAGTTGTCGTAGATGCGTTTCTGCTTGGCGCTCGGTTTGCTCATCGGGGTCAAAGTTGTCGAGGTCCGATTGCGCTTCACCAACTCAATCGTAATGTCTTCAGTTTCTGTTTTGCCTTCACGCCTGACGGTAAACACGACTTTTTCGCTGCCGTTCTTGGTCATCAGATATTTCGCCGAGTCGGTCACCTTCTCGCCATCTATTTTAACGATCATATCTCCGCGTTTGAGTCCAGCCTCGCGACGACTTCGTCTCGAAGCTCGAACTTGTAATCCATCTTCGTTTGATCGCGAGAAGAAAGGTAATTCAGCGGATAGGGTCGTTGACTTATACTCCAAGCCCGCGTGGTCAAAGATCTCGGCGAAGGGTGGAACCATAGTGCCGTAGACATAACGGGCAAAGAACTCAGAGAAGTCGTAGTTGGAGATCGCCGTGCACGCGCGTTCAATGTCGTCTTCCTCGAAGCCAACATTTTTTTCGGCAAACCAACGATTCAAGAACCGCATGACGTCGTCGAGAGATTTCTTACTATCTGTTTCGTGGCGGATCTTAACGTCGAGGAGTAGGCCCAAAAGTTCGCCATATGAGTAATAGTCAACGCGGCTGCTTTTTTCGCTTACTCGACCACGATGCCAGATGTCGCGACTGGCCCAGAATACCGAATGCTCTTTGCGGTTTGGGTTACTCATTGCCCGATTGATGCCACCCGTGATGCCACGGAGATATCGTTCTGGTGTTTGCATGCCCAAGCGTGTCATCGATAGGTCGCCATAGTAGGACGTCCATCCCTCGCATACCCACAAGTTGCCTGTGTAGTTTTCTTGTCGATAGTTGAATGGACCCAACGCAGCAGGACGAATGCGTTTCACATTCCATGTGTGAAAGAACTCATGAGCAGTGATGCCCGCGCCGCTCATCACGTTTGCCGTCATAGCTCTTGTATTGAGCCCAATGCTGGTTGAACTCAAGTGCTCTAATCCACCGCCGCCACCAGGCGAAACGGTGAAGAGAAAAACGTAACGAGGGAAGGGGAAGCTGCCAAAGACGCGGCCTTGTTCGGTGACGATTGGTTTGACGACTTCATTGCTGAACTTCTTTATGTCCCACTTGACCTCACCTGTGGGATCCCAGAACACGCAAGAGAACGGTGTCTCCTCAACCTTGAAGTGCACGCGTGAGAAGATGCCCATTATCGTAGGGCAATCGACAAAAGTGTCGTAGTCGGCGGCGTGGCGAAAATATGGATCTTTGCCAAAGAGCATGCCGTTGGCGACTTTCCATGATTTTGGCAAACGATAAAGGCAGGTCACAGGAGTGCCGCGCTCATGACCTTTTACATACATGAAGGTCGCGGGACCTTCGATATGCATGCCAGTCATAATGCGATCGGCCTTCGGAGCTACGGGAGTAAACCGTCTCCGACGAGGCGTGATCCGATAGGTCACCGTAACGTTTTGATTGCTTGACGTGTCGATGCTCCAGGTGAGGAGATCGATTTGTTCGAATGCAACTTCGTTTTTGGTCTTGGAGTCTACGACGGTGACGTCAGACACCCATTTGCCGAATTCTTGTGGTCGATAGCTTCCTGGGGTCCAGTTTGGCATCGCCACATGAGTTCTGTTTCTCTTGGCATTCGTGATCGCCACCTGAATTTCAAGTGTTTGCGTATCTTCCAGCACCTTGAGTTCGTACGCCAGCCCCATGGGGGTCATGTCGTCACGCATGGTTTGAGACAGGGCGGACGCGGCGAGTGCCACGAGGGCGATCATTATTCTGGTCATGGATTGTCCTTCAATTAAGCAGCAAGCAGACCTTAGTTGAAGATGTTTCCGATGTCAGCGAAAAGTTCCAGAAAGCCGTCTTTCTTGGCCAATGTCGGTGTGCTTACTCTTCATACGCCCAGGGAAGTAGTTTTCTTTCGCCGATGGCATTGGAGCGACCGTATCGGGGAAAGCGGTGTACGGATCCATGTCTTTGCACCAGCCGACGGCCTGCAGGAAGAACGTGCGCCTCCAACCGCGAGCGAGCTGGGGCAATTTCGAGGAATCGACTGAAAGAGCGATTTCCTCACCATGATTCATGATGACAAGCCGATTGTCAGCCTTATTCAGCAATTGAGCGACTTCTCCGTAAGAAGTGAATCGTCCCGCCATGCGCTTCCAATCGAATGTGTCCTCTTTATCCTGGTAGTCGTAGATCTTAGGCATGCGGCCATCGGGGGAGACTTCTCGCGGATAACCTAAGAACCGCAATTCAGCTTGATCGAATTCCAGGGTCGTCACAGTTTCACTCTTTGGGACGGTCACCCATGCAATTCTGACACGATCGATGTGAACTTCCAGATTCGTCCTAAGCCTGATCCACTGCAATGATTCATCGATCGAGTCGGTGATTTCCATCGACATGCATCGTGTCATACCCCCCGGGTAGCCGACCTCCTTCATCGACTCGGTCCAAGAAGCACCATCTTTAGAGACGTCGAGACTGAATGACTTGCCTCTGACGCCGCTCTCCCATGCGGCATAATTGACATGAGAATATGGATATTCGACCCAACCATCTAAGAAGAGCGTGAGTTGCGAATCCGGCGAGGGTTTAGTTTTCAGAATCTCGGCGAATGGAAACTTGAGTGACACTTGTTGTTCTTCAGCCAAGTAGCCAATGAAGCGTCCATCTAAAGCTAAATCGCCTTGGTAGATTCGGTCTTTTACCGAGAGTTCCTTGAGGCAGGTTTTGCCACTCTTTGTGCGCGCCCCAGACGGCAGGAAGCTCTGCTGAAAAGCCAATGGTTTGCCAGTGGGCATGGAGTCATTGGTTGACAGACGTTCATCAGCCTGTACTTCAACTCCGACTTTATGATCGATCTCTTCCATTGGTTCGGTGATACGCAATTCTAAGCGTCCGTTTTTCGCCGGAAGGCTTCCGATCCTCACTGTTTCTGTGTTGTCAGCAGGGGCGTATCGTCCGGGCTCTAAGAAGAAACCTAGACCACCAACGCCCAAGAAGTCGGTGACAAATTCGAATTCGTCGCCATGCCCTGAGTACTTGAACAGCACGGGGCATGACGAAGCTTTTCGGTTTACTTCTTCGTAAACGATCTCTTGATTCGCAGCGCAACCCGGTTCGTTCTGGAGGACAAAATCAGGCCATATCAAACGAATTGAATCGACGTGCTTTGCCGAACCAATGCCGATGTGAGTGACCATGCCAAGGGAATCGGCGTTTCCATTCTTAGCGATGCAGTCAGCAAAAAATAGACGGCCT
>JBLINQ010000265.1:0-3727 GCA_047639315.1 Planctomycetota bacterium
GATGCTCGTAGACTTCGTCAGCGATTACAATCAAATCATGTTCTTGGCAAAACGCAGCAAGGCAATCGAGTTCCTCGCCTTCGAAAACCTTCCCGGTGGGATTGTGAGGCGAATTCAGTAAGAGAGCTTTTGTTTTGCTCGATATGAGACTCGTCAACTCGTCGAAGTCCACGCGAAAATCTGGCAGCCTCAAAGTGGCAAATTTAGGAACTGCACCAGCCATCGCAAGACACGCAAGGTAGCTATCGTAGAATGGCTCAAAGACGATGACTTCGTCTCCAGGATTAAGCAAACCAATCAGAGACGACGCAATGCCCTCGGTCGCACCCGAAAAGACCACGACCTCTTCCATCGGGTCCCATTCGAGGGCAAAATGCCGACGCTGATGCTCAGCAATGGCATGAACCAGTGACGAGTGCCCCATCGATCGTGCGTATTGATTATCTCCGCCTCGAAGGGCGCGGACAGCTGCCTCGACTAACTCCGGGGGCCCTTCGAAATCGGGGAAACCCTGGGCCAAATTAATAGCCTTGTGTTCTCCTGCGAGCCGCGTCATCTCACTGAATATTGTTGTACCGAATGGCGCCAAGCGATCCGCAATCATATAAGGTCCTCCCAATGGTTTCCGACTCTAAGAAAAACCGCCATCTCATGCACCGATTCGCTACGATCACCAACAGAATCATGAAGAAAACGATAGTGAAAGGACGGATGCCTCTGTGAACAGACCTGGATTCACACGCCTTGTTGTTAACGCTGACGATGCCGGCATCGATGCCCACGTCGACGCCTGCATTCTGCGAGCGGCAAGAAACGGCATTTTGTCATCAGCTACAGTCTTGGCTAATGGCCCGACTGCGGCGCAATTCATCCAATCGGCAAATGCGATCAACTTAGGGCTGGGACTGCATTTCAACATCACTGAGGGCCCCCCCCTTTCCGATTCAGCGAAAACATTGACTGAGGATGCCGGACATTTTTGCAGCCCAAAAAGTGATGTTTGGTTAGATGCCTGCGGCGGCTTTCTCGATCCGGCCGCCCTTCGAGCTGAAGCCACTGCCCAGTGGCAAGCCCTGACGGCCATGGGAGCCGAGTTGACCCACTTAGATAGTCACAATCATGTCCACCTCTATCCTTGTGTACTCGAAGCGCTGCTGGAAGTTCTCCCACGCGAACGTCCGCTCCATATCCGTATTCCACATGACGAGAGTTGTCAGGCTAAGTACCGACCCGATTTTCCGACGCCCCACTTAGCACCACAGCACATGCGCGCGATGATCACGCGGGCCGGACACTTCGCCACCGACCACTTTGTTGGCTTTCAATTCTCATGCGAACCGACGGCCCAGTCCCTTTCCAGTCTGCAAGGTCTTGCCGACAAGACTTGCGAGTGGATGGTTCATCCTGGTGCTCGCAGCCGCAGCGCCTTCACTTCATGCAACCAACGTGAAGAAGAGTTTGAGGCCTTGAATTCGAATTCGCTTCGTGAACAAATTGAAGCTTGGCACTGTGAAATCGTTCGCTTCGGAGATCTCCCTTGAGAATCGTCTTCTTGACGCCAACGCATCAGTCCACCGCCCGCGGCAACACGGTCACAGTCAATCGTTGGGAGGCTGGGTTAAGAAAGCACGGACATGAAGTCGTCGTCATAGAGAACGATGAAGGAGCTTCCGTTAAGTCAATGGCCCCTGACATTCTTCATGCTCATCACGCCGTCCATTGCGGACCGATTGCCGTCGATTTGGCAAAGTCACTGCCTGATACCAAGGTTGTCATCAGCTTAGGTGGAACTGATTTGCATGGGCCCACGGGTAGTCCAGCAGACGAAGGTCGTTTGGCCCTGGCTGCTGCTGATGCCATTGTCGGCCCTTTTGCTGCTGACGGCGAAAAGCTCCAAGCCGCCTTCCCCGAATGTTTGAGATTCCACGTCGTTCCTCGAGGTGTGGCTCTGAGAACTTCCGAACCAAAGATCCCTGGTTCGCTCATGCGAGGTGCTGTCGTTGGTGGCATCCGATTTGTAAAAGGATCGATCGCCGCACTTGCATGGCGTGCAAAAACCGAAGCACATGGTTTCGAATTGCACTTGGACTTCGCCGGACCACTGATCGAAGCTGAGTACAGCGAAAAGTTCCTAAAAGCTTGCGAACAAGATCCACATGCCAACTACCTTGGCGAGCTAAGTCCCGACGAGACAGCCAGGTTGATGCAAGACTCAGATTTCCTTTTGAACTTCTCTGAAAGCGAAGGCGCATCCAATGCCATCTTGGAAGCTCTGGCAGCGGGCAGACCTGTGGCCGCCCGCGCCGTCCCCGGCAATATCGATCTCTTGGCATCAGCGACCCGGGATATCGCCCATTTGATTGAGCCCGATGCAACGGGTCTCAAATCTTGGTTTTCTTGGCTTGAGAAGCTATCAATGCGTTCGCCTGAGGAGTCCTACAACCAAGCGCGGAAGTTTGTGACTTCGAATTACAGTTGCGAAATCGAAATCGAGGCACTGTTAAAGGTATATCAGCAACTGACATGTTGAATTTGGAATCTGAGAGTACTGCAGACTGGCTCAAACGAGCACTGGCCGGCATGGATGAAATCTTGGTCGATCATGCCCACTGCGAGAAGAAGGCGGCTTCGACGGCAATCAGCTTGATCTTCCGTTATCCAGAACAAGTTCACATGCTGCTCCCACTCTCGGAACTTGCACGAGAAGAGCTTGAGCACTTCGAGATTGTACTGAAGCTCCTTGAGAGAAGGGGCATTCCTTTCGTCAAACAAAAACCAAGCCCCTATGCCGGTCAGCTGCTGACTTGTCTTCGCACCCATGAACCAGAAAGACTCATCGATACGCTCTTATGCTGTTCGTTGATCGAAGCGCGGTCCTGTGAGCGCATGCAGTTGTTAGCCGAAAACCTCGAAGACGAAGAGTTGGCCGAACTCTACCGCAGTTTGCTGGCAAGCGAAGCACGACACCACGGCACCTACGTCGGGATGGCGACAAAGATCATGGATGAAGCTCTTGTCCGAGCACGGCTCAAAGAGATCGCGGCCCATGAATCCAGCATTCTTGCTGAGGCGCCGCCCATGATCCGCATGCACGCCTGATTGAACGGTGCCGCCAAGGTTAGTCTTGGGGACCACCGAGGAGCTGCGCCAAAGCCGTAAGTTGGCAGTTCGTTCGCCCATAGGCTGTCATCACTGGAGCGCCCTCTGGAACAAAGGAGATGTCGCTCGGGCTCCCTAACAAGACGAAGAGAACATTGTTCTTATTGTTACGCCAAGTTTTTTCAATCGCTTGGCTACCCGCGTCGGCTCGGTCTGGGCGATCAACAAGATGAAGAACTTTTTGTTGTTCTGACCCCGTCGCCAAGAGACTGCCAAGAAATGCGCGCTGTTCTTCTCTACCTCCGGTGACCTTCCAGTTTTGTACCGGAAGATCGTCTTTCAAGCCCAAGGGATCGCGAAGAAATTGAATCGCATGATTGGCAACGAAGGCCGCCACCGCTGCTCCTTCGTCCAAATTCAGCATCGGCGGCAAGGGATTTGTCCGACGATGCAAAACATCAATTCGAGACACGGATAACTCATGAGCATCGGAATCGAGCACGCCATTCTGAAGAGCCTCTTCTAAGGCCCTTGCAGCTTCCAACTGCAAATCATGGCGGTGGCAAATCACCATCATGTCGTGCCCAGCTAAAGCGGCATCAACCACCAGGCTTGCCATCGAGCCAAG
>JBLINQ010000266.1:0-3719 GCA_047639315.1 Planctomycetota bacterium
AAGTCACGAATCGCGGCGATCTCGCGGACAACAAACTTGTCGAGAACCATCTTGCCGATATTGGCCAACAGCCCAGCTGCGAACGACTCCTGTGGCGGACGCTTGCAGACAGCCTTTGCGATTTCCTCAGATGCCATTGCAACTGAGATACAGTTCTGCAACAAAGCGCCCCGGCCCAAGTCGTAGCCCTTTACCTCTCCAACAGCGACGGAGGTGAGGGTCATAGCGAGGACGGCTCCAAGAACACGGGATGCGCCTACGCGCATGAGTGCTTCCTCAACATTACCGATCGGCACTTTACTGCCAGAAATCGCGGAGTTGGCCTCTTTCAGGACGAGAGCCGTCAATAAAGGGTCCAAAGCCATGAAGCGAGCAATTTCATCAAACTCAGCGTCGCTGTCATTCAGAAGCGATATGAGCTTTGCCGAGGAAGCGTTCAGTGTTGGAGCCGTATCGATAGAGGAAAGAACTTCCTGCCGTGTACTCATAGCCTGGCCTCCTTACCAAGACTTTTGATAATTGTCTCGCCGGTTGTCACACCCAAACACATAGTCCGCGGAATCGTCCGCCCGGTATCTTCTGCCGTTATCAGCAGGTCATTCTTCCACATAAGTTTTCGAGCGACAGTGTAGTTTCGCTGGCCGATCTTAAAGCGATCACTTCCCGTAACGAATTGCGCTGCGCCTGCAACTTTGACCACCAAGTCTTCTTTTTGTGACCCCATCGCGAACATCGAATTCAATAGTGCGACAACTCCAGTGTCCACAAACATGTAGGGATTGGCGGCAGCTTTCTCCGGGGACGCCTTGGCTAGCGGCAGCATGCAGTGAATCAATCCCCCAATGCAAAGAACCGGATCATGGATCGCGACGCCTAAACAAGATCCAAGTGAATAGGTAATCAGCGTCGAATCCCGTTCGTTAGAGATTTTGCATTCAGAAATCCCTACAACGATCAAGCCCGACTTGGGGCCCCGAGTGGCGGTCGCAGTGGCAATAGTCATCAGCCAATCTTCTTATAAATAGAGGGTCCCGCGCGGTCGAACATTTGGGACGTATTGTGAAGCCCTTCCGACTTGCCGACGAAAAGTAAGCCACCTGGGCGCAAAAGTCGGTGGCAATCTTTCACCAAGGCGTCGCGGACCCGATCGTCAAAATAGATCATGACGTTGCGGACGAAAATCGCATCAAAAGGCCCACTCATCGGAAAAGGGGGAGATGAGAGGTTCAGCCGGCTAAATGACACGAGATCTCTGATCTCCTGTGTTACTTGATACGCTGCTGACTCTCCCGATTCATCTTTGTCGAAGTACTTCTTTCGAAGATCGACCGGAACTTCCTCGACATTGCTCTTGGCATAAGCGCCTTTCGAGGCACGCGCCAAGACCCTGGTCGAGATATCGGTCCCTAAGATCCGGATGTCGACTGAGTGATTCTGCTTCGGCAAAGCTTCCATCAGCGTCATGGCCAGAGAGTAAGGTTCCTGGCCAGTCGAGCTCGCTGCCGACCAGAACCGAAAACGCTTCTGGCCGCCCTCGAGCCATTTCCTCATGAACTCGGCCATCACATCGAAATGCTCGGCCTCCCGAAAGAAGCTTGTGACGTTTGTCGAAATCACATCCAAAAACTCGACGATTTCGGAGTCCATGTTCAATTTTAGATAATCAACATATGCCCTTACGTCGGATAGCTCGAGAAACCGAAGTCGACTCGCCAAGCGCGCCGAGATCATCGTCTCCTTGCCATCTTGGATCTTGATTCCACTTTGCTCGTAGATAATCTTCCGCAATTCGTCAAACACACTGAGTGTCGTCGTCATTTCACAAGTCTCCAGTCCTACCAGCTGTCGATCCAATACGCCCCAATCAGTAATCTAGAAATCAGTAAGTTCGTCATCGTTCAGCGGAAACGCAACGCTCGTCTTGGCGGGGGTGAATCTTCTGGCAGGTTTCCCTTCTGGTGTATTGGAAACCACGACGCGTGGTCCTACACGCTGCTGTGCGGCCCCCGGATTGCCAGTCAGCTCGAACTCCTGGACCAGGTCGCGGAGCTGGGCAACTTGGCCGTTCAGCTGAGTCGCCGCTGCAGAAGATTCTTCGCTGCTGGCAGCATTTTCCTGCGTAACCTTGTTCATGCCGTCTACTGCCGTCGTCACCTGCGCGACACCGTCAGCTTGTTCCGTCGAAGCAGCCGAGATCTCGGCAATAAGATCGTTCACTTTGTTGTTTCCTTCGGTGATTTCCCGAAGAATGTTTTGGACGTCGTCCGTGAGTTTCACGCCTTTGTCTACATTCTTTCCGGATCCTTCAATCAACACTGCTGTGTTCTTAGCTGCCTCAGCACTTCGCTGAGCCAGCGATCGAACCTCTTCAGCAACAACCGCGAATCCCTTACCAGCATCCCCAGCTCGCGCTGCCTCGACGGCTGCATTGAGAGCAAGCATGTTGGTTTGGAATGAAATCTCGTCAATTGTCTTTACGATCCTTGCCGTCTCATCACTTGACTTCTTGATGGCGTCAATCGCCTCTTTCATTATCGCCATCTGCTCATCACCTTTAGCAGCAGAATCAGTGGCCGAATTGGCGAGGTTTTTCGCCTGTAGAGCGTTGTCGGCATTCTGACTGGTCATCGAGGTCATCTCCTCAAGAGAAGCAGAGATCTGCTCGATAGAGGCGGCCTGAATATTTGCGCCTTCCGCGAGCTTCAGGCTTCCTTCGGAGATTTGAAGACTCGCGGAAGAGACCTCGCCCGTGGCGTCACTAACTTGGCAGAGCGCGCTCTCAAGTGTATTAAGCGCTTCATTGGTATTGACTTTGATTGTCTCGAGATCACCCTTGTAGTCTCCAGCCATTCGGGCACGGAGATCTTGTACCGCGACCTTGCCCATGACCTCTGAAATCTCGTTGATTGGCGCGATGATCGCGTCCAGCATCTCATTGACACCCTTAACAAGCACCTCAGAGTTACCGGTGAATTTTGAAGCGTCGGCTCTCTTGGCCAGATTCCCCGCATTCGCGGCTTCAACCAACTCTACGATAGCCTCGTTGGCCAATTTCTTTTGGTCTTCTTCGAGTTTTTGCGGCGTGATGTTGGTGGCGTACTTGACGACCTTTGCGGGTTTTCCGTTCAAGTCCAGGATCGGATTGTAAGAAGCTTGAATCCAAACTTCTTTACCGCCTTTACCGATACGCTTGTACTCAGCGGCTTGGTATTCTCCACGATTCAGCTTGGCCCAAAATTCTCTGTACTCGGGACTATGTCCATACGCACCTTCCACAAACATGCTGTGATGTTGACCTTGAACTTCAGCCAACCCATATCCGAGGGTTTGTAGGAAATTCTCGTTCGCAGTGATGATTGTTCCGTCCATTTCGAACTCAATCACTGCTTGGGATTTTCCGATAGCAGCGAGCTGTCCCTCAAAATCGGCAGTCACCAACTTTTGCTCGGTGACTTCAGTCGCGTACTTGACCACCTTCGCCGGCTTGCCATTTAGGCCCATGATCGGATTGTAGGACGCTTGAATCCAAACTTCCTTGCCGCCTTTGCCAATACGCTTGTATTCAGCGGCTTGGTATTCTCCACGATTCAACTTGGCCCAGAATTCTCTGTACTCAGCACTTTGTCCATAGGCACTTTCCACAAACATGTTGTGATGTTGACCTTGAATTTCAAGCAACCCATATCCGAGGGTTTGCAGAAAATTCTCGTTCGCAGTGA
>JBLINQ010000267.1:0-3718 GCA_047639315.1 Planctomycetota bacterium
ATCATTGTGAATTTCAATGGTGGAGATTTGACCCCTTCTTGTTTGGCTTCTCTCAGTGAAAGCGAATTCGCACCGTCGGCCGTGCTCGTCATCGATAACGCCAGTACCGATGGGTCGAAGGAAACTCTGCAGCCAGAGCATGGCAAGAGTATCGAGCTAATCGCCAACAACGAGAACCTTGGCTTTGCCAAAGCTTGCAATCAAGGCATGAAGCGAGCTTGCGAGTTAGGTGCTGATTTCGTTTTCTTATTCAACAATGATGCCCGCCTTGAGTCGAATGCACTCGGAACCCTCGTTGAGGCGGCTGGGCGGCACCCGAAAGCCGGACTCTTAGGTGGCAAGATCTATTTTGGTGACGGACCAAAACTTTGGTGCGCGGGAATGAATGTCGGCTTTTACCCCAATCTGCAAGACCTCCGTGGGTTTGGCAAAGTTGACGTTGGCAAGTTCGATGTTGAGGAAAAAGTGGACGCCCTCACCGGTTGCGGGCTTCTCATCCGCCGAGCGTTCATCGACGAGGGCGGGATCTTTGACGAAGACTTCTTCGTCTACGTCGAAGATCTTGAGCTATCGCTCAGGGCCCAGTCGACCGGGTGGACTTGTCTCTACGTGCCAGCAGCCGTCTTCTATCACGACGCCGGTTCGACATCGGGGCAGGGCTATAGCGCTTGGCGCAAATATATGCTGGCCTACAACCTGGTTCTCTTCCTCAAGAAGCAAGGCAATATCCGGTTGTGGTTGAGCTTCCTCATTCTTGACGTCCTCTGCTGGCCTTTCGTTCTCCTTGTGGCCATTCTCACAGGACGTTCCTCTGGAGCCTTGGCCAAAGGCAGAGGGTTGCTCCACGCCTTCTTGAATACAGCTGCAAATCCTGGGTAGCTCTTTCGCCTGCCGTCTGCAGCGGGCGAGCCTCACACGCTTGCGCCAAAATGGAGTTTGAGAGAAGATGCGCGCCGATCGATAGATCTCGGTCTATTGAACTCTTGACTCAATGATGAATGTCTTTGCCTGGAAGGGGCCTGCCGTGCAGAAGTCCAGACTTTGGAACATATTCTCGTCCACCTTCGTTTTTTGCCTGCCTCTTCTCTGCCTCCTTGCCGGGCAGGTTTCGAGTCAAGAGAAGCTCATTTCGGGTGTGACATTTCGCACCTACCTGGTCGATTCCGACTTGTTCAAGATTCCTCAAGTCATTCCTGATCAAACTCCCAATGCTGAGGTTGTAAAACCGACGATCGACTGGAGTGTTGACCATTTTTCTGAAGTCGTGGGAAACACTTACTCGACCGTGACCGGCTTTCTGAAGGTCGATCAGGATGGCGTGTATCGTTTTCGGCTGACGAGTGATGATGGCTCGCGTCTGTTGATCAACAAAAAACGAGTCTGTAATCACGATGACCGTCACGGTGCGACCAGCAAAGTTGGAGAAGAGGTTGCGCTGAAGGGTGGCGTTCATGCGCTCTTGGTTGAGCATTTTGATTCTGGCGGCGGGCGTAGCCTCAAGCTCGAATGGCAGAAGGAGGGTGCGACCAAGTGGCAGGTGATTCCTGAGCAGAATCTGCTGACTGAGGATGATCCGACGCGAGTGACTTCGCCGGGATTCAAAAAGTTGGTTGGCGAGTCACGTCCTGGCGACCGCCGACCTCTTCGTAAAGTTCATCCCTCTTGGCGTATTGAGACCATTCGTCCTGACGGTTTTGAGCCCAAAGTCGGTGCCCTGGCAATGCTGCCTGATGGCAGACTTCTGGTGGGCACTTTTGATCCTTTGCAGCGCGATGAGATCTCCCTGCCCGATATTGGCAAGAAGAAGCCTGACTCGTTGTTTGCTGTTTCTGGGTTAGAAAGCTCGGATCCGAAGGACTGGAAAGTGAGTGTTATCGCCAAGGGCTTCTTTGAGCCAGCTGGAGCCTGTGTCGTTGGTAACGATGTTTATGTTTCCCACCGTGGCAAGATCACCCGCATTCAAGATCAAGATGGCGACGGTTTCTACGAGTCGATGAAGGACATTGCCAGTGGCTGGGATGGCTGGAACTATCATCAGTTTACCTTCAGCGTCTTGCACAGAGGAGGCAAACTCTATGCTGCTTTATCAACGACGATGGCACCTCCGGCTTGGGAAGGAATGGGTACCAATGCTGGGCCCTGTGGTCCGCATCAAGGAAGTGTCATCGAGATTGACTTGGCCTCGGATACGGCTCGGGTCATTGCTGGTGGCATGCGCACCCCTAATGGTCTTGGCTTTGGGCCAGAAGGCGCTTTGTTCTACGCCGACAATCAAGGCACATGGATGTCGACCAGTCAGTTTGCCGAAGTCGTCCCGGGACGATTCTATGGCCACTACAATCGAACGAACATCGTCCCCAAATTGATGGGACGTTATCCTGCCGGCGGTTTCCCCAGTAGCTTTTGCGACCAACTTCGGGTGCCCCCAACTTTGTGGCTGCCACAAAACGAAGTTTGCAATTCGCCCACCCAGTCCCTCCTTATCGAAGATGGAGAGTTTCGCGGCCAAATGCTCCTTGGCGAACTGACCGCTGGTGGCTTGCGTCGTCTTTTCCTCGAGAAAGTCAGAGGCGAATGGCAAGGCGCACTCTTTCGGCACAGCCAAGGATTCGAGGCTGGTATTAACCGCATGGTGTGGGGCAACGACGGCAGTCTTTATGTCGGCGGGTTGGGCGCTGGAGGCAACTGGAATTGGCGCGGCACGCAGTTTGGTTTGCAGCGTATGGTTCCGGTGAAGAAGAGCGTTTTCGAAATGAAGTCGATGAAGATCTTGGCTGAAGGCAAGGGCTTCGATCTCGAGTTCACCAGGCCCATTGCCGAGGCTTGGTTAGTTGACGAGAAGAACTTTAAATTGTCGCAGTGGCGCTACGTTCACACCAAAGCCTATGGCGGCCCGAAGATCGACACGGAAGACTTAGTTGTGACTTCTGCCACGCCTTTAGCAAATGGTATGGGGGTTCGGCTCAAGGTCGAAGGCCTCAAGAAGGAACACTGCGTCTACTTGGTGACCGACCCCAAGTCGGCGGCAGGAGAAGAGATCTGGTCAACGGAAGCTTGGTACACCCTCAATCATTTCCCCCAATCGGAGAAGCAAGAGGCGAAGATTGATGGCACGCTGATAACCGATCAGAACATCGGCCTTGGCGCATTCCCTGGACCCAAGGCGATGCCACTCTTGGCCAAGAGCGCTTATTCCCACTTCAAACATGGTGAAAACAAATCACTTCCGAATGACGGGCGCCGACCTCAGAGTGAGTTAATCAACCTCTCTGGCGAATTTCCGTTGACGCCTTCTTCGGGAAATTTAGTGACTTCCTTGGAGTTTGGCGACTGTCGCTTGCATGTGGAGTGGTTTGCGCCAACAGGCGGCAAGGGCCAGGAGAACGGCAACAGCGGTTTGTACATTCAAAACAGATACGAGATCCAAGTTCTGGCGACAGCCCAACAAGAGAAGCCGATCGAGTTTTGGGAAGCCGGTTCGATTTATCGATTCAAAGCCCCTGACCACAATGCCTCCACGGGCCCCGGCACCTGGCAGTCCTTTGACCTCTGGTTCAAGGCACCTCGCTTTGAAAACAAGAAGAAAGTCTCGGATGCGCGCATGACACTTTTCTGGAACGGTGTCTTGGTGCACAACGATGTTGCCGTCCCTCATGCAACTGGGGCGCGCAAAAAAGATGGGGAAGATCCATCGCGGCCAATTCAACTGGGACCGCTC
>JBLINQ010000268.1:0-3714 GCA_047639315.1 Planctomycetota bacterium
GAATGTCGTGCAAGCCGCCAAGGATATTTCCTATCGGGCCATGATCCTCGTCTATCTCGAACTCGAAGATGATCAATTCACTGAATTCGACGCCCACTATTTCCCGGAGTCCGACTTACTCCTCACACGGCTTTCCGAGACGAAGAACTACGCCGTTCGATCCGAACCAAAGGGGCGAACTGTCATTTGTGCCGAAGTCCCATGTATGGTCGATGACGAGACCTGGAATTCAAGCGACGAGGTGCTTGGCAAGCGCATCGAAGAAGACTTGAAGCGCTGCGAATTGACCGTGACCTGCAACATTGCTGATGTCTGGACGCGCCGTCTGCCACAAGCTTATCCGCTCTATCCAATCGGCTATGAAGAACCATTTGAAACACTTGATTCGTGGGTGGCCACGTTGCCCAATTTCCTGAGCTATGGGCGCCAAGGTCTTTTTGCTCACGACAACACACATCATGCTCTTTTCATGGCCTATTCAGCCGCCAACTGCCTCAAAGATGGCGTGTTCGATTTGGAAGAATGGGCCAAGTACCGCGAGATCTTCTCTCATCACGTCGTTGAGGACTAAGGCAATCACGGAGCCTTCATGGCGGGCGAGCATGCCTTTGCTAAGGAAGGGCTATCGAAACTTCAGCAACGTTTTGGCCAATGTTCTTAGACCGCAGGAGAAGGCAATGATGCCAACAGATCTCTCGCTGTACTCACTTGTGGAAAAGATCCCTAATCAATACGATTATTCAAAGATGTTGCTTGCGGAGATCATGAACAAAGACTTTTATTTGTCCATGAATTCGACCGCGCGGATTTGAATGAGCTACGCCAGATTCTCGGAAAAGGAGTTTTCCATGTATCACCAATCGACGCGTCCTTGCTTTGTTTTACTTGCCCTTTTTTCATCCATCTTCTTGATGGGATGCGGCGGGGGAGGATTCAGCCCGCCTTCCACGCAGGTCACTACGACGAGTTTCATTCTCGTTACGAATTCCGTAGATAACACCGTCTCGATTTTTAACGCCGCTACCATGCAGGTCGTGTCGACTGTGGCGTTGTCTGGGACCGACCCAGCAGAGCTCGTTCTTTCAGCCGATCAGAGGACGGCATATGTCATCAACCGCGGCTCAAATGGCATCTCGGTGATTGACATTGCGACAGGCCTGGAAACGAGCGTCATTCCGTTGTCAACGACGCTTCCATCGAAGTCAGTCCTTGCGCAAAACGGTTTTCTTTATGTCACCCACGAGGCAGCCAATGTTGTCACCAAGGTGAACGTTGCTGCGGCCGTGCCCATTGAAGACAGCACGATCATGATCAGTGCGGATTCCGGCGGTGCCATCGTCGAGAGTAATGACGGTGCGTCCCTCTATGTCGGTTCCATGACTGACACCGAATTCTGCAAGATCGACATTGCGACCGGTGTCGAAACAAGTGCTGTGCAAATGGTGTCGATTGCTGACATGAAGATCCACACCAATGGCATGGCCTTCATTGCGCCTAAGAGCGGTTTCGAGATTATTCGCTACGATACGACAACTGACATGTTGGCTCCTAGCAATGTCGTTCTTTCCGATGATGAGCTGGACATGGAGGAACTTGTCATTGTCGATGGCAAGGTCTTTGTGGCGCTCAATGCTGAGGATTCAAGCACTTCCGGCGGAGTCGTCGAATTCTCCGTGGATTTCGATTCAACGAACTATCAAGTCGATTCGGACGACGACGACAGTTTTACTGTCAATTTGCCATTTCCATTCATGTTCCAAGGGCAAACCTATAATGACATCGAGATGAATTCGAATGGGTCCGTCGGACTCGGCGCCGGGAATTATATCGAATACGACGAAGAGCTGGTTGACACGCTCGGATTTGAGATCAATTCCGAAGATCTGGATTCCGGCGACATCCTGCATTATTCAACGCGGACGTTCCCTGACCATGTTGTTTGCCAATGGCAATCATCCTGCAATGATGAGGAAGCAGACGTCAATTACATCTTTACTGCCGAGATTACTCTCTACTCGAATGGAACGGCGAGATATGACTACTTGCAAAGTGGCCCGAGTGCAATTATGGAAGATGACGGTTATGAGTATGGCGTCGGTGATGGAACGGTTGCAGGACTCGTCGATTTGCGGCCAACTCTTGGCAGTCCTTTCAGCTTGACGAAAACGTCGCTCCTTTGGGATCCAACGAATCCTAACACGATGACCATGACCAATTTTGCATGGGAAGGCACGGGAATTCACTTCCACCCAGCGGTACGTATGCCGGACGCCGGCAAAGTCGGAGGCGTTTCCGTCGATGGCAATTTCATCTTCATGTCGATCACGGAAGACTTTGAGGGAGTCACTCAGTCTGAGGTGTTGATTTACGATCGTACCACGATGTTGCCAACGGCTACTCCGATTGGAGTTGGCATGGGCGCTGGCGCTCTTATCAAGGCAACCTTGCAGAACTAATGCTCGCAGAAGAACGCAATTCATGATTCGACTGCGGCCGCGGGCTCTTCCCGCGGCCGCTTTTCATTTGGGGTGTGCGGTCTTTAGTTTTCTGACCTAAGATCATTGAGTCTTCGTCAAGTTGCTCTTTTTGGAAAGCGAGAATGCCCGAGGTACGAGTGAAAGCCGGTGTCATCGCAACCATTGCAGTCATGCTCATCGTAGCCTCTTATCTCGTCTATAAGAGTAGTGAGGATCTGACGGCAAACCGTCTCGGTGGCAATGATGATGGCGGAGTGAGCCAAGCCCCAGGATATCAGGGGCAAAGTGTTCACGACCGACCGGCCCGTAGCTCTCATCCTGCCCAGACGAATCGGGTTCATTCTGCCAAGGAAGGGGCTGGACATCACGTTCCGGACTATGGCGCGGTGCTTTCGCGAGGAGGTGCGCAGGCGTTCTTCCAATTACTCGATGCCAAAGGCCAATCCTTGTCCTCAAATTCACCGCTTGAGGTTCGGGTCTTTCGTGCAAGCGGGGAGCGCTGGTTGGAGCTGCATGGGTCTTGGCATTTTGCCGATGGTGGCTCAACTCTGGTTGTCGACGGCAGGGCGGGTGCGGGTTTGGAGCCCGGAGTTTATGAAATTGAAATCGAAGGAAGCCCCTATGGGGCCAAGCGCCACCGTTTTGCTCTTGTGCGCAACCAACTGCTCAGAGACATCATTGACTTTGAGCATTGGCGCAAGATCCTGACGCTCGTTTTTGTTGATCAATCTGATGTGCCGCTCTCTCGACTGGGATTTCGGCCTCAGGTGTCAAGCTCTTCTCTGCCCCTCGATCCGAAGGATCGGAAGTTTCGCGCTCAGCAGGTCTTGGCGAACGGACAGACTCTTCTGCGACCAAAGAACGTGACTCGCCCGCAGCGGAATGGATCCAAAGAACCTAAGAACCATGCTTATCTTCTTGATCAGGGAAAGTGGCATTTGCCGATCTATGTTGGCGCAACGAACAAGATTGATTTGGATTTTGACCCAGAGTCCTATGGGCGGAATTCGCTCCAAATGGTTTCCGATTTCACTGAAGGCATCTCATTAGACAGCAAGTTCGTTGTCACGCTTTCTGCCGAACGACGTCGGGCCTTGGAATCGATGCCAGCAGCCAATCCCGATGACTTCGGCAATGGGCGTATGATCAGCACGCCTCCAGCTCTTCAAACCAACAAGGCTAAGAAGCGGACTCATCCGGCATTTCTCGACATTCAACTGATTGGCCTGACCCCGAC
>JBLINQ010000269.1:0-3597 GCA_047639315.1 Planctomycetota bacterium
CCTCGAGAACAAAGGCCATCAAGAGCATCGCCAAAGTGACAGCGGTCGTCCACACGAAGTTAAACCACCCGATAGCGGACCGCATGTCATGTCCGTGGCGGCCGGCGGTGAGGTAACTTTCGACCAAGGGCCAAAGCATCGAGGCCGCGTAGTTCACCAACAGAGAGACAGCCCAAAGAACCCACTCAGAGCCGATTAGGACGGGCATGATGCAGAGGATCGCCTGCGCCCCGATCACGCCACCCAGCAAAGTACGCGGGGCGACAAAGGGCCTCACACGTCGCACAACCCGACCAGAGGTAAACGCGCCGACCGTATAAACCAAGCCCATTAGAATATAGAGGATCAGAGTGCGGTTCTGCGTGAAATCATACTGATGATCAGCAATGAATGAGATGCCATTCCAGAATACGCCGGTACCCATCGAGCACAGGAAAGTCAGGGTCAAGACTGGAATAAGAGATGGCGTCTTCGCGGTCATTGGATCTACAACAATCAGTTAGCCCCAAACTGCTTGGGGCCGGAACACTCTCTGGTTCCCATTCGGGAATGCAGAGAATCTAACCGCATTACTGTTGTGATCAATCCAGGAGAACGATTGGCACTCGGATTTTGGGGTCCTTGGCCCAAGGTACGTCGATTTCGATCTGGACAAACCAATGGATGGCATGAAGATCGCCAGTTGTTGACGCCGGACTGTCGACCTCCGCAGGAAAGCTAAAGTCCTGCCGAAAAGAGCCATCAACGACCCCAGACTCAGATATGGGATGCAGAGGCCCGATGTGGTGCACCGTATCGTGATGCTGGTTTGCTTCTGTCGTCTCGATTCCCAACAAGCGAGCCGAGATAGAACGACAATTCAAAGGCTTGTCAGAGTCGATTTGAAACACGCCTTGGACCTGGCTGCCACGAAGAAAATGGTCTTGAAGGAGGGCTGCTTCGATCTTCAGGTTTGGCGCAAAGAGAGAATCAAGGAGCCCCTTCTTCATGTCTTCTGGATACCGAGTCATGATCGGATTGGATTCAAATTCGGCTTGCACGATGGGGAGATCAAAGCCCGATGTTTGAATCACATCCAAGCCCATCGCAATATCCACGTGAACTGCCAGCTCGTAGTACACGCGGCTCTTCTTTCCGACGAAAGTGCCGGGGGCATCAGCCGGCAAGTCTAAGTTGACCTCAAAATCGTATTGACCAGGCTCTAAGTTATCATGCTTGCCACCACCGAAGAGTGTGCCCAAGCCATCGGCGACGTTGCCAAAGAAGCCCAGCTTTTCATGGCCACTCAGAAGGAACTCCTGCCTGACGACTTCAGCCAGTTGCACAGTCGTTTGAACTTGGCTGCTCTTGGTCGCTGCATTGTATGTTGAGTAGGTAGCCTTTGTTTCCGTCCCGCCGACGAAAACCGCATGAATGCCTCTGGCCTTCAGCGGTTTTTTCACGTCCAAAGTGACGTTGATTTTCGTCTGCTCTCCGCGAGTCAATGCACCACTATCTGCTTGAACGATGACCTCAATAGGCTTCATTCGAATCTCCTCTATGTATCATGACGGCTCCTGAACAAATTCGATTCGTAAAATTGGGTCGATATTTTGGGCAAGGCATCTTAAGTGGGCAGCATCGCTTCAAATTCTCGAATATCAGGGCCCATGCGGGCATGAATATTTGAAGCGCAAGCAAGCTTCAACTCTTCGAGTTTGGCGGTAGCCACAGGCCAGTCTTCCCCAATCAATGCAAAACTCACGTCAAGTTTGAGATTGCCGATGTCAGCGGGTTGTAGCGCCAATGATCGTGTGCGGTGCATAGCCGCTTCTGCGACTCGCCCTGATTTCAAGAAAACCTGCGCGGCGACACGCTCCGCTTCAGCATCATTCTCATCTAAGCTTATGGCCGCTTTCGCATGCGCCATGGATTTCTCGAAATTCCCCAATCGTAAATGAATGACGGCCAAGAGGCACTCGGGCAGAACCATCTTCGGGCAGAGTTCACGGGCTCTCTCGGCAGCCACGAGAGCACTCTCCGGGTCTGAGAACTTGGCGTATTTCGCATACCAAGTAAAACCGTTGGCGTAGTTCGGACATCGCTCTATGAGAACTTTCAACGATTCGAGGCCCTCGGGAATACGATCCAAACACAAGAAGCTAATGGCATAGACATGATGCACAATGGTGCGCCGTTGCACGCGTTTCGAGAGCTTAGGAATCTCGATTAGGAGCTCGTCGAATTTCTGCGCGAAATAGAGGCGCGCAATTTTCTTGGGCAATCGGCCCGGATTACTCAAGTAAACTCCGATCCAGATCGTGCCGAACAAAGCCGGTTTCACAAAACCACCCGACCCTTCGAAGCTAAGGAGCGATTCGACAAGAAAGTAGAAAGCAGCTCCACCACAAGCAATCATTGTCAGCCGCCAAAAAACGGCTTTCTTGGTGCCGGCAGTACGCCATTTGACCAGGGCCTCTTTCCATGCAGCCCCTATTCGGATCAAGACCGGCGCCAGTAAGAGACAAACAAGAACTCCAATGCTCAAGCCGAAGTAACCCTCTCGTGGCCCCATCCAACACGCGAGACCAACGAAGAGAATCCATGCCAAGGTCACACTACGATTGACCAAACACTGGCGACGCGCTTCAACTTGGGCCTTGACCAATTCGTTGTGCTCGGCTCCTGGGAAGGTTGCTCCTAGGTGGGCGAATCGCTCGTTCATAGAAGGGTGAGACTGGGTGGCATGAAATAGGCGTGTCCACATTTTCGAGCTTAACCGGACATGCTTGCAATGCACAACTTTGAGAGCGTGAACCATGGCCGAAAAACCGACAGCCTCGGCACCCGCGTTGTCGGCCATTGGTTCATCGAAGTGGCTAAATATCTTCAAGAAACCTTGCATGAAAACGACCATAAGCAACATCGCAAGAACAGAAGGAATCCAAATACTGAGGAATGTCGCGACGGTCGTCGCCATGACCATGACGGCAACCATGCTCAAGCTTGAGCGGCGCTTCAGGTGCCCCATCTCGTGGGCCAAAATCCCATCGCCCTCATCGCGACTTAAGTCTTCCCAGATGCCATCCGAAACCGTCATGAAATTGCCAAAGATTCCGCCTGCCCAAGCCATGGCCATGAGGGAAGAACTGGTCGACTTCAGTATGTACACCCGCGGCATGGCGATTCCGACGCGATCAGAGAGTAGGCGGAGCCTTTCAATGCGGTCAGGGTCTTCAACGTCGGGGATCTTGCCAAGGGCACGAAATAGACTTCGATGACTCTGCAGGCTCCTGGCCACCCAAACGCTATTCGCGATGAATGCCACGCCAACAGCACCAGCACTCACTTGCCATGGAGAATCCACGAGGCCATCGAACCAAGGCCGCGAATAATAGCCAAAGTCCGATGAAAACATGACCCAATTGGCGATCCCATCGAAGCGAAGCCCAAGGACTATCGCCATCATTAAGGGCATCTGAGCAAGCGTCGCAAAAGCAAAAGTGATAGCGGCAAATCTGGTCCAAGACGCCTGGCTCTCGCGCCATTGCCTTGCACCACCTACCATCATCAACGCCCAAGCAAGGACGAAACACAAGATGATGAGAAATTGGCATT
>JBLINQ010000270.1:0-3537 GCA_047639315.1 Planctomycetota bacterium
AGATGCGCGTCAATTTTGAGAAATAAGAGTCGAAGCAAGAGTAGAATAAGAGATCAGGCGCTTCTTGTGCACAAGAAGCGCCTGTTCGTGAGAGAGAGAGTTAGCGAAACGTCTTCAGGAAGTTGAGAGAGTTTTGAGAGAGAGAGTTAACTTCCTGGTTCCCTTCGCTGAATGATTCTCGGACAAACGCCTGAACGCTTGACCGACATTCCGTTTTTAATTTCTCGCGGTCGTAGACCGATGGTTAAGACTTGCCGTCGAATTTGAAACGCAAGATGTCGGCGTTGGGAGCTTCATCCGGCAAGCGGCTGCTATCAACGAGATAGCTCACTGAGTGGAGCAGGTCACCGAAAATCCGATAGCGGCTGGCCGTTGAATCCAAGTAGGCAACGCCGCTCGAACCACCCGAACCAACTCGCAGGCCGATCATACGTTCGACCATGCGTGCATGTCGGAATCGGAATAGCCGGAAGTGTTCTTCAAATTCCAACGCTTGAGTCACAAGGGCATAAGGCCAACGCAAGAGTGGCTCATGGCGATAAGTCGAAATGAAGACCATGGCTGCGCGGGCTCTACGCGCGGTGGGGTCACCTTCGCAGAAAAACTCTCGCGCTAACTTCTTGGTTGATTCAAATCGGCCGGTGATCTTGGTGAGCTGCTCTTCGCCCAAATGAGGATTAGCTCTTTGGTGTTCAATCTGCTCGTCGATGTAGCCACTATGCGCGGCGAGGAATACCTCGACGAAATTCGGGAACGCCTCTTCGACTGGCGTGCGGGCCAGCCAATCAGTCACGGCCCCTCTGAGCGACATCTCCGCAACTCGTTTGGAAACTATTTCGCGATGCTCTTTTGGCATTTCGCTGAAGTACGGTTTGCCTTCAAAGTTAATGCGTTCGTCTTCGGCCAAGCCAGCCAAGACTTCAACTTCGCGAAATTGCCACGATTGAAAACCACTTGCCGGGATGAGCTGGTCGCGAAACTTCAAGAAGTTGAGCGGCGCCATGGTTTCGATAATGGTGAATTGGGCAGTCAGCAGTTTGAATAACTCGCTGTTTCGTTGCAACAGCGTGCAAGCCTTCGGAATGTCCTCCTCTGGAACCTGTTTGTCACTTTGCGAAGGGCGGCCCAGGAGGTCGCGAGCGAGGCTTAGGTCGGAGAGCGCCATGCCAAACCAAAGTTCGATCGTCTGGTGCATGACGATGAAGAGCTGCTCCTCATGATGAATGAGCTCGCGTTGATCATCATTCGTCTCTGATTCGAAGCTCGGAGGTCGCTGACAAGATAGAAGTTTGTCGAGTTGCAGGTAGTCGTGATAGGTGACGGATCTTCCAGGCATGGATGGCATCCTTTTGAGTTTAGAGCAAGTTCTGCTGCGGCAAGGATAACCACGGGGCCTCTTTTTCGGTAGAGGAGTGGCGAGACTCAATCTTCGCCCATAAGATAAGGTCGGACCTTGTAATGGAGAGAACCATGCCTTCGATCTCTGATTTCCCCCTCGATTCCCATTTGCGCGTTTTTCAGGCGCCTCGGAGTCTCACGGCGGAAGAAAAAATACATATCGCCCAAGATCTCACTCAATTCGTAGAGGCCTGGACGGCAGAAAAGAAACCCGTCATCGGTGCTTTCGAGATTGTTCATGATCAATTCGTGGTGCTCGCAGCGGACGAGACCAACATTCCCCTCTCTGGCTGAGCGAAAGACGCTATGACCCGTCGGGTCAAAAACATCTCTTCACAGCTCGGTTTAGACCTTGTTCACGGACCACCCATCTGTTTTCGCCATGGCGATCGCATTCGGGCTGTGGGCCGCGCTGAATTTGGTGATCTTGTTAATGACGGCACAGTCACTGCAGACACGACTGTCTTTGACAATACAATTGCCCAAGTTGGACAATATCGTGGAGGTAAGTGGGAAATCCCAGCCAAGGACAGTTGGCACGGTCGTGCCTATGACTTGAAACCCTAATGGCCGCAAAGAAATCTGCTCGACACGAATTACCTCAGGCTGATTGGCCGACTGCGGCCGAAGCCGAGGCAAGCATTCTCTTTTCGCCATGCAAGATCGGGCGGCACCTCCGCGTCCCCAACCGGGCGTGGGTGCCGGCGATGGTGCCATGGCGAGCAACCCCCGATGGCTTGGTCACACAGGCCAACATCGATTGGTACGGCCGCTTCGCCAGTGGCCAACCCGGGGTTGTGGTGGTGGAAGCCACCGGCATTCGCGACATCCCTTCTGGGCCCTTGTTGCGGTTGGGACACGACCGTTACATCCCAGGCATGAAGGACCTTGTCGCCGAGGTCAAACGAGCCAGCAATGGTGAGACCAAAGTCTTCATTCAATTGATCGACTTCTTGGGTATTCGCCGGCGTCCTGACGTTGAGAAGTACTTCTCGCGCTTTCTGACGTTGACTGACAACCACCGCACTCAGTTAGCGCAAGCAACAGATGATGATGGTTGGCTCACAGCAGCAGATGAGACCTTGCGACAGTTTCTGGCCCAAGGGGACGACCAGCTGCATGAGTTGATTCTCTCGGAGCGCGAGCTGGAGTCGTTGCGATTTGGCCATCGAGAGCGAGTTGAAGACACCCACTTAGATCACATCAAAGACCTGCCGAAGGTGCTGCCCAGTCTCTTTGCAGATGCTGCCGCTAGGGCCCAGGAAGCTGGGTTTGACGGCGTCGAATTGCATTATGCCCACGCCTATACCATGGCGAGTTTCTTATCTCGCCGGAACAATCGGGATGATGGCTATGGTGGCTCGCCTGAGAATCGGGTGCGCTTGCCCCTGGAGGTATTTGCCGCCGTTCGAGAACGCGTCGGCGATGACTACGTCGTGGGCTGTCGCTTCCTCGGTGATGACGTCATTGAAGGTGGCAGCCGCATCGCCGATGCCGTCTCTTATGCTGTGGCCTTCGCTGAAGCCGGGATGGACTTTCTCTCGGTGTCAAAAGGCGGCAAGTTCGAAGACGCTAAGCAACCAAGAGTCGGTGATGCGGCTTATCCGTACACCGGACCTTCGGGCCAAGAATGCATGCCAACCGTCCGCATTGACGAGCGCGGGCCATTTCTTCGCAACGTCCATCTTGCCACCGAGATCAAAAAGGCGGTCCTCGCCAAAGGTTTCGATCTGCCCATCGTCACAGCTGGTGGTGTCTCCACCTTCGGCCACGCCGAGACCATCCTCAAGGAAGGTCATGCCGATTTTGTTGGAGCCGCCCGCCAATCATTGGCTGACCCCGATTGGTGGTTGAAGGTGAAGTTGGGCCGCGGTCAAGAAACCCGTCGCTGCGAATTCACCAACTATTGTGAAGGTCTCGACCAAAAGCACAAAGAAGTGACGTGCCGCCTGTGGGACAAGATCGATCTTGATGATCCCCAAGTCTCTCTCTCTGAAGATGGGCGTCGTCGGCTGTTGCCTCCCGCTTGGGAGTAGTTTTTGGGGTGCCTAGGGGCGCGCGAAGGTCGATGGGGGCTTGGCGACTAGTACGGTGCCAGGCACAGGTTGGCAGCCCT
Organism: Planctomycetota bacterium; assembly: GCA_047639315.1. Taxonomy (GTDB): domain Bacteria; phylum Planctomycetota; family DRQF01; genus S139-23. The sequence goes on from JBLINQ010000270.1 coordinate 3,515, forward strand.
ATTGGGTTTGATGGTTGATTGGG
>JBLINQ010000271.1:0-3533 GCA_047639315.1 Planctomycetota bacterium
GGCGCAGACGCATCGCACATGGGCTTTGCTTCTCATGATCGGCGCTGGCTTCTACGGCGGGTTCATCCAGATCGGCGTGGGCTTTCTTCTCATCACCGCTTTGCTCCTTGGTGACCGCTGGGCCATGGCGCAAGCTCATGCGGCGAAGATCTCAATCGTCGGTCTCTACACGGCCATTACCTTGCCGGTCTTCATTCTTTCTGGCCAGATCGATTGGGCCGTCGCCGGGTGTCTGGCAATCGGACAAGCTCTCGGAGGCTACCTTGGCAGTCGCTTCGCGACCCGTGTTGAAGAAGCTTCTCTGCGAAAACTCTACCTCGTCCTCATGGTCGTCTTCGCCATCGTTCTCATGGTTCGCTAACCGCGCAGGTTTACTTGCGAGGGTCTCCGGCATCAATACAGCGCATCTGGGGCCGTCCTGGTCTGCGCTTGGCGCCTTAACTATGGTTTGAGATTGTAAGCGGGGCGGATGCCCAAGTAGGCGCTTCGTGCGACACGGGCGCTTTGGTCTTTCCGGCCGACGCGGGCTTGATGCGCTCGTGTGGCGAAGCTGCCGCCGCGAATGACGAACGACTTGTTGCTGCCTGCCGTTGAGGTCCATTCCCAAACATTGCCGCAACAATCATGAATGCCGAACGAGTTGGGCGCGAAGCTGCCGATCGGAGCGTGCAAGATAAACGAGTCGGAGAACGACTCCTCCCAAGCATTGAAGTGAGATTTGGATTCCATCGCCGCAATGTTACCGATCGTGGCAATCCGATTCATGGTTTGAACACCACCAGGCCAGATGGAATTTGTGCCGCCTCGGGCAGCGTACTCCCATTGCGATGCCGATGGAATTGAGAGTCCAACTCGGCGCAGGAGGGTGTGACACATGTCCCAGTCGACGTTCTCGACCGGATGGCGCAGCGTGGGGGAATTCGCATCGAGCTGTTGTTTGAATTCTGGCCCGTAGTAGCTTGGATTGCTTTCTTCGAAAGGACATCGAGCCCATTGGCCTTGGGTCATTTCAAATTTGGCAATGAGGAACGGAGCAGTAACTTCAATCAACTCAGTTCGATCTTCGGTGTGAGCTTGTGGGTCAAAGTTTCGAGCGCCCGGGTTGTGCTTTTGCATACCGACCTGGAATGACCCAGCTGGAAGCAGCACGAAGATCAGGCCGGTGTCTGCCGTCAGAACAAGACTCTTCTCGGTGTCTCTTGATGGGATTGGCCCAGCGTGACTTTCGATGTGAAGAAACTCAAAGAGGTTTGACTCGGGATCAACTCCCAAAGGTACGAAGCCGAGTTGTGGTTTCAATTCAAGCTCGTTGTAGATCCTCGACTTGCGGATCGTCTTTCTGGCATCTTCCCACCGTGCCGCATGTTGCCCAATCGATATCTCGTCAATCGACTGAGAGAGTTGATGACGCCACGTTAGGTCAGCGAAAGTCCCGGTCACAGGCGTGCTGAATTTCTCTAAGTCGGTCACCAGGGCCGTCAGGACATCATGATTCCATTGAGTTACTTCGTTACTGAACACCCACCGGTTGTTTTTGCCCAAGACCTCGTAATCGGCAGACTCTCGTAGCTTTTTGAGTGCACTGATATGGCCTGGTTGACGTACAAGAAGGAGCTCATATTTTTTGAGCCACCTGCCGATCGCTTCGGTCATCTCAGGGCGAGCAGGCCACAAGAGTTCTGCCGCATCCTTGGCTTCTTGCAACCTTTTGCCATCGACCAAGCGCTTGATGTTGGCGCGCGCTGATTCGGATTCGAGTTGCGATTTCTTGAGACTCGCTTCTCTATGATTGAGTTCGGTATTCTTGCCGGCGAGAAGGAAGACGGCCAAGAAGCTGACGGCAACGAGAATGGCGAGGGCCCCTGCTAACGGCGGATTACGTTGAGCCCACCTCCTTGCCTTGAGAAATAGACTCGCCGGTCGGGCATGAATTGGCTTGAATTCGTAGATTCGGCGCAGCTCTTCGGCGAACTCGAGAGCCGAGGCGTAGCGACGATCACGATCTTTCTCCATTGCGTTTTGGATCACGACACGCAGATCATGAGAAATTGCTGGATTGAATCGACGCGGGTCTGGTGCGGCGATGCGATGAATGGCGTCATAGAGTGTGTCTTGATTCTTGCCTTGGAACGGACGTTTGAGTGTCAGGCATTCGAAGAGCGTCACGCCGAGCGAGTAGACATCGGTTCGACAATCGAGATCCATTTCATGGGGGAGGAGCTGCTCTGGGCTCATGTAGGCAGGTGTCCCCATGAGATCCCCGGATTTAGTCAGGGTCTGGGCTTCTTCACTGTCGTCGTGAGCCAAACCAAAATCGAGAATGACTGCGCGTCCATCGGTGGCTGCCATGATATTGGCCGGCTTGATGTCTCGGTGGATGAGTCCGGCCTGGTGAGCAACATGAAGGGCACGTGCAGCACCCTCGACAAAGCGGACGAGGCGTAAGATGTCATTTTCTTTTGGCGCGTCACTCTCGGCTTTGCGCACATCTTCGGCTTGGGTGTGGGGCTGAGCACTGCTCTCGAAGCTGACAAACTGAGATATAGTGCTGACCGATGACGCGCCCCCAAGTCCATTGCCGATGACTTGACTGAATGGCTCTCCGTCGATGTATTGCATGTCAATAAATGGCATGCCTTCAAACTCACCGAATTCGTGGATCGTGCAAATCCCGGGGTGGTCGAGTTTGGAAACAACTTCCGCCTCTCGGGCGAAGCGGGTTCTTGCGGTCGCCGACAAGGCAGAGTGTGCTGTTAAAATTTTGAGTGCGACTTGCCGGCCAAGTTTGTGGTCCTTCGCCAAGTACACGAACCCTTGACCACCGAACCCCAAGAGTTCCATGAGCGTGTAGTGCGCAAACTTGCTACCACACATTTGGTGGCCATGATTCGTGATACTAAATTTCTTTGGGCCGCTGCTGAGCGCCCCAATTGTCTGGTCGTCGCTATGTTCCAAGGCCTGCCAAGCTATGTATTCGCTGATGACGTTCTTGGGGCAGTGGGGGTAGTTTCGAAGGTACTCGCCAAGCGCGCGAGGTTCCTTGCGTTCGACATCGGACCAGAACGATCTGAGGAAATTATCGATCCCCGATTGCTGCACTTCGGAGTATCTCCCCGCTTCGTTCGAATGGGTTTCTCCGGGTTCAGGATTGGATTGTGGATCGTTCAAGGGTGCCTCGCCTCACGATGTTGCCAACCCGCATCATAGAGGTATACCTTGGGCAAGCAAGAAGGATGGCGGAGGACCTTGGAATTCTGCCACACCGGAATCGGCTGTAATCGACGGAGGAACTCTAAACACAAGAGATCACACCGCTCATCTCCTTTAGCAGTTTGTGTTTAGGTCATTTAGCGGTGATGACGGGTGAGAGTCGGGACTTATCTATGGAAGTCAGTTGGGTCGATTCTGCCAAGAGACTCGCGCCACTTATCGCGCCTACGATGGATTTGTTTCCGAAGCGTTTCCGCTTTTTGCCCTGGCCTCGGTTGAGATCTTGTTTCAGCGATCCTCGACCGCCGACGGCGGTCGGACAC
>JBLINQ010000272.1:0-3498 GCA_047639315.1 Planctomycetota bacterium
CTGGTCATTGGCTCCGACGGAATGCTGGGGCAGGATGTTGTGCGGGAGTTTGAGCGCGATCACCAGCTGATCTGCTCGACGATCGATGGCAAGGATGTCGACTTCAAACTCGACATCACCTCTTTGACGGAAACCACAGAGATCTTGGCGTCGGCCAATGCCGCGTTGGTCATCAATTGTGCTGCCTATACTGCTGTCGATCTCTGTGAAGAGAATCGAGATCTTGCTTTCAAAGTGAATGGTGGGGGGGCAGGCAACATTGCCAAGGCCTGCGCCGAGCAAGACCGTCTTCTGTTTCACATCAGTACCGACTACATCTTTGATGGCGAAAAGGGTACAGCGTACCTCGAATCCGACCTGCCGTCACCTCGTTCGGTCTACGGGGATAGTAAGCTCGCTGGTGAAGTCGCTGTCACTGAGTCGGGTTGCCGTGCCTTTATTGGCCGCATCCAATGGTTGTATGGCGCTGGCGGTCCCAATTTCGCCGAAACGATGCTCAATCTCGCTGACAAGATGCCCAAATTGAAGGTCGTTGACGACCAAGTCGGCTGTCCAACTTGGACCGTTGAGGTGGCTCGTTGCATGCGCCGGATCATTGAAGCAGGTGAGCTCGGTGTGTACCATATGACCGCTAAGGGAGAGACAACGTGGTATGGGTTTACTAAGGCCATTTTGAAGGCCGCAGGTAAAGGCGATTTCCCAATCGAGCCCTGTACTACCGAAGAATTCCCGCGGCCTGCACATCGCCCCAAAAATTCCGTCTTGCAGAACCATCGTTTGGAGCAAGGCATTGGTGACGAGATGTTGCACTGGGACGCAGTCATCGAAGACTTCCTGAGGAGCAGAAACTGATGGCAACTTGGATGGTTACCGGAGGAGCTGGATTCATTGGATCCAATTTCATCCACCTGTTGCGCCGCAAGCGTCCAGAAGTCCGCATCGTCAACGTCGATGCCTTGACTTATGCCGGCAATCTCGAAAACCTCAAAGACGTTCCTGTCGGCGATAAGTATCGTTTCATCAAATGCGATATCGCCGACAAGAAGGCTCTTGCTGAGTTGGTCGACGAACCCATCGACGCGGTCATTCACTTCGCTGCTGAGAGCCACGTAGATCGCTCCATTGAAGATGCCTCGGCCTTCTTGCGTACCAACGTGATTGGCACCCAAGTCATGATTGATATGGCACGGGTTTGGAATGTCGAGAAGTTTGTGCATGTCTCGACTGACGAGGTCTACGGTAGCCTGGGCGATGAAGGACTCTTCACTGAAGAAACTCCGCTCAGCCCCAACAGCCCCTATTCGGCCAGTAAAGCTGCATCAGATTTTCTCGTTCGCGCTGCCGTCGAAACACATAAGTTTCCGGGTGTGATCACAAGGTGTTCGAATAACTACGGGCCATACCAGTTCCCTGAGAAGCTCGTTCCTCTTATGATCTCCAATGCCACGGAAGACAAGCCTCTTCCGATTTATGGCAACGGACTCAATGTGCGTGACTGGATCTGGGTTGATGACCATTGCATGGGCATTCTCCTGGCCCTCGAAAAGGGCAAGGCCGGTCGTGTTTACAACTTGGGCGGTAAGAGCGAACTGACCAACATCGATGTGGTCAAGGCTATCCTCAAGAGCGTTGATAAGCCTGACTCCTTGATCACCTACGTCAAAGACCGCAAGGGCCATGACCTGCGCTACGCCATTGATTGCAGCTACTCCGAGAAAGAGCTCGGTTTCAACCGTAGCCTCGATTTCGAAGAAGGATTGAAGCGGACGGTCGCTTGGTACTTGGAAAACAAGGACTGGTGGCAACGCATCAAGACTGGCGCCTACATGGAATACTATGATCGCCATTACGGTGAGGAGTTGTCCTAATGGGGACAGACGACGCTTCGGGGCCGTTGCTCTCAGTCGTGATGCCGGTTTTCAATGAAGAGAAGACGCTCAACGAAATCTTAGATCGCGTCATGGCCGTGCCCATCGACAAAGAAATCATCATGGTCGATGATGGCTCGTCGGATCGCTCGATTGAGATTGCGGAATCCCGCGTCAACGAGCACATTCGCCTTGTTCGCCATGGCAAGAACAAGGGTAAGGCAGGAGCCTTAGCAACTGGCTTCAAAGAAGCATTGGGGCGTATCGTCATCATCCAAGACGCTGACTTGGAATATGATCCGGCCGAGTATCCACAAGTCATTCAACCTATCCTTGATGGTGATGCTGACGTCGTTTTTGGTTCGCGCTTTCAAAGCCACGAACAAAAAGGCCACCTCTTCTTTCACTACATCGCCAATCGTCTTCTTACGATGCTGTCTAATATCTGCACCAACTTGAATCTGACCGACATGGAATGCTGCTACAAAGCCTTCCGGCGAGAGGTCATTCAATCGATCACGATTGATGCTGGCAGATTCGCCGTTGAGCCAGAATTGACCCAAAAAGTCGCCAAGATGGATCTCAAGATCGCCGAAGTTCCAGTCTCCTATCGCGGTCGCGGCTATAGCGACGGCAAGAAGATCGGATTCTCGGACGCGATTGAGGCTGTGATCGCGATTTTCCGGTTCAAGATGTTCTGGTATCCCCGAAAAGACTTCGTTTTGGGCCCTTGGCAGCCCCCAAAAGCATAAAAACCCAATTTGAATTCACGAAAAACTGCTTTGCTTGGTAAAGTGGCCCAAAGCTGGCAGAATCGCCGTGTCGTTGCCGTTCTCAGAAACGTCATGATTTGGCGGAGATGCACTTGCTGAATACGAAGCATTTCCTCCGGGCGATTCTGAACGGAAATCATCACTTCGATTCCAAGAATTTTTGGGTGATGTGTATTTTCAGGCGACGAAAGTCGATAAAGCGAAAGAGGATAGGGTCATCTGCCACGAAGTGGGGGAGGCCCAAGTCGAACAGGCCGACGTCTTGGACTCGGATTATGGAACGAGGAATCCCCTCAGCGAGAGGAAGCAATGACCCAGTTGCGCCCCATATTTGTGATTGCCTTCATGCTTTTCGTAACTGCTTGCTCTAACGGGCCTAACAGCAAGTTCGAGGATTATGGCATTCGCGCCAACACCAAAGATTTTGGCCACAAATACGCCCAGCCGTTGGACTCTGACGAGCTTGTGATGGGCCCAGGCGACCGAATCAACATTCAGGTCGCCAACAACCCAGCCCTAAGCGGAACTCAAGCCATTCGTATCGAAGGCGCGATCACCATGCCCTTTGTTGGCAATGTGAAAGTGGCAGGTCTCGCACCGACACAGATCCGTGACAAGCTTGAGATTCTTCTCAGTCCCTACATTAACGAGGTTGCCGTTCAGATCATTCCGGTCTCCATCAGCAGCAAGAGAATCTACATTTGTGCCAAAGACCTCGATAATTCCATCCTGATTCAAGCGTTGCCCATGCAGGGTGACATGACTTTGATTGATCTTTTTGCCACAATCGGAGGCATTCCTACACTTGCCGATGACTGCCACGTAAAAGTAATCCGTGCTGATCCAATCAACCCGAA
>JBLINQ010000273.1:0-3452 GCA_047639315.1 Planctomycetota bacterium
CGACGATTGATCGGTTTGAGCTCAAAGGTCAACTCGGGCAAGGAGCCTTCGGGACTGTCTACGAAGCGATTGACACTGTGGCCGGTACCAGGTGTGCACTCAAAGTCGCGAGTATTGACGACAAGAAACGGGCCGATTCCCTTCAACGAGAATCCGAAGCACTTACGAGCGTGAACCATCCAGGAATCGTCAAGGTTTTTGGACACGGGACCGATCTTCCTTCCGGGCTTTGCTGGGTTGCGATTGAGCTCGTTGATGGCTCAAGCATTGCCGCTCACATAAAGGTGAGGCGCAATGACTCCGAACTCGACGAGCAATATCTGTCGTTCGATGATAAGGACAGCAGAAAAACAATCATGCCGAAGCCGCTTGCGCCGCTTAGTCGTGCAGATCTTTTGACCTATGTCGAATGGTTTCGTCAAGGCGCATCGGCATTGAGCGCGATGGAGGAAGCCGGGCTCGTTCACCGTGACATCAAGCCACAGAATTTGATGGTCGGCAATGACGGCGGACTGCACTTGATCGACTTCGGTCTTTCATTCGAACTCTTCGAATCGGACGTCCGCGGCATCCTTGCCGGCACCGTGCCCTATATGAGCCCGGAGCAAACACAGACCGGATTCGCGGGCCACGATGGCCGAAGCGATATCTACAGTTTGGCAGTGTCGTTCTGGGAATTACTCACTGGCGTGCAAGCCGTCGGGCGGGGCAGCAGTCGCAGCGGTTTGCTTTTGCAAATTGTTCACAATGCGATTCCCCCGGTTGCCAAGGGCCCTGGGGTGCCAGCGTCCCTAAATCCCATTTTCGAACGGGCGCTGATGAAAGACGTCCGATTGCGCTACCAGAAAGCCTCCGAGCTTGAGCGAGACCTGGATGCTTGGCTTCGTGATGCCGCTTTGATCTATGCTGACGAAAAGATCGTTCAAAGAACCGCGCGGCAGTCGCGCAAGCACCCGTTTCTTGCCTCATTCGCCGTTCTTGCAGTCATTCTTGTTCTTGGCTGGGTGGCCTGGTCTGGTATCTCTAATAGTTTGAATCGCAGCGCGATCTTAGACGAAGCTCGAGCGATTGTTATCGAGGGACGGTGGCAAGAGTTTTCGCCATTCTTTGCCGAGCACGCTTCGATGTTTGAGGGCGATGATGAGTTTCTGGTTCTGTATCGTGGGGCGATGCCAAATGTCAGCGGTGGCATGATCGATGAGATGTTTGCCCGGCAAGGAGTCGTGGTCAAGCCTCTCGCTCACACCTCATCACATCGCAAGAATCGTGATGAAATTGCCATTCACCTTAAGTATTGTCCAAGCCCTGAACTTCTTGGCATGGCCGCTTTCTCTGAAGTGATGGATGGCAATTTCGAGTCGGCTCTCGAATTGATCGATTCGAACAAAAGTATTAACCGCAATAATCTACTGATCGAAATTCAGCTTCTCTGTCATCTCGGCGGCAAGAATAACGGAGCGTTCAAGGCACTCCTTGGTCAGCTGAATGCTCAAGAGTCACCGACGACGCAGTCGCTTTGTGTGCGTGCCTATCGTCTCTTCGAACAGAATCACCTTTCGCGAACTGAACAAATTGAATTGCAAAGCAGAGAAGGGGCCACAGGGGTTTGGGAAAAAGTCGAGCAGACTGACTTTCTGGCTTTGCGTAAAGACCTTCTGGCGGCATCAGATCGAACTCCAAGGCATCGGATGCTGCGCTTCTTTCGGGCGCTCGTCGAGCATCAGCTTGGTCGCCCTCAAGATGCCTATCCCATTTTCGAGAGTCTCCGACTAGACAGCAATAGTGCCTCCGACAAGATCGGGACGCAGTTGCTTCAAGCTCGGTCTTTGATCTTTGCTGCTCATCAGGACCACGGGAATCCGACTGAATTATTGGCAAAGGCAGCCCAACTCGCCTTCAATGCCATTGAGGCTGTGCCCGGGCTTGCCGAGAGGATGTCCATTTGGCTCACTGACTTGGAGGGGTTCAAGACTGGATTCGAGCCTCAAGATCAGAAACTAAGAAGTCAATTTACCGGCAATGAATTGGCGATGCCATGGCGTACATTCCATGGTTGGTTGATGGCGATGTTTAGCCACCCGTGGCCCCCGGAATCTCGTCCGATCTTGGGCGAGGCGACAACATACCTCGCGTCAGTCGCGGTGGTCGGAGCGTCAACAGAGGATCAGAACGAACTCGTCTTGAATCTGAGTGAGCACTTCCTCGAGTGGTATGGAAGTTCTCGAATCCCTGAATTGGAAGGTCGGCAGGATGTCCTCAATTTCTCATTAATCGTGAGCTGGACCTACTTGCACCGTGGACATGCCATTGTTGAATCGGGTGCGAAAGGGATCCAGGCGATGGGGGAATTGCTGGAATGCGGTCAGAAGGCGGGGCAGACGGTCGAAGCCGAAATCGGTCGGGGCACGTCCTCGGGTTTGACTTTGGAGATGGCAGGGGCAAAATTTCTTGCGTCCGCCTATCATGCCTTAGGAGCTGAGCCGGCGCCGAAGCGGGCCGAATTGGCGAATTCAGCTCGGGCCGGGCTGAGATCGACTATCGCCACGGCCGAAGAAATGATAAAGAACAACGACTTAGAAGAAGAGTATCTAGAGTCGGTCAATAACCTGCTCGGCATGTGCAAAGCTGCTGCCGAGTCTCTCAAGGGAATCGGAGAATAAATCTGATGTCGCGCCTATTCGTGTTTATCGTAGTCAGCATGGTCATGATCTTAGGGTTCCAGAGCCAAGGACTTGAGGCTGGCGAGACTATGGGGAATGCTGAGGCGAAGCTTCTTTTCGTGAAGCCTCCTTACATCCACATCAGCAAATTTCACAAGAAGACTAACAAGAGTGACATTGTCTTGAAGGTATATGTCTGTGTTCACGCACCCAAAGATGGTGTAGCTACGACGACAAGTTGCAAGGAAAGCAGCGAGAAGAAGAACATGGGGAACGTGACGAGCGCCGAGATCAAGATCACCGATGGACGTGGCAATACTACCTATTGTACGGTCAAGAACCCGGATTGCCTTGATGACCGTTGGAAGGGTTATGATGACCTGGAATTTGACTACGACTTTGAGCCCAGGACAGAGTACTCCGTGACACTCACTGTGACTTCACGGAACAACATCATCTCGACGACCACTCACAAGGGAGTTACTCTGCGAACACCGTAGTGGCTCGAGTCCTGTTGACTCCTCGATTCGTTGCAATCTTCATCGATCGCAAACGCCAAGAAAAGAACCCCGATCATTCCAAGGAATGGTCGGGGTTCTTCAATAGCGTCGATGACAATCGAGCCACGGTTTCACTGAACGAAATCAGCATTGATCTTGTTGATGCAGAACGGCGTCGTTCCTTCATGCATCGCAAAGATCGTTGTCGCGTCCTCAGCTGACTGCACAATTTCTCCACGGCCTTCGGCGTGGAGTTTGAACAATGTGTACAAGGACTCTTTGTTGGCGCTAT
>JBLINQ010000274.1:0-3397 GCA_047639315.1 Planctomycetota bacterium
GAGACGATGTGTCAGCCCCAGGAAATAGTCGACTGATGAATTTGGATTGGCAAGAATAGCCTGACGCCGCACGAACATGAGTAAAGACTCCGAACACTCTGAAACTTTCGGTTGGCAGGAATGCGCTGAGCGTCTCGAAGAGCTGCTCTCTCAGCGCACGATGGTCGTGAGTTCGAGCGGCAAGTACTTTGTTTCGGCGGATGAAGTGGGGGAAAGTTCGACTGTTGAGTTCTTCGTGCCTCCGTGCTTTCCGCTGACGGATGAGACTCAAAGTCCTATTGATTATCTTGAGCAACTGAGCGATGATCTGGGCGAGCACCTCGTGGTCTTGATTCAGGCTGGTGCTGCCTCTCTCGGTTGGTGGAGTGACGATGATCTCATCCACCACAAGGTGCTTAAAACATACGCTGTTCGCGGTCGCGGCCGCGCCCAAACTCTCTACGCCAAGACCAAAGGCAAGTCGCGTTACGGCTCGAGGTTGCGTTTGCGGAATGCGCAGCAGCACCTCGTCGACATCAATGAGAAAATTCACGGGTGGTGGGATGAGACGGGCCCGGCGGATCGCATCTTCTATAGCTGTCCACAGCGCAGCTGGCCTGAGCTATTCTCTGCTCGCCCAGCGCCGCCCTTTGAGCAACGGGACAAAAGACTCACCAAGATCCCAATGCATGTCCATGTTCCGAATTCAGAGGAACTCCAAAGGGTTCGACGCGAACTGCTTCGTGGGCGCATCGTCTATCGCGATCCTGGGTAAGCTCGCGGCTGCAGTCCAACCTATTCTTCGAACGGCGGTTCGCCAAGGGCCTCAATGTCTGCGAGGTCCTTCATGCGCCCAGTTGCACGCTTATTCGCTATAAACTCAACTCGGCCGATGAAGGAGACTGCTGCGCCCCCGTAGTTCCCGGCGACCCTGTTCTTTGAAGCCTGTTCCCAAGTAAGACCAGAGATGGACGTTAGGATGTCAATCCGGACGGGAGGTTTGCCAAGTTGAATCACATGATCAGGCTTAGTGAAGTCAGTTTCGTTCAACCCGATGGAACCGAATCCGAATTCTTCCAAGGCTAAGACGATGCGCTTGGCATTGTCGATTTCGGGTCGCACCAACAGATCAATGTCGCCTGTGAATCTCGGAGCGCCGTGGAAGGCAAGGGCGTATCCTCCAACGACAAGAAAGTCAACGTCGTGCTTGTTGAACAACGCTAACAACTCTTTGAAGTCGGGCTGCACTTCCATGATATTGTCTCCTTAGGGTCTCAACGGCTTCAAGACGCTCGGCAGGGGTCTTACTCATCCAGAAAACAACGTCACGCCTTGGCGCTAAGTCTTGGTCATGGAGGTCACATTTGTGGACTGACTTTTCGATCATGAACGTATGATAGCAGGATCGATCGGCAATTCGAAGGATGTAGATTGGGCGAGTGAAGAGTGTCTGAGCTAGCGTTTGTACTTGGATTAATGGCGCAGAGCGACATGAGGTCTCAATTCCTGAAGAACGGGGTGATCTCGAACGCTGGTGTTGATTCATACCATGCATGCAAGAACGCCACTCGATAGCGGCCTTTGTAGCTTTGGGTGAACTCAGGACGCTTGCTCGACATCACTTGCTCCTGGTGTAGGATCATAGTGATCTTGGGCTCGGGCGTTTGAGTCAACTATGCGTGCAACAATGCCGTATTCTTCGGCACGCTGTAGACAAGGACGGAGGATGATAATCGTGGCGTCATGGGAATCTGATGATGTGGGCTTGGACTGGATCTGGGGACGTAACAGGAATTGGTTCGGCATTGTATTTCTCTTGATCGCGATCTGGTATCTGGGGCTCAGTAGTTTGGAATGGAGATTCCCGGTCTACCTTGGCGGCTTCTCGATGTTCACCTACGCCGCTTGCTTCATTTTCCTCAGAAGCGTCCCAGATTTTTGGGGCAACGTCACTCCCGCGAAAGGGGCCCAACTGGGCGGAATTTGCGAAACCGCCAAGACACTCAGCTTCATCGGCCTCCTCATCGCCGACTTAGCAACCTTGGCCACCCTGGTAAACGAGTCGTAGTAACTCTTGAGCTCCTCGCTCGAAACTGGCGCAAGCGGATGAGGGATTCCCAATTATCTACATGCTGATTGACTGCCGTGAATGATGAGAAATCGTCAGGAAATCCATCAATAGTTTGCGAGGGTTCCAAGGCTACTCAAAGTCATGTCTGAAAATCTCAACGATGAAATGAAAGAAGCCAAGCAACTTCTGTTGCTTGGCTTCTTAGTTTGACGAATTCGATGACGCTCATGCCGTATGTGGATGGCGCAATCGAGTGGATGGTATTTTTGGCGTGGACAAGAGGTCCAAGGCAGGTGAATGCAAGACCCTCATCCCAAAAGAGGATACTGACGCCGACACCGATCTCACCCCTATTTCTTTTGGATCGATTCCATCAATGCCGGGAACTCGCCGTCTTTGCCCCCAAGGGAGACGAACTCCCTCTTCGCCTTCTCTAAAGGCCAGTCCTGGATGTGAACACGATAAGCTGCGAGTAGGGTTCCGCCGCGGTTCTTTCCAGAGTGGCAATGAGCATAGAGGGGTTGTTCAGCTTGCTTCAACATCTCGAGGTAGACTGGCAGCTTGTCTGCGGGTATGCCGGACTTCGTGAAGGGAGTCTCTACCAGCTTGATACCGCTCTCGAGGGCGACTTTGCGTTCATCTTCGGTAGGCGTGACTGAGAAGACTGTTTTGACGCCGAGTTTCTTGAGCTCGTCCATTCCCTTCTGGGTGACGATATCCCCGCCTCTATAGAGCCCCTCGTCATACTGGAAGACGGTGTTCTCGATACCCTCTATAGTCCCGATTTTGCGTTGGTTCTGATTTTCCGAAGATTCAGTTTTTGGATTCTCTGCGGTGCAGCTAAGCATCAAAAGACAGAGAGCGAGGCCGAGTCCAATTTGTTTAGTCATCTGCGAGCCTTGTTTGTTTTCTTGAGCGCTCCGCCCGTGATCGGCCGACAACTTCGTTCGATCTATGCGCATGAGTCGTTTCCGTTTTTTTCCTGGTTCTTTAGACCCCTGTTCTTCGAGGTTTCAGAACATAACTCCATGAGAAGATTTGGCAACCTTGGCCGGTCTTAAGCGGGGGAGAGGATTGCAGTACTAGGCGAAAATCTCCTGCTGCGATCCTCGATAATCCGTACTGATACTTCGTTCGTGAAGAAAAAAGCGCAGCCCATCATTCTTAAGATGCGCGACATGACTCTTGGAGGAGTGCCAAGTGATAAGGTTGCATCGCGGCGACGGTCGGAATACCAGCCAATTGTCTTGAGCCGTGGCCCTTCGAATTTCGCCGGCCATAGAACCAAATGCGACGCTTGGCTTACCGTAGATATGTGCAGGAGAGTCTGATCTGGTCCAGTACCCT
>JBLINQ010000275.1:0-3397 GCA_047639315.1 Planctomycetota bacterium
ATTCCGGGCCAGTTGGTGCTAAGGCACCAAATGGTCGAGTCCTGTCGGGAGCACTAGGTTTCTCTTCATACCAGCACCACCCAATAGTCCACAAGCGAGTAGTGGTTACAGACGACTCGGCCGAGACCGAGTGACTGTGCCTCAGAATCGCTGAGGCGATTGTGAGGTCGAGTCGCGCCCTGCTGACCACGCGGACCTATTCACGATTTCTTGTCGACAACTCGTCACAAGGTCTGCGTCTGGTGAGTGTGGGCAAGCACCCCGCTGGTGCGGCGTCTTGAATTGACCTTAGCACCAAGAGATTCATAGCGACATGCACTGCACTACGCCTCTATCTTAATGCTCATCATGATGTATGTTTACATTGGCGAACAGGCTAATATCCATCATGGTATATATTAGACCTTGAAAAGTTCTTAATATCCATTAATCTACATCTTGATCGTATAGGATTCGCAATAATACATCATGATGGGTAATAAAATGGAAGATCCACTCGACCTGGTCAAAGCTCGTCAGCCCAAGAAAGGCCGTGTCCGGCTGGGAAAGAAAGCCGGCAATAGCCGCTTGGTCGCCTTCATCAAGAAAGCCCGTTCAGCCAATGAGTGGACACAAGCAGAGCTTGCTCTGAGAGCGGGAGTCTCTACACACACGATTCGCAACATTGAGCAGGGCTCGCAGAAAGCCAAGATCGAAACCCTCAACAAGATTCTCTCCTGTTTTGGCTTTGAATTGGGCGCGGTCAAGAAATCGAGTGAATCCAGATTAGCCAAGGACGTCGGACAATGAGTTCCACCCGTTCGCTTACGGTCCACATGTTCGATCGCTTAGCAGGTACGTTGAACGAAATTGTAAGCGCCGATGGCAAGACCAAGTATGTCTTCGAGTACGCCCAGTCCTACCAAGGAAGCTTGGGAGCAGTCCCCGTATCTTCGACCTTGCCAATTGCGAAGACTCGCCACGAAGCCCCTCGACTCTTCCCGTTCTTTGACGGGCTGATCCCAGAGGGATGGCTCCATCAAACAGCCATCACAGAATTAGGCCTAAACCCAAAGGACCGATTTCGCTTGTTGGGCGAACTATGCGGAGATGCCATCGGAGCTGCGTCCGTTAGCACAAGGCACGAGGAATCCCAGCCGACACAAAACGAAGGTACGTCCAAGCCAGATACCGGAGTCCCCGTCTTGACGTTGGATGCTCTTGAAAGCACTATCCGGCCGCAACTTTCGTTCTGCATACACTGCGCTAGGCCTCTGGAGAAACGAGGAGCCAATGGCAACTACCACCCAGAATGCGCACTCCAATTGTTCGGCCAAGACCAGCCACCAATCTTTGACCTCACAGAAAAGACTTTTGAGCGCGAAGCTGCCAAGGCCCTCAAGTCGAAATTCTCACTTACCGGAGTTCAGGCCAAATTCTCGGCACAACTGATTTCGACACAAAAGCGTAAGACCTACGTCTTTCCCGGACGATACATACTCAAACCAGAACCCAAGCAACTCCCATCGCTCGCCCACGCTGAACATTTCGCCATGCTCTACGCCTCTTTGTTGGGCATAGATTCTGCGAAGAGTGGCATCGGATACTTGCGCACAGGAAAAGCCGTCTATGTCACCAAGCGATTCGATCGCGACCACGACGGAGCGAAGATCCACATTGAAGATTTCCACCAGCTGACGGACGTAGCCCATGAAACAGCGATTGGGAAGTACAACAGTTCTCTGGAGCGAGTCGTGGACACGATTGCCGACACCTGCGGGATAACAGCACCGACATCTTCAGGGCGCTTTGTGGAGGCATGCCTCTACAACTACCTCATTGGCAACGCGGACAATCACTTGAAGAACTTCTCGATTCGTTATCAGGAATCAGAGGGAGAATCGAAGGTTGAGCTTGCTCCCCTTTATGATCTGGTGCCAATCAAGTTGGTCTACCCCGCAGATGACGAAGAAACGGGACTCACACTTGCGGGCAAGAAACGAAAACTACAAAGACAGCATTTTGGCGAACTCGCAAAGCGAGCCAATTATCCGATGTCCCGACTTGATGACCTACTCTCTCGATTTGCAAAAACAGTAAAGCCGCTCTACTTCGCATGGCTCGATGAGCTTGGGCTCAAAGACGAGGTTCTGTCCAAATACAAATCTGGTGTCCAAGACCGCATCAAGACCATTGAGAAATGAACACGCCGTCGAGGCATTCGACGCCCAGCAATCTTGAATGTTTGGAGGCGCCGGTAGACTACCGAAAACTCCTCGACTACCGCGACTGTTTGCGTCTAAATGCGTCGGCATGCGTCACATTGCGACAGTTGCCAATTTTGGGTCTGTGAACTAAGGTGTGACCTCGAAGCAATTTAGAAAACAGCCGCACGTTTTCTTGTGTGATTTCCTAATCCGAAGGTAACGCGTTCGAGTCGCGTCGGGAGCACTAACACAAGCTCAAACCACCAAACGACTTGAAGGGTTGCCTCGCCAAACGCGGAGCAACCCTTCTTCTCATTCACTACCGTTTTACTACCGGAATTCGGCAAGTTCGGCATTCAACTCTGCTGTCCACGAACACTCATCGTCGATTCATCGACCAACTCTCGTCATCCAGTCAATCCCGCCCTCTCCCATTCATCCGCGTCCTCGTCTATGATGTCGAAGCAATCGAGAGAGGAACATCAAAGTGACCAAAGACGAAAACAACGACGAATCCAAGCGCAAGACCCAGAAGCTGGGGATGGCGGGGAGCAAGATTGCTCACTACACCCTGATTCGGGAGTTGGGGCATGGTGGGCAGGGCTATGTCTATCTGGCACGCGATGAAAACCTCCAGCGTGATGTCGCCCTTAAGATTCTTCACAACATGGGCGCCCTCAACCCTAAGACAAGGCTGCGCTTTGTACGGGAAGCTGAGACCGCCAGCAAATTGACCCACCCTGGGCTATGTGCCGTGCATGAGTTTGGTGAGTATGAAGGGATGCCCTTCATTGCCATGCAGTATGTCGAAGGCACTCCCCTCTCTGACAAGATCTCTACTGCGAAGGACTCGGCGAACACGGAAGGGGCGAGCTTTGTTGCTTTTGACACCACCACTTCTGCAGGCAGTGAGAAAGAAGAGAAGGCGCCGACTGAGACCGGCAAGGGCTCGAGCGCGAAGACACAAGTAGGCGGTAGTGAATCACCTCAAGACCGTGACGCCATCATGAAAGTGGTGAAGATGATTGAGGATGCTGCCCGCGCTCTTCATGCTGCCCACGAAGAAAGCCTCATCCATCGTGATATTAAACCTGCCAACATCATCCTTGCTCTTGACGGTCGCCCAGTCATCTTGGACTTTGGCTTAGCGCGGGATGAAGAGTCGGACCATGCGACCTTGACTCAGACTGGTGACTTGATGGGCACGCCAG
>JBLINQ010000276.1:0-3276 GCA_047639315.1 Planctomycetota bacterium
ATCAGAGTACAAAGCTTCAGTCGAAGAAGTACTTGGCGGCGATGAGATCATGGTCCTTCAAGAACTCGTGCGGCGGGTTCCGGTTAGTGACCACGTTGTCAAATACGCCATGGAATTTTCACGCCAAACACGTATTCAAACTGACGAGGCTCCAGATTTCATCAAGGAGTGGTTGGCTTGGGGCGCAGGTCCGCGCGCTTCGCAATTCCTGATCTTGGCGGGTAAAGCGCGCGCAGTGCTCGAAGGCCGTCACTACGTCACGGGCGAGGACATTCGCGCAGTCGCAAAGCCTGTTCTTAGGCATCGTATCATTGTCAACTTTGGTGCCGAAGCAGAAGGCGTCAACAGCGACACCGTGGTCCAAAAGCTGATCGATACTATTTCTCGCAATGAAAGTGAGCTGTCCTCGGATGGAAGACTATCAAAAGTACTTGGATCCGAAGACCCTCAGTAAGATCTCTGGCCTGGAGCTCCGGGCACGATTGATCGTTGAAGGATTCGTTTCTGGACAACACCGAAGCCCTTATAAGGGAAGTTCGGTCGAGTTTCGTGAACACCGTGAATATGTCCCAGGAGATGACGTTCGTTTCCTGGATTGGAAGGTTTACGGCAAGTCTGATCGTTTCTACATCAAAGAGTATGAGGAAGAGACAAACCTAAAGGCATACATTGTTCTCGACACGTCCGAATCAATGGCGTTCAAATCCGACGTCATGAGCAAGCTTGAATACGCAAAATGTGTTGCAGCTTCCTTTGCTCACTTGATTAGCCAACAGCAAGATGCAGCCGCCCTTGTTCTCTGGGACCATGAACTCAAGAAGTTCTTGCCGCCAAAGAACAACCCCATGCATCTTCGGGACATCTATCAGTCTTTGGATCAAGTCGAAGCCTCCGGCAAGACTGACGTGGTAGGGCTCTTTCATGACGTCGCAGAAAGAGTTCGTCAAAGGTCGCTCATCATCTTCATCTCGGATTTATTCGACGATGATCAGCGTGGTCTTATGCAGGGCCTTCGGCACCTCAGAC
Source organism: Planctomycetota bacterium (assembly GCA_047639315.1). GTDB lineage: Bacteria > Planctomycetota > DRQF01 > S139-23. Next base: position 1,027 of record JBLINQ010000276.1, read on the forward strand.
ACAAGGGACATGATGTCGTTGTTTTCCAGACCTTAGACAACGCCGAGATCACTTTTCCCTATGACGGCATGACTCGCTTTGAAGGCTTGGAGATTGAACAGCAGTTGCTGGCTGATCCCCGAGCCCTCCGGGAAGCGTATTTAGAAGAATTCAATTCGTTCCAACAAGAGATCAAATCTGGCTGCTTAGCGAGTGGCATGGACTACGTCCTTTTGGATACCAGTAAACCACTGGACATCGCTTTGGCTGGCTATCTAGCCGCCAGAAGCGGTTCCCGTAGGAATTGAGGTAATTCATGCAAGGCCTTTTTGGCGCATCTTCAATGCTCTGGTGGGGAGCCGCGGCAGCCATTCCGGTGGCAATCCATCTCCTCTCACGTAGAAAGTATCGGCGAGTCCCTTGGGCCGCGATGCATTTCTTAGAGCGTGCGTTTAAGCGTACTCGTAAAAGGCTGCGTTTGGAGAACATCCTGCTGATGTTGCTCCGTGCGGCTATTCTTCTGTTGCTTGCCTTCGCCTTGGCCGATCCACGCACGAGTGGTGCCGGAGTATTGGGCGGAGAGCAAACAAAGACCGTGTTTGTTGCCATCGACAATTCGTTCAGCATGGACTATCGAGACGACTCGAACCAAGTGCCATTCGAGAAGGCAATCACAAGTGCACGCAGTCTCATTGATGGCTTAGATCCAGAGCGTGACGCTGCCGCCCTTCTCTCTCTGGGTGGCTCGGCTCGCCTCCACGTTCCGTTGACGCGAGAAATTCCGCTTATCAGCAACGCCTTGGAGCAGCTCAAACTTACCCACGGTGCAACCGATACAATTGGTGGTTTAGGCATCTTGGCGGGTCTGCTTGAAGAACCAACTTTGGCCAAGGAATACCCGGGCCGGAAGACGGTCTACATCTTCACAGACATGCAACGCAGTGCCTTGGTTGGGAAGAATCCAAAAACGGATAACAACGAAGAGATTCAACTCGATGCGCCTGACCCTCGGGTCGAGAGCATGCTTCGTCAAATCAAAGACGCCGGGACCGACGTCTACTTTGTCGATGTCGGAAATGTTGGTTCAGAACGCGTACCGAATGTCTCCGTTGCTTCATTGACCCACATCGGCAAGAGCTTAGTCAAGGACCGCGCGACCGATTTTGAATGCGTCATTAAGAATTTCGGCGATGACACCGCTGCCGGTGAAGTTCAGTTCTTCGTCGATTCGGAGACGGCATTCGTTCAAAGAGAGGTCATTACCGATTTGAAGGGCCGTGCCACTGGTACGGAACTCAACTCAGAACGGACAATTCGATTCAGTGCAACATTCACCGAATCGGGTTCGCACTATGTTGCAGTTCGATATTTCGACGATGCCCTTGGCATTGACAACATGCGGCGCTTTGCCTTCGAAGTCCGTGATCGGATCCGAGTCTTGGCTGTTGATGGCAATGGGTTACGGGAACCAGAGGAATCTGCGGTTTTCTTCTTGTCGCGTGCCCTAGACCCTTGGGTTGGCCGTCGCAGTGAAGGTGTCTCAGCATTTGACGTGAAGGAAGTTTCTCTTTTAGACTTTCGTGCTGAGAACCTGAACAACTTCGAACTCGTCGTCATGGCCAACGTCGCCCAATTGGGAGCGCCCCGCATTGACGCTCTGGAAGGCTTTGTGAAAGAAGGAGGTTCGCTTCTTTTTTTCGCCGGTCGTTCTTTAGAAGTTCCAGGACGCCTGGGCCCTTCGGGTTCGACGAATGCACTGTTTCACAAGAATGGGCTTGGCCTGCTCCCCTATCCGATGATCCGAACAAGAGGTTCGGATGATCTGACTAACGAGCCGTACAATCTGCAGTTTGAAACCTTTGACCATCCAGCTATGGCCTATTTCGAAGATCCAAGGATCAGGCCAGGTGTCACCGGAATTCCGATCTATAAGTTCGTCGAAACTGTGCAAACAGAAAAAACAGGTACCCGAGTCCTGGCGTCTTTCCGCCCAGCCAATAAGAGCAACACCATGAAGGCCAGTTGGCCTGGCATCGTTGAACACTCGTTTGGCCAAGGGAAAGTCGTTTTCATAGCGACCTCAGCCGACAAATCCTGGAATCTCTATGGTGCGACTCCAGCTTATGTCCCGTTGATGAAAGAACTGTCATACGTCCTGACTCGTTCATCTAACAGGGACAACATCGATGTCGGTTCCCGGCTCTTCGTGCGCTTCCCGACTTCGGTCGAATCAGTCACGATTACGATTGGAGACGACGCTCCGATCAATCG
>JBLINQ010000277.1:0-3156 GCA_047639315.1 Planctomycetota bacterium
GTTTGCCAAAAATAGGTCGAGTATTCGGGCTTGATAGCGGCGAACACGACGAGACTCCCGGCGCGGGCGCAAACGTAGTTCACAGCGATGAGGACAGGCATGCCGATCAAGTGGGCCCACAGAATGTTCGTCAGCAAATATCGATTGGGTTCGATGCCGAAGGATCGCATGGCATCCGTTTGCCGGGTGTAAACACGATTACCGACATCGGCGGCAATGGCGGCACCACTGCGCGCGGCAACAAGCATGGCAACCATGCCGGGCACCATGATTCGGTAGAGGCTAAAACCAATGGCCCCAATGACGTTGTCAATGAGGAGTGGCTCAGTGTAGGTTTTGAAAGGCAGAAAGCTGAACGTAAACCAAGTGATAATGAGGCCGAGGATGAAGCCACAGATGGCCACATAGGCCAAGGCTGAACCAAAGGTCCCGAGGCGAAGATAGTAGACCAGATAGCGAAATCCCCACTTGAAGCGCGGCCAACGGGGAACAAGAGAAAGAAGCCCGATGGCACCGGCTTCGAGGCTTCGACCTGAGGCGGTGAAGAATTCCTTGAGTCGGACGCCGACGCTACTCTTTCTTGGGACGATATTGTCGTCGAGGGCCGCGCTCGTCGTGAGCTCTGCCATGACGACGTCGACATTCTCTTTGGCGATCTCGTGGAAGCTCTTTCGAACCGGATCCAAGAGGATGATTCGATCGGCAATGCCGGATAGAGAACCCAAATCGTGGGTGACGATGAACGAAGTCTTGGCGTGTTCCCTGTTTGTTTTCTTGATTCGTTCAGCCACTTGAGCTGACATCGCCGGATCTAACCCGGATGTGGGTTCGTCGTAGAAAATGATGTCAGGGTCGTGGGCGAGGGTCCGTGCAATGGCGCATCGTTGTTTCATGCCGCCACTTAGCGCCGTGGTTCGCAGACTCCCATCCAAGTTGAGTTCATTGAGAAGCCCATCAACGATGGCTTTTCCAGCCTCGCCGCTTGGGCGGGCACCGCGCCGATGGTCGAGTCCGAACTCGAGGTTCTCGCGCGTTGTCCATTCATCCAAGAGCCCAAAATCCTGAAAAACGATGCCGGCGTGCTGGCTCGCAGCTCCGGGAAGTGGGTCACCGCAAAGCTCGATGGTTCCGCTAATTTCGAATGGTTTCGTGGCCGCGTTGATCAGCCCCAAGAGGAGCTTAAGCGTTACCGACTTGCCACTACCCGAAAGACCGACCAGCAGAACAACCTCTCCTGAAGGAACCTCGAGTGACGCCGATTTGAGCAGTTGTCTGCCAGCAACGCGGACGTTTAGATCCTGAATGTTGATCGCGAGTGGGTTGGCGCTCATCTCCGGCCCCCATCTTCGCCAGGGATTATCTGCGGGACTTCGCCCTGATCGCCCTCAACCAATTCCAGAAGTACCCAATCTTCATCCTCTCGGAGGAGCTTACGCCGCAGGACGCGGGCAAGATCAGGGTTGATTCCGTCCCGTCTTTCATTCATCAGCAATCGATTGGCCACGCGGCGAATTGCTGGCTCAAAAGACTCAATGAAATCGTCCACTGGCCCACGCAAGCCGGGCCTTGATGGGATGCCTGCTGCAAGTTCACGAAATCTTGGATTATCGAGGAAAAGTGCCTTGATGAGTGATTGAAGGGCTTTTCTGAAGCGTGGATCAGCCGCGATATCTTCTGCCGCCAGTTGAAGTTTCTTGACCGTCTTCTCTTCTTTCAAGGTGTCATTGAGAGCCGTCGAAGCCATCTCTCTTATTGCCGATTCTCTTTCGACAAGAATTGGGATGGCCTTTTGCTTGATGAATTTGCGAACTTTCTTTTCGAACCCGTCTTTGTCGGTGAAGGGGATCGAGTCGGCTAAGTAGGCCCATGACATGGACCATACTGGAAAGGCATTGACGATTTCATCGCCCACGTCATCCAGTACTGGTTCAGCCCGCTCTTGAATCATCGGCCACAGGACGGTGCTGAAAACATCTTCGACATGGGCATCCCAGCCCCGTTCTTTGAAAACCAGGCCGATCGTGTCGAAGTCTTCTTTGTGGGTGCGCGTTAACTCGGGGAATTCCTCTTGGACGACCTTCAGAGTTTCTTCCATCAGCTTGGTAAGGCCAGGCCGAAGATCGCGCAAAAGTTGATCGCGCTCCCGATTCCAACGGGCGGTGATGATCTTGCGCACTTCCACTTGAGTGTCTTCTGGCAAGAGGGTCTTCACCACCCAGCCGACATCACCAGCCGTACGGGCGGCAATCAAGCGAGTCTTGGCTCCCATGAGTGGTGCATACTCTGGGAAAATGGCGACCCCTGCCATCTGCCCTTTGTCGTTCGTTGCGACTGAGGTGACGCGCCCTGCAACATAAAATCCATTCTTGACCCGCACACGAACCGGATTGCCAACTGCCAATGGAGCTGAGGCCGGAAATTGGGCATCGAAAATGTGGGGTGACGAATTGAGGTGAGTGGTCAGGCGGCTCGCCGCTTTTGCGGCGTCAGCGTCTTCTTTGACATAGAACCAACCGAGGCCAATCATGGTGCCCCAGAAAATCAAACCCGCCCAGAATCGACAGAAATCTCTCATTGTGCAATTGTCCGTCCAAGTTGCGTTCTACGACTATACCGTCGTGATCAGGGGGTTATTCACAAATATCTGTCTCAATGACCGAATCAGAAGCGCTTTCGGGGACATGATGGGCCTCATTTGGTTATCATAGCGTTCAAACCACTTCCAAGGAGGGAATCCCATGGGACTTTGGGACAAAATTCGCGGCGAATTTATCGATATCGTCGAATGGTTGGACAGCAGCAGAGACACGCTGGTCCACCGCTTCGAACGATATGGCAATGAAATTAAATATGGTGCCAAGCTGGTGGTCCGGGAAGGCCAAGCAGCGGTCTTCGTCAATGAAGGCGTCATCGCCGACGTATTCGAACCTGGCACGTTCACTCTGGAAACCCAGAACGTTCCGATCCTAAGCACGCTCAAGGGTTGGAAGTACGGATTCGCAAGCCCATTCAAGGCTGAAGTCTATTTCGTCAACACCCGGCGATTCACCGACCTCCGGTGGGGCACGAAAAACCCCATTATGCTGCGTGACGCAGAATTCGGGCCGATCCGCCTGCGTGCTTTCGGTACCTACGTCATTAAGGTCGAAGACCCCG
>JBLINQ010000278.1:0-3121 GCA_047639315.1 Planctomycetota bacterium
TTCTTCGTCCTGGCCGCCCAGGCCCGTGTAGATCCCTTTGGTCAGGAGCGTTTTTCCTGATCCGAGCTCGCCTTCCAGGAGGATAACATCCCGACCCTGTAGGTTTTGGCCGATACGGACCCCGAGCGCATGGGTCGATTCCGGTGATTGAGTTGTAATGCTTAGATTCATGGGATGTGATTGTGCTATCTCCGAAGAATCGGCTCAAGCCCACATTCCAACGAATTCAAATTCAGCGGGCAGAGCCGATCTCGACGAACTTGCCCTTGGTGATTCTGGCGATGTCTGACATGAGTTGACGGCCGACCCCAGTCAGCTCATAGGCAATGGTATGAATAACGACCTGGCCATTGGGGTGGTAGCGCTCGACCTGGTCCATGATTTCTTCCAATGAGACCAAATAGCCGGCTGAAGGATCGCCGTCAGAAAGCAAAAAGACGGTATCTGCGATGGGTTGAAGTCTTCCGGTAAAGGTCGAGATCTTGTCCGTCTTGAAACCGTAGACATAACGGAGTGCGGCAAAAGTATTGGTCTCGCCGCGGAGCCAACCTTCCTTCGTATAGCTGGCAGATCCACCGGGCGCTGAATAAGCTTTGAGTTTCTCGATCCACTTCACCGCTTCGGCGATTGTTCCTGGCCCGGCCTTGACTGGGCTTTTCTTGAACGACTGGATCTTCGTTTCAAAAGTGATGATGTTGAAGTAAGTCCGCTTATCGAGTGTCTTGATGATGCGGGCGAGCTCTTCCTTGGCCAGATCGATGCGCTTAGCCGTTCGCCACTTCTGTGAGCTCGATTTTCGATTCTTAACCTTGTAGCGCATGGTGTTGTTCATGCTGGCAGATACATCGACAATGAAAGCGATGTGCTTCGAACGAGTCTTGATTTCATGAAATGTCGGAGTCTCATCGCCGAGGCCATATTTTTTGGCATCCTCCGTGTTGGCAGTCACTTCGTCTGGCACTGTCCAGCCCGAGCCCACTCGCTTCCACCAATTGATCCATCGTTCTGGGTTGTGACTGAATTGGCGTCCAGTGATACGCATGAGGCAGTCGCGGCAATCCCCTTGGTGGCGTCCCTTGGCTGCCGCGAAGAAATCGAGGACAAAAGGAATGGCGTCTCTTGATCTCATTTGCCCCAGGGCGAAGAGGGCGCTGGATTGAACTTCTCTTTTTGAATGAAGGAGGAGGCCCCAAACAGGCTTCGAATATTTGGCCTCTTCGGTATTTCCGGTCATGTGAGCTGCGGCACAAATGACGCCCACGTTCTTGTGAGAATAGAAGGGCTCGACGATGGCCATTGCTTTGATCGATCTTGTTTTCGCAAGAGCGCGAAAAGCTGCGATGAGGACCAGTGGTTTCTTCTCGTTTTTGATCAGCTCAACGATGGGATCTTCATTCTTCTCATCTTCCATGCGCCCGACGGCTCGCACTGCACCTTCTCTGACGTGTGCATTTTTTGAGGTGAAGCCCTCTTTGATGATCAGTTCGACGGCCTTCGGATCTTCTTTCGTGGCGAGCGCCCAAGCCGCTCTTGCTCTGACGCGAAGCTCTTTATCGGTGAGGCCTTTGTCAAGGATGAGCTGAGCCGATTCTACGCCATCGATATGTTCCAAGAAGCCGACCTGCGATGCCCGTTCTCCGACATCCTTTGACTTGATGTACTTCTTGAAGTCCTTGAGTTGCTCTTTCTGCTGATCTGTCAATTTACTCTGGGCCGTGGCGAACGGAGCCAGAAAGCTCATTAGGAGGGTCAAAATCAAACAGAATCTCATGGGCGTATCTCCGGTGGAAGCGCTGAGTATAGTGGTTCTGCTGTCCTTGGCGGTGATTTATCTGGAGAACTCCCGTTCCCGAGCCGAGCGCGACCGTTAATGCCCTCTGTGCTGGGAATTCAGCGGGGCAGACGGACCGGTCTATGCCATCAAGACCTACTACTGCTTAAGGTTTGATGGTTTCGAGGATGGTGGTCAAGACGTCATCCGTCGTCTTATTCTCAGCTTCGCCTTCGAAGTTAAGAATGAGGCGGTGCCTGAGACTTGGGATGGTGCAGCGCGCAATGTCGTCGAAGGCGACATTGTGACGCCCATCCATGAGGGCGCGAACTTTGGCGGCGAGGATGATGGACTGGCCACCACGAGGGCTGGCGCCAAATCTCAAGAAACGTCGGACTTCACTGGGAGCACTCGGGCTCTCTGGATGTGTCGCCATGATGATGGTTGCGACGTAGTCGTAGACTGCTTCTGCGACCAAGACCTCTCGTGCCAAGGAGCGCATTTCCAAGATGCGTTCGCCCTTCAAAACCGGGTGAACTTCAGTTTCTTCGTTGGTTGTTGTTCTGGTGAAGATCGCCATCAGCGTTTCTTTTGATGGGAACTTGACCGAAAGCTTGAAAAGAAAACGATCGAGTTGAGCTTCAGGCAGCGGGTAGGTGCCTTCCATGTCGATCGGGTTTTGAGTTGCGAGAACGAAGAAAGGTTGTGGCAGAACATGGCGAACACCACTGACAGTACAAGTGGCCTCTTGCATGGCTTCCAACAAAGCACTTTGGGTTTTTGGCGTTGCTCGGTTGATCTCGTCGGCGAGAACAACGCTGGCGAAGATCGGGCCTTGTTGGAACTTGAAATTGCGCCGACCTGATTCGTCTTCGACGACGATGTTGGTGCCCGTGATATCGGCGGGCATCAGGTCCGGTGTGAATTGGACTCGAGAGAAGGGGAGGTCAACGGCACGTGCAAGAGTCTTGACCAAGAGAGTCTTGCCCAAACCTGGGACCCCTTCAAGGAGGATGTGACCGCCCGAGAAAATGCCGACGATAACGTCGTTAACCAAGTCGTTTTGACCCACGATCACCTTGGCAATCTCGATTCTCAGCTTTTCTACGTCAGATCGAAACTGTTCGATTCTCTCAGCGATCATTTGAGTGTCGGTCATCACGTCTTCCTTGTGTGCAGTCTCTTCTGTTCTCTTTTTACCGACTTTGCGCCGAATCCTCTACCGGGCACAAGGATGGTCTTATGGAGCCCGCTAAGTAAACAGATCCGGTGACAACCAGGAGGTCGAACGAAATGAGCGCTGATTTCTTGAGATTTGCCCAATGTGGCAAAATTTCAATGTCGATGTCG
>JBLINQ010000279.1:0-3108 GCA_047639315.1 Planctomycetota bacterium
CCCTCGATACTGAACTCGTGTTTCTGCAGGCTTAGCGCGAGGCTGTCGACAACTTTCTTGGAGGGCGTTACTCCTAGAAAGTAGTAGGCCAGTTTGTTGACAATGAAACGGGCACAGGCGACCTTTTCTATGCAAAGATCTAAGATATCTTCTCCGCCGAAATTGCCGGTCTTGCCGAAGATGGTCTTGCTTCCGGCATCATGAGCATTCGTTTCAACCTTGAAGCTGCCACGAACGACCTGCCACCCGGTGAAAGCACGGGCGGCATTCTGGATATCGGTTTCGGTGTAGTTGCCAATTCCTAAGGTAAACAGTTCCAAGACTTCGCGAGCAAAGTTCTCATTGGGCGCGGTCTTGTTGTTTTGAGCTCCGTCAAGAAAAACCAGCATGGCGGGGTCCTTGGCAACGCGCCCCAGGAGTTCACGAAACGAACCCAAGCCGTGGTCCAAGAAGATGGACATTTGGGCTTCCATAGCGACAAGGTCGTCGACCTTGGTGTTGGCCGTGGCAAAATGATCATGCCAAAAGAGGGCAATCTTTTCTCGCAGTGGGAGTGGGCTCGTCGCGGCACTCAAAAACCACGATGCTTGAAGTTGAGAGCTATCACCTCGAACTGAAATCCGTCGACTAAGTGCGCGGCGTCGCTGCCATCTTCGTCTTATCTTTTCAGACTTTGTGTCACCCTCAAATACCGCTCCGAGCGTTGCGTCCAAGCCTGCTTTGGCATAACGGTCTATCTGATGAGGAGTGGCGCCAAAACCACTGCGTGACAACAGGTGACGAGCTTCGGCCTTGCCAAATTGACCTCGGTATTGTGCCAGGATAGGCGTGGTCATTTATTGACACCGGAAGATTTCATTTTGAATGCGAAATCCCACACGGTTGATTTCACCAAGGAAACATGATTTAGGCGAAGAGAATCGATCTGTCCCAAGACTTCGAGAATGGCATCGATTGTCGTCTCAGCTTCATCTTCGTCTTCGCCCTCATCGAGCATTCTCGACTCAACCAAATTAAGTCTATTGAGCGACAGCATTCGTGCGACCGATCCGCCGGACAGATAGAGTCGATCACCACGCCGTTTGTTCTTGGTTGTCGAGTCAGCGGCTTCCAATGAACGTACAAGATCAATGGCGAGGTCTTTACTCGAAGATAGAATCAATTTGCCTTTGGAAAAGGCGATCGATGGAGTGAAATTATATTCTGTCCCTCGGTTTCCTGTCTTTGGATTCTGGAGAAATCTTGCGGTCAAGATTTGCACTCCAGAAACAGCTGCACTTCCCTGAAGCATCGGCTCGCGACGCTTTTCTCCTGCGTCGGAGTTGATAACGCCAATCGCTGTCTGGTAGGCAACCATGAAGCGCTCTTGCTCGCGTTGGGCGAAGTGGGCATCGATCAGAAACGCGAATTGAGGCAGCACCAAGTCAGGCAGCTCCGAAGATTTGGGCACCTCCCGCACAACGATGTCAAGCCCACTCCCAGTCTTCGCCATGAGATCAGAGAAGGGGAAACCAGACAAAAAGATGTTCATCGTTTGAGAAAACTCAGCCAACCCCGGGCGTCCAGCCTCAGGAACAAGGTTGAGACGTTGGGACCAAAAAGAGGCTAAGTCTCGATCTAGATGAATGTGCCCGGACTGGTTGGGAACTGCTGGTAGTGGCGAGCGCTCTCGATTGGCGAGATCCCAACTTTCGACACGTGGTTCCTTGTTCACCATCCGAACGCGAAACTTTGTTAGCTCTCCGAGGCGACCCCAAGCATAGCCGTATTTCGCTTTGGCAAGATCGTCGGCGAATGCTCGGAGAAGAATGATCTCGGCGGCGTTTTTGAATTGATTCTTGTCAATAGGATTCTCCTTAAGCAAATCGGCGACAGCGACAATGGCAAGGAAATCAAAGTCTTTTGCTTCTCGCATGGACGACTTGTAACGACGTCCTTCGATGACCGACTCATGTTTCTGAAGACGGCTCATTTCGCGCAAAGACGATGGTCGCTCACCCCAGTACAGATAGTTCTTGTCGACACCCAGGATTCCTCCTTTACCAAGATTGAGCCACCGAATATTTTTCTGGGTTCCACGATCAGTGATCTTGATCTCTGGATCAAATTCTCCGATCACCATGGCAATCTCTTGAAGGTCTTTCTTACCTCCATGCTCTGTCGCAAAGAAGATGCTCGGCCCGGCTACGCCAAAGCGAATGCCGAGCGCCGCGCGACCTTGAAAGCGCTGTCCAAGCGCAGCCCACACGTTCTGGGCTTTCTTGAACCCATCGTTTTCGGTGAGTTCGGCCAAAAGCCCACTCTTGTTTGCTGCTTGAACGAGAGGAGTCTCTATGAACTTCGCAATGAGAGTTTGGGGGGAGCTCATTTCGGCATAAATATGGATATCATCTGGGATCTTCTCACCGGGATGTTGACCAAAGGCCGGCGTGAAGAGACTCAGTAGTGCTGTCAATCCAAGGGACAGATAAATGAATCGCATGAGAAGCTCTCCAGAATCGAGGCAGATTCCCAGATCAATAGGACTGCATACGTTGGGACCGCGTAATATTACCGATCTATTTTTCTTCTGCTAAACGCCTCGCGTCAGCTTCTGTATCTGCGTCCGCGGCGAAGAAACACTCTAACCGCAATTCTTGGGCTGTGACGTCTGTCGGACTGCCAAAGGTGGCAATCGTCGTAAACCACAAATCGATGGTCTCCAGTTTCGAGGTCCATCGTCAAGAGTGGTCCATCACCTGCCTCAGTAAACCAAGTTTTAGGTTCTTGGGCGATACCAGGATAGGCCATGTTACCGCAATGAGAGCCCTAATTGGCGTCCCAAACGTTCAACTTGCTCTCTGCTGGGCTCTGATCAACCGTTCTCTATGAATGAGAGATGCCGAGTCGAGACGTCGGCCGTGAGAGCAAGCTGCATCTGACTCAATCGTCTTTCGCCGCGGAAGAAACGGAGAAGGTCGCCAAGTGTGTGAGTACCTGAAACTTGCATGCCACGCATTATGCCAGATCCACGAACTGAATGGTATTACCACAGCGGTACTATGTTCCATTTTGAGGAGTAGTCAGAATGGAGCCACAGCCCTACGACAGGGCCCATCATCAGTAGAC
>JBLINQ010000280.1:0-3097 GCA_047639315.1 Planctomycetota bacterium
AGCAGGGCGAGCCATTGATGCGGCATAGGGTCTTTGGCTTTGGGCTACCAACATGAGCCAGGCACCTCGGGTGCGCTGAGGATGGTGGCGACATAACTGGGAGCGCCGGCGTCCCGCCGGTATCTTCATTCTTGGCCATGTGGCATTCCTAAGATCGGCATGAGACGTAAGCACCACGAAGAGTAAGAATGCCGGCGTCCCGCCGGCTTCTTCATTCTTTGCCATGTGTCATTCCTAAGATTGGCATGAGACGTAAGCACTCCCAGTGGTGCCTGGCTTCGACTCGCAGACCCACGTCACAACCATGGGACGCCCACAACGAATTCCTCGTCAACACACTTATGGCCACATCAGATCCAATTGGGCTGCAATAAGATGCCTGACACCGTATATGATACCCTCGCAAAGATGAGAGGACTTCATGAACGAACACAACAAAAACAACGAAGACGAAGCCAAGCGCAAGACCCAGAAGCTGGGAATGGCTGGGTCGAAAATTGCCAACTACACCCTGGTGCGGGAGTTGGGGCATGGTGGGCAGGGATATGTTTATCTAGCACGAGATGAGAATCTTGGGCGGGATGTGGCGCTGAAGATTCTCCACAACATGTCGGCCCTCAATCCGAAGACAAGGTTGCGCTTTGTTCGGGAGGCGGAGACCGCCAGTAAGCTGACACACCCTGGGCTTTGTGCGGTGCATGAGTTTGGTGAGTATGAGGGGATGCCCTTTATCGCCATGCAGTATGTCGAAGGCGTTCCTCTTTCTGACAAGATCTCGACCGCAAAAGACTCAGCCAAGACGGAAGGCGCGAGCTTTGTTGCCTTTGACACCACGACATCGGCTGGCAGCAAGAAAGAAGAAACACCGTCGGCAACTGGCAAGGGCTCAAATTCTAAGACGCGTATAAACGGCGAGTCGCCTCAAGACCGCGATTCGATCATGAAGGTGGTCAAGATGATTGAAGACGCAGCCCGTGCTCTTCATGCGGCTCACGAAGAAAGCCTCATTCATCGCGACATCAAACCAGCCAATATCATTTTGGCCCATGACGGGCGCCCCGTCATTCTTGACTTTGGTTTAGCGCGAGACGAAGAGTCCGATCAGGCGACGTTGACGATGACCGGTGACTTGATGGGGACACCGGCTTATATGTCGCCAGAGCAAATCACGCGGTCGTCGATTCGCGTTGATCGAAGAAGTGATGTTTACTCTCTGGGTGTCACGCTTTTCGAGTGCCTCACTCTTGAGCGTCCCTTCGCGGCACCGAATCGCGAAAAACTCTATCAAGCGATCATGTTTCAAGATCCACCCAATGCCCGCAAACTCAACCCAGTTATCTCGGATGACTTGCGCGTCATTGTGGAAATGGCGTTAGAGAAGGACCCCGACCGTCGCTATCAAACAGCCGAAGAATTCGCTGAAGACTTGCGGCGTGTCCGAGAGTACAAGCCCATTCATGCCAAGCCTGCTGGGCCATGGATAAAGACCGTTCGTTGGGTGCAAAGAAACCCAGCGGTGGCCACAGCGAGTGTGGTTGTTTTCTTAGCCTTAGTCGCTGTCGCAGGCGTTTTCTATGTCAAAGAGAAAGATGCGAGTGCATCCCGCGACGAAGCTCTGTTGGCGCAGGAGGATGCCGAGGCAGCGCGTGACGAAGCTCAAACGGCGCGTGACCTGGCGAAGAGCGAGTCGGAGCAGAAGTCGATTGCGTTGAAACGCGAACAAGCTGCACTCGTGGCCGAGAAGAACGAACGCAATGCCAAGGAATCTGCCCTTGCAGACAAGTCGAAAGCACTCTCCGATTTTGAACGCTTAGCCGACGTGAAAAAGTATCAAGAAGCCTCAGCGACAGCGGAGAAACTCTGGCCAGCGCGTCCGGACAAGATTGATGCCATCGAAAAATGGCTCCAGAAATACGAAGAGCTGTCGCAGTCCCTCGCTGGGCATCAGGAGTCCTTGGCAGCGCTGCGCGAGACGGCGCGCCCCTATTCCGAAGAAGAACAAATCCGGGATTATCCATCCGAGAGTAAGCAACTTGCCGAGCTCAAGAAGAGGCTAAAGAGCGTCGAAGAAAAGTACGATTCTGCTGAGAACGAAAGTTTAGAAAAAAAGCTCGGCGCTTCCATCGACAAAATTGAAGCAGATATAGACACGCTGGCAATCAAGATGGAAAAGCGTCTTTCTTGGCGTTTTGGCGATGATGATGTCAAACAATGGAAGCATGATGTGCTGACTGAATTGGTCGAGAGCCTTGGTTTGTTCTGCGCTGAGAAGACCGGGACTTATGCCGATGTGCAGCGTCGTCTGCTGCATGCCCAGACGATCGCGAAGGAGACCATCGCTGACCATCAAGCTCTTTGGGACAAGACGATTGCTGCCATCAAGGGTTCTGACAAGTACGACGGCTTGGACCTGAAAGCGCAAGTTGGCTTGGTCCCCTTGGGCAAAGACCCCACCTCAGACCTTTTTGAATTCCTTCACCTTGAGACTCATGAAGGCCCTATCCCAGAACGGAATCGAGAAGGGAAAATTCCGATGACGGAAAAGACTGGGATCATCCTCGTGTTGATTCCAAAAGGGAAGTTCTCGATGGGGAGTCAGAAGACTGACCCGAAGGGTCAGAATTTTGATCCTCAGTCCCGGTCTGATGAAGAGCTTCGGGAAGTAGAGATCTTAGAATCATTCTTCCTGTCAAAATACGAGATGACGCAGGGGCAATGGCAACGCGCTCCATCAGTTAACAAGAGTCCAAGCTACTACGGCGTTGGTTGGAAATACACGGGACACAAGGGTGAGGTCGGCCTTTTCAATCCAGTTGAGCAAGTTTCTTGGACCATGTCTAATGCAGTCCTTAGTCGTGTCGGTCTCGACTTACCTTCCGAAGAACAATGGGAATACGCCGCCCGTGCAGGCACCTCCTCGATCTATGTTGGTGGTGTGAACGAAGTGAAAGACATAACCGCTTGGGGCAACATTGCGGGTCTTGAGACCAAGGGGCTTTTCTCCACTTCGGAGAAATTGATCCGAGACGACTACCTCATCCACGGGGCAGTTGGGCAATTCAAAGCCAATGCCTTTGGTCTCTTTGACGTCTTGGGC